>DASQMG010000110.1:0-21384 GCA_035645595.1 Flavisolibacter sp. | reverse complement strand
ACCTATAGGCTCTTCCATTTTTGAGAAAGAGCTGTTGGGTGAATCTGGTGTAATGCATGATATTTTTTACAAACTTCAAAAGATCGCTCCAACGGATGCTAACATTCTTATACTTGGCGAAAACGGGACGGGCAAAGAAGTTATAGCAAAAGCAGTTCATCATTTTTCTTATCGTGCTACCAAACCATTTATTAAGGTAGATGTAGGAGCCCTCACAGAATCGCTTTTTGAAAGTGAGTTGTTCGGACATAAAAAAGGCGCCTTTACCGATGCACGTGAAGACCGCGAAGGAAGATTTGAAACGGCCAACACCGGTACGTTGTTTTTAGATGAAATCGGAAACATTTCGCTTCATCAGCAAGCGAAGTTGCTGAGTGTTTTGCAAAACAGGCAGGTTACCCGGCTTGGTACTAACCAGCCGTCACCAATTGACATTCGGCTGATCTGTGCCACCAATATTCCACTTGCAGAATTAGCCAATGAAAGCCGTTTCAGGAAGGACTTAATCTACCGGATAAATACGGTTGAAATTCTTGTTCCGCCCCTGCGCAAAAGAGGTAACGACATTTTACTATTAGCCAAACACTTCAGCAAAATCTACTCTGATAAGTACCTGAAACCAGAACCGGAATTAGATAAATCTGCAAAAGAAAAACTATTAAACTACCATTATCCCGGGAATGTAAGAGAACTTCAATATGCAATAGAAAGGGCTGTTATCATGGCCGAGGAAACCGTTTTGTCGGCAAAAGACATTCTCTTCTCGCCAATTGAATCAGCACCTGCGCAAGAAGACAAAACGGAACATTCCAACCTGGGCACCGTTGAAAAAAATACAATTCTGAAAGTAATAGAAAAGAATGGCGGTAACATTTCAAAAGCTGCCAAGGAATTAGGCATTACCAGAACCGCACTATACAGGAGGCTGAGCAAATATGACATTTAATAACTCTTACAGCAGTATTGTTCTTCGCACCGCTTTATTGTTTATCACGCTACTGGCGGCGTCTTACCTGTTGGTAAAACAGTTATACCTGCCATTAGCCATAATTGCTCCCCTGCTATGTTATCAATTGATTGAATTTTTGAAATTCCAGAAAAAGACCCAGGATGAACTGGCCCAGTTTGTTGAAGCTGTCCACTATCGCGACTTCTCCCGTTATTTTGATGTAAAGCATGCTTCAGCGGACATACAGCCCCTGCGGAAAGGCTTCAATGAAATCAACAGTACGTTTAAAATTATCAGCAAGGAAAAAGAAACGCAATACCAGTACTTACAAAAGATTTTAGAATTGGTTGATACTGGTATACTTTCTTACGAGGTAGAAACCGGTGAGGTGGTTTGGATGAATGAAACCCTAAAGAAACTGCTTGAAGTCCCCTATCTTAAAACGGTTCAGTCTTTAAGCAAAAGAGATAAAATCTTATTTGATGAAGTGTTCTCGATAAAACCAGGAGAAAGCAGGATTGTAACCATACATCTTCAAAAATCAACATTTAAAGCGTTGCTCTCAGCAACGGCCTTTCAAACAGACGGTAAGACGTTTAAACTCATTGCTTTTCAAAATGTAAATGAAGCCTTAGACGAAACGGAATCAAAAGCCTGGCAAAAGCTGCTGAATGTAATGACGCATGAGATCATGAATTCAATAGCGCCTATTTCCTCACTGGCGGAAACTTTAAAGAAGCGTCTCCACCTTGCCAGTGCCCAACTGCAGGATGACGCCGTGGAGGATTTGGAATTAGGAATTGATACCATCAAACGCCGCAGTGAAGGCTTGTTGAAGTTTGCAGAGACTTACCGTAGCCTCAATAAGATTACTACGCTTAACCTGAAGAAGATCTATGTAAGAGAACTGTTCGCCAACCTTCACCAATTAATGCAACCCACCTTTGAACAGAAAAAAGTAGAGTTGGAAATTATTCTGCGCAACCCGGAGTTGCAAATGGAGGCCGACGTAAGTTTAGTGGAACAGGTTTTAATTAACCTTGTAGTGAATGCGCTGGAGGCTGTAAAGGACAAAAGCCAGCCAAAAGTTATTCTGTCTGCCAACCCAACGTTGGATAAAAAAGTGATAATCAAAGTAGCAGATAACGGACAAGGGATGTCAGAAGAAATTATAGAAAAAATATTCATCCCCTTTTTCAGTACCAAAAAAACCGGTAGCGGCATTGGGTTAAGCCTTTGCAAGCAAATTATCATGTTACACAAAGGAACTATACAAGTACAGTCGGTAGAGGGGGAGGGAAGTGTTTTTGTAATGCAGTTTGTATAATTATTTTGAACTTAAGTTCATGCACCATGCTTGTGCGGAGGTAAGAAGCAGTAATCTATCACAGTGCATCAACCTGAAACAATATTTATCTCAGGCCGTATAAACATTCAACGTTTATTCGAATTATAAATTTTGCCGGACACTAAACCAGCAGGCTACTTAACCTGTAATAACTCCGCTTTAGATAACCAACCCTTTGATGTTTGTCCTTCGCTATTAGTATATACCACGTAGATAAACCCGTTTTTTTCATTCATTGGTCTTAGTACAGCATTGTTCCAATGGTTGATAAATGCTTTCCGCTTTGTACTTTCATCGGGTTCGTCGTGGAAGTAAGCTATGTTGCGCACTTTGTACCGGGGGCGAAGTGTGCTGTCTACTTTAGCAACCGTCTCGCTACGAATGCCTTTAGCTGTTTTCGAGGTTGAGTCGGGCACTTTTCTTACCGTTGTTTGTGCCCTTGCCTCCCTTGGTTTATTGATGGCCGCAGAATCAGCTGTCTTTTTTTTACGTTCTTTAGCAATTGGTTTTGTTGCCTCGCTTTTATCATCATAACGCTTGGCCGAGTTATTATCAACGGCAACGGAAAGAGAATCATTTGTAGAGGCAACCCTCCCGGATTTTGTAGCACCAGCTACAGACGGATTAAAAAATAAACCATACACCGCCAAACATCCGGCCACTACTGCAACTACCAAAGCCATAGTGAACGCAGATTTTGATACGGTGTTTTTTTTACTATAAGCAGAAGTAGTACGTAGGGGTTGTCGGTTACCTGCTTTAAAAGCCTGCAATTCTTCGTCCTGCTTCAGTACAATGGCTTTCAACTCTTCAAGTTCTTCTTTAGCACCTTTTAATTCCGTTTCCTTTTTTGTAAGGAGAGCTCTCCATTTTGTGTCTTCGTTCTTTACAAGTCCAAGCACTTCAGCGGTATGTATGCGATGATGGGAGATAAACTGATGCAGGTCTGTCCCGTTTTTATAACGGTCTTCCACTTTCTTTTGAAGGCATTTATATATCACAGAAATAATCCATTCCGGCATCTGCATCTCCCATGCCTTTTGTTCATCACTCCATTCCGCCGGCAGGTTTTTTTTACGAAGTGTCATTACATCAGGTGGCGTAGCCTCCATATGTGCCACCATTACTTTGTTCCTCGCCGTTTCGCTGTTACCATCTAACGGGAAAGGAACTTCACCAGCCACAAGCTCGTAAAGAATAATTCCGAAACTGTATATATCGGTCTCAAAAAACATACGTCCCTCATTCTGTTCCGGGGCCATAAATTCAATAGCACCGGCGCGGCGCAAAGAGGTCCGGCGCTCTTCATCAGACAGAATGGCCAAGCCAAAATCGAGTAATACGTAATTGCCTGTATGCTGGTTAAATTTTACGTTATTGCTTTTAATATCTCCATGCTTTACTTCAAGTTTATGACAATGCGCCAAAGCATGTGAAAGCTGGTCGGCAACTTTGATAATTTCTTTAATCGTGAAAACCGGGGAGTGTGGTGGCCTGAGCAGTTCGCCAAGGTCAGGGCCCTCTATAAATTCCATTTCGATGTAGGGAAACCCACCTGTTTCGCTTATACCTGAACTTAAAATTTTTACAATGTTAGGATTGGGCACCTCGCCCACCCGTCGCAGTTTTTTTACCTCGTTGATAAAATCGCGGTAGTGCTTATTTTCCTCATCCTGGGAGAAGATGGGCGTTGGCAACAATTTAATAGCAGAAATGATCTCACCGGTGCGCCGCCCCTTATAAACCGAACCCTGGCCACCTGATTTGATAGCACCCATGTTCTCGAGGCCTTCAGATATGGTAAATACTTTTGACATCAGTGTTATTAGATTGCAGATAATAGACCAGGGTTGCGTCTTGTTTTCCTTCTTCCCTTATGGATTATCCTCGTAGGTAAATTTCAGCAGTGCTGTTTCGCCTAAGACAATTTGATCGCCTTCTTCTAAATGATGGCCCACTTTTATAGTCTGCAGACGTATGATAGCACCGTCGCCCGTTTGCACTTTTATTTTATTACGCGGCGGAACTCCACCTTCATCCGGGTATAAAAAAAAAGCACCGGTGTCTTTATTCCATTCAATATGCGCATGCTGGCGGCTGATGTATTTGTTGCTTTTATCCTGGCTGGAAGATGAAAAGGCGATTGTATTTTCTCTCATAAACCCTTCCTCGGTTTGTATTTTTTTTTCACGGCCGATGCAAACTTTACCGCCCGTAGAAGTCAGCACATATTTTTCTTTATCTGCTTCCCCATTAATAACCTGGATGTAGGCTGTTGTTAACGTGGTAAGAACCGGTTGTTTGCGGGTAGAAACATGTAAAGCCAAGGGAAAATCTTTCGCTTTCACGGCCTCTGGCGGCAGGGTATCTACAAATAAAGTCTCCATCGTCCAGGTGGCCGGCAACTCAATCGCATAATCATCTGCTATGCGTTGCACTTCTTCCCTAAACTTGCTTTCGTCGTCTATAAATAAGGCGGCTTCGTAAAGATGACGCTCATCAGCTGCAGGTGCTATAAAAGCCTGGAGTCCCTTAATGTGGGCACCTTCGCCACCTTCCCAGCGCTTCAATTGGTCTTTGACAAACTGCAAAATGCTTTGCCTTAAGGCCTTAACATCAGGCGCGGATGCATCTCCTTTTTGTTTAAAAATGTCGAACATAGTAATGGTGAGCTTATCGCCCGTTTATGGTTATTCAAGAAACAGTCCAAAATTTCCAACCTAGTTCAGCTCTTCTCCGAAACTTTTAATGTATCCATACTTCTGTAATACAGGAATTACGTGTGAGCCTGCCAATCGCACAGCCACGCTGGAGCCCTTTGTTTTTTCAATTCGTACACACACAACAACGTGACCGGCGCCTTTTGCTTTTGGTGCAAAAAACACATACCATCCATCATTGATTCGTTCGCCTTTAAATATCCGTTCCGGTGTACCTGTTTTGCCTGCCACTACCAATCCCAAGTTATTTTTTTTGCCGGCGCTTTGCTCTTTCATATACTTCGTCATTAGTACGGCAGCGCCGGCATCCTTGAGCAAAGGAAGTCCGGATTTTACCGCTACGGCCGAATCGCTGACTTTCATTACATACCGGCTATGCATCATTACACCACCATTTGCAATAGCAGAAGCAACACGTGCTATTGACGCCGGGGTAGCAATCAACTCTCCCTGTCCCCATGCCATTCCCGAAATTCCACGGCCCCTTGTACGCCGTATGTTGTCTTTATTATACGAACGAATAGAAGCAAACTCTGTCTTGCGCCATATTTTGCGCCACGCCTCCTGCTGCCCGTTATTGGTGAAGTCACCGTCAAAAAAATAGCCTCCTACCCCCCTTAAAAAAAGCCCTGCTGTCATGTAGATGGTTCCCATTTCCTCTTCCAGCCTTTCCTCATTAGCTAGGCGTATAAAAAACGGGTTGTTGGAACGAACGACAGCACGTCGAATGGAGATGTTCCCGGTCTCGTCGGGTTCTTCGCTTTTAACACGAATCAAATCGCCCGGCCTGACGAGGATTGTTTTCTTTTCAGCGTCCATACCTAATTTATTAAAAGCAGCGGCAGCTGTTATCAGTTTGGCAGTAGAACCAGGCTGAGATGCGTACGTAAATCCAAGGTCTTTTGTAGTGATAAAATAAGGGAGACGATTCAGTTCACTTGTGCTCATCGTCATCCGGTCCATATCGTTAACAGGCGCCGCCGGATACATGGCGGATGCCAGTACGTCACCGGTATTGTCTTCCATTACCACAACCGAGATGCGGCTGTTCTTCAACGTATCCAGTGTTTGCAACGCAGCCTGTAATTGTGTTTGCAGCGCCGCATCAACGGTCATTTGCACATCGCGGTTTTGTTGTTTAAAGGAATCAACCTGGCTGCTATTGATGCCCGCTAAAAGCAGTGGCGCCAATGCGCTGAAATCTCTTTTAGCTACCGTCATCTCTGTCTCTGTCCGGGGCAGGAATCGGTTCTCCCGGAACCGGCTAGCCTTAACTGTAAATTTTGTTTCCGGAGAAGGAAAACCTCTTAATTCTGCCATGTGTTCGTATTCGGCAAAATAACCGTTGGTACCTCCCATAAAAGCGCCGGTATTCATATCACCTGTCCAGAAAAAGGCCTGGTCATAAAAGGGATAGTAGCGATCCAGCCGTTTCCGGGAGAGGCTTTGCAGGGCTACCGGATTTAATCCTGCGGCTATCAGAGAGTCCTGTTGTTGTAAAAAAGAATCCGGATTACCGGTGGCAAGAACTCTTCCCTTTCTATCTAATAAGTTACCGGCACCCAAACGGTTCATTAAAATAGCAATGCGGGGATTATAACTGAACATTCTTGCACCGCTTCTATCAGCAACCAGTGCAGGTTGGGTAACCCATTTTTTATTGTTGAAAAGATACTGGCCCACATTCACTCCAAGTAAAATCACCCCCACTAATGCGGCTACCAATGCCGGCATAATGTTGCGGTCCTGCTGCCGTGATATAAACTTCATTTGCACTGCCGAACCTTGTATAACGGAAGCCGATAACAAGAATCCTGCAGCCATCATATTGGCAATAAGCGATGAGCCGCCATAACTCATAAAAGGCAGCGATACACCTGATAAAGGCAAGGCCCCTATGGAGCCGCCGGCAATTAAGAGAAACTGTACAAACGTAGCGATGCCGATGCCTGAACACAGATAAAACAGAAATGGCGTTCCTGTTTGCCGGCCTATTAAAATAGCACGGTGCACATACAAAAGGAAAACAATAAATACACAAATGATCCCAGCCCACCCAAACTCCTCACCCATTGATGGCAGAATCATATCGGTATGCGCTTCAGGAATGGTTTTGGCAAATCCTTCTCCTATACCCTGTCCACTAACACCGCCGCTGCTCATCGCCCACAGCCCGTTAGCAATCTGGTCGCCACCAAAAACTTCATTATCCCAGGGGTTTTGCCAGATGGCTTTTCTATCTACCAGCCGTTGCACCGGGCCCGGGAAAACTTTTTCTATATAGGGCACCTGGTCCAATAACAGGAAACCTGCCATCACCACCATAAGCATGATAGCCGATTCGGTAAGCTGTTTCTTTATAAACAGGATGGCCAGTAATAACAGGCCGACCGTGATGGCCGTTGCCAGTAAAATATTGTTACCGGTAAGCCATATGGAAACGGCGTACACAGCGGCAGTTGCTACTGCGTACATAAAGTCGCCACGGGAAAAGGAAAATAAAATAATAAAGGTGAAACAGGCCACCATTGCCGGACCTAAATCGCCAAGAATTAAAAACAAAAAGATGGTACCTAAAATGGCGATAAGCGCAAACCCAAAGAACTGCCAGCGCTTTTGCCAACGCCCATATTCCGAAATAAATTTTTCGTTGGTGGCAAAAAACCCCGCTAAAAAAACAACAATTAAAAATTTTACTATTTCGCTCGGCTGAAAGCCAAAGAGATTCACTTTTACGCCGCTACCTTCCGGACCGGTGCCAAACAAAATAGTTAGCGCCAGCAAGCCCATTGCACCTACGGCCCAGGGCCACCCATTGGCAGCTTTGTTGTTGTTTTTAAAAATGAACAGCCTAAACAAACCGGAGTCGGTGGTAAACTTACGGAGGTTGAATAACAGCAATATAAAAATACCGGCTATGCCACCACCAAAATAGGCCACACTGCTTCTGCCAAGGAAGCGGTCACGCAATGGATCCTGTAAAGAAAGCAGCGTTAGAAACGAAAGGCCCGTAAGCAACATCACAACAGGAACAATCAGTTGATCGGCCGATGGGAAACGGATAGAAAGAAAAAAATGTAACAATAAAAAACCGGCAAAAAAACAACCGATGATGATCCAATACCACTTTTCTACTTCTTCCGGAGTACGAACAATGAGTGCTTTTTCTTTGCGCAGGTTATTAAAATCCCTTGTAGCAAATAGCTTTATTTTATGAGGTGCCTGTATAAAATTAAAAGCCACATCTTCTTCCAAACCCTGCACGCCTTTTGCACCTCCAAACTGGAAGCCGGGCTTGAGCGGAAGCACCTCAAAAGCTTTATCGGTTGGTAACCCCTGAAAAGAAAAGTTGCCGTTATTGTCAGTTCGGGCATAAGCCGATAAGGAAACCAACTGACGTTGGTTGGATGAATCAACGCTATAGATTTTTAATAATGTAGCGGAAGAATCACGAACCGTGCGACCCTCATCTTCTACTGCATCGCTGTACAAACTATCCTGTGGCAGAATCATTTGCAGCCGTACGAGTATACCGCCGCCTGCTGCTTCATCCGGCGTTTGAATGGCGCCACTGATAACATGCCGGCCCAGGCCCACATTAACGGTTGCCGGGAGCTTTGGCGGCGTACTTTTTTCTCTTTCAAAACGAAGGGAATCGTTACCACTAAACCCGATTAATAACCTCGAGACCCTGGCCCTTTTGCGAAATGCTTCACCACCTTTATTATAAGCGTCTTCGGTAGAAACTTCAAAAGCTTTTTTATTTAACTCACCGATGTTGTCCATCTGCCCGATACCTGTAAAGCCCCGTGAAGCAACTTCCCTTATTAATGCAATGTCTCGCTGATCCTCAAAATAAAAGCCTTTTTGGAGCACAGTAACAAGATTAGCAGCGGGATCAGGACTGTTCAGATTTATCATGGACCCATCGCTCAACCTGGGTCGTACCTCTCTGAAATCTTTTTGTAAAACCGAAAACAGCTGCAAAAAAAGATAGAGCAGTACAGCCCCTATAGAAAGTAAAAAAATGCGTTCCAAATTCCTGCTGCGAATTGCTGAAGCCATGTTCTGTTTTATTTTCGGGTAGAATCTTTCTTGGTGTAGAAGCTGTCACGTAGTATACCGGACAGTGTATCGTTCAATGGAAGCAAAATATTTTGCTGTACCGGCACTGTGCTGTTTTGAAACACTACATTCTTTAGTTCCACCCCTTTGCTTTGAGTGGCAATTGCGGTTGTAAAATCTTTAAAGGTTATATTCTCAAGCAACAGGTATTTGTTATTGGCAGTTACAAAAAAGGCGGGCCCGGTATAAGATGAATCCCGTTGCAAATTCAATCCATTACCAATAAGGTGCAAACTATCCTGTCGGATGAAAATCGTATCGCTAACGGTTATACGGCTGCCAAATAGGGAGTCGGAAGCAATAAAAATTTTCTGCGCTACAACTATACTATCAGAAAATTTTCTTTCACCCTCATTTGGTGTTTTTGCTACTTCAGCCCCAACCGGGTTCCCTAACTCTTTGCTCTTCGTCCAAAACCAGTAGGCGGTGGCAGCTAAGAGCAGGCATAAAATACTTAACAGGGGAACGACGAAGGTGTTCTTTCGCTTTTTTACCACAACCCCTTCCTCCTTATACAACCCCGGAACAGCGGAAGTGATTACCTCTTTATTACTTTCGTTTTTTTTTATAAGCGGAGCAGGCTTGGTGGCCTTTTGTTTACTTGGCTTTTTGTTATTGGTCACCATCACGGCAGTAATGTTATCCTTACCACCGGCGCTATTGGCAGCGTTAATTAATGCTTCGCCTTTTTGCAACAATGCGGTATTGGAAAGCAGGATAGCTGTTATGTCTTTATTATTCACCATATCTGTCAGCCCATCGCTGCAAAGCAATAAAACATCGCCGGGTAAAAAAGGAGACGACCCCGTTTCTATATAATCAGAGTCCAGACCGATACTGCCATCAAACCCCAGGGCTTTATTAATTTCATTACGCTTTGGATGTTTCATTGCTTCGTGCTCCGAGAGCCGTCCGCTGTCTTCTAAGAATCCAACAAAAGAATGATCCTTTGTAACCTTTACCAGCGAGCCATCCCGCAGCAGGTACATGCGGGTGTCGCCGACATGGGCATAATAAAACTGGTTATTCTCTATATCTGCCAACGCAACCGTTAACACACAAGCCATACTGCTGTTGCTCCCGTTTTTTTGCTTTTCTGTATAGATGGACAGGTTAGCCTCCCACACGGCCTCCTTTAGTGCTTGTGTAGCATCTGTAAAAGGTGTAAGCAGTTTTTTCAGAATGACTTCTCTTGCAATAGCCGCAGCTACTTCTCCTCCTTCGTAACCACCTACACCATCTATAGCAGAAACGACTATCCAGCCATTTGACAGCTTTTGAGCAAGGAAAGTATCCTCGTTATTATCCCGCAGTTTTCCTGTATCAGTAATGCCAAAAAAATTATCCGCCATTCTTTTTATGTGTGATTTTAATCTCAGCAAAATGAGCAATTAACAGGCAAACACAAATGCCCAATAGCACCAAAGAAACAATTGCTGACATAATTAAGGTTTAAAAATATTAACTCCGACAATTCCATTTAGTAAGATGCGTGAATTGAACGGAAGCTCCGTCCATTGTGGCGACGATGCTTCGCTACGGGATACTTCTTTTTCATTTACTACCGTCTTTTCACCAAACGATGCGAGGTAGATTTTATTTTCTTCACGGGCAAAACGAAGCCGGAGGTGAGGGCTATTAACCCAATCGGACGGGATACGAAAAAAATTAGCTACATCATTCGTCTCTTCTTTTCCGGATATTACAATTTCGTCGGCCTGCATAAAGTATTCAATTTTTTTACCGGCATATTCTTTATCAGGCACGATGGTTTCCAGTCGGGCAATAACATTATGCCTGCTTGAGTCAGCAGCATTTGGAGTAGCGGCACCAGGTGTATTTTTTACCTGCCTTTCATCATATTTAAAATCCTCACGAAAAGGCACTTCAAAATAACCATCGCTGTAAAAATGAAATTCTTTTAATATGTCTGGATTAATATCAAAAGTCTGTGCGATCCCTGTTTGACGTGGAATGTAAGTGACCCTCAGGTTTTCTTCTTTTTGTTCTGTTTTATTACTGTCAGGCAACAGCTTGCCAATAAAACTTAGATCGCCCTGTGGATAATCAGGGTTGGCCACAAAGCGAAAAATCCAACGGTTGGCAGAAGGCTCAACGGTTTTACCAAGCGCCCTGTACTCTTTTAATAATTCGTAGAACTTCTTAACCGACTCATGCACAATCAAACCAAAAATTCCTTTCTTATTATCCATGAAAATCTTGTAGTCTTCGGGGTTGAAGCAGATAATATATTCATGGTAAAACACCACGCGGCCGGCGAAGGAAAGCTGGCCTATGGATTCTTTAAACTTTTGAATGATGTATTGATAAACGTCATCAGAGGTAACTACAGGCACCGTCTGTTCATCTTGTTCCTTATGGTTTTTAATAAAAAAGTCGTGCAGACCAATGCGCTGCCAGAAAGATTGCTTTGATTTCATGAATGGAAGTTAGTCATCAAATTTACGTGTTACAGCTATGGAAATACAATGCCAGCGACACAGTGCTGCGATTAGTAGCTTACACCATCCAGCAGATTTCTCTTTATTACTGCGTATTATAATTACTTCAGTTGCCCTAACCCCGCAGACTCCCTGTATTATTGAAGGTTCTACTGCCTTTCCATGGCATCGAAATTGAAACGTCCTCCATCACAAACCCACTCGAACCAACATGAAGATGACTCAATTTCCCGGCTACCCCTTTCCGTTAGGGGCTAACTGGGATGGGCAGGGTATCAACTTTGCCCTGTACAGCGAAAATGCAACTGCTGTAGAACTTTGCCTTTTTGCTGAAGCCGATCAGGAAAAAGAATCGATTCGCATACGCATAAATGAACGTAGTAATCATATATGGCATGTGTACCTGCCGGGCTTACTTCCCGGGCAGCTTTACGGCTACCGTGTTTATGGCCCCTACGACCCGCAAAATGGCCACCGCTTCAACCCTAATAAATTGCTTATAGACCCGTATGCCAAAGCAATTTCAGGTATTATAAAATGGAATGATGCGCTTTTTGGGTATGAAGTTGGACACCCGGAAGAAGACCTTAGTTTTAGTAGCGAGGACAGCGCCCCCTACACACCAAAGTGCGTTGTTATTGA
Source organism: Flavisolibacter sp. (assembly GCA_035645595.1). GTDB lineage: Bacteria > Bacteroidota > Bacteroidia > Chitinophagales > Chitinophagaceae > Flavisolibacter. Next base: position 9,138 of record DASQMG010000110.1, on the reverse strand, counting down.
TCCCCGGTTTGATTGGGAAGGCGATAAACTTCCGCGAATACCTTACCACCGTACTATCATTTACGAAGCGCATGTACGGGGCTTTACCAAAACACATCCAGGTATACCGGAAGACCTTCGCGGTACTTACGCAGGCATTGGTCATCCTGTAACCATTCAATATTTAAAAGAGTTAGGTATTACCGCAATTGAGTTAATGCCCGTGCATCATTTTTTACAGGATAAATTCCTGGTTGATAAGGGGCTTTCCAATTACTGGGGGTACAATACCATTGGCTTTTTTGCACCTGATATCCGCTATTCCAGCCAAAAAGATCATGGCGCCCAGGTGAATGAATTTAAACAGATGGTTAAAGAGTTGCATAAAGCCGGTATTGAAGTGATATTGGATGTTGTTTATAACCATACTGCAGAAGGCAACCAAATGGGTGCTACTTTATCGTTCCGTGGCGTTGACAATGTAGGCAGCTACCGGCTTACCGATGATAAGCGTTATTATATGGATTACACAGGCACCGGTAATACGCTAAATGCTAAAATGCCCAACGTAATGCGAATGATAATGGATAGCCTGCGCTATTGGATTTTAGAAATGCACGTAGATGGTTTCCGGTTTGATCTGGCAGCCGCCCTGGCCCGGGAACTTCATTCGGTAGATAGACTGGGCGCCTTTTTTCAGATTATGCACCAGGACCCTATCATCTCGCAGGTAAAGCTAATTGCGGAGCCCTGGGATATCGGCGAAGGAGGTTACCAGGTAGGTAACTTTCCGCCCGGGTGGGCAGAGTGGAATGGCCAGTACCGCGACTGTATTCGCGATTACTGGCGTGGTGCCGAAAGTATGTTGGGAGAGTTTGCACAGCGCTTCACCGGTAGTCCCGATTTATATGAACAAGACTATCGAAGCCCTACTGCCAGCATCAATTTTATAACAGCGCATGACGGCTTTACGTTGAATGATCTTGTATCGTACAATGAAAAGCACAACGAGGCGAACGGGGAAGGCAATAACGACGGGGAAAGCCACAATCGTAGTTGGAACTGCGGCGTGGAAGGAGATACTGAGGATCCCGAAATTATTGCTTTACGACATAAACTGCGACGCAACTTTTTAACCACGCTCTTTTTCTCGCAAGGTGTACCTATGCTGGTATCGGGCGATGAAATGGGGCGAACGCAAAAAGGTAATAATAACGCCTACTGCCAGGATAATGAACTGTCGTGGCTCGACTGGGAAAATGCAGATACCGAATTACTAACCTTCACAAAAAAGCTCATTCACTTTTCCAAGCGGCACCCGGTTTTTGCAAGGCGCCGATGGTTTAAAGGCCAGCCCATAAAGGGCATCGGCCTGGAAGACATCGCCTGGTTTCAACCCGATGGTTCTGAAATGAGTGAGGAGGCCTGGCAGCAGGATTTTGCTAAATCATTGGGGATTTATTTAAACGGCCGGGGGATACATTCTGTTGGACCTAAAGGCGAGCAAATAGTCGACGATAATTTTTACCTCGTTTTCAATGCGCATCACGAAGCATTATTATTTAAGCTGCCACCAAAAAAATTTGGTAGCCGCTGGATAAAAGTGTTGGACACTAACCTTAACTATTTAGAAGAAACTGGAGAAAAACATAAAGCAGGGGAAGAAGTGAATGTAGAAGCCCGCTCTGTTGTAGTAATGAAAAATGAAATTGGCTAAGTTATGCAGGAAATAAAAACTGAGGCGAGGACTTTAGGTGTCAATTACTTAAACGATGGCTCTGTGTCGGTAGTTGTATGGGCACCAAACGCAGAGAAGGTAGAGGTGGTGATGCACGAAACGATAGCACTGGAAAAAAAAGAATTCGGGTATTGGGAAACCGTAATTGCCAAATTTGAAGAAGGAACAAAATATAAAATTCGTGTTGATAATAACGAGCCTTTCCCCGACCCTGTCTCACTTTCACAACCCGACGGCGTACACGGCCAGTCAGCAGTTGTTAATGTGGGGTCGTTTAACGCGGACAGTAATGGGTGGAAAAATCTGCCACTGGAGGAATATATTATTTACGAGTTACATACCGGCACTTTCACGAAAGAGGGAACTTTTGCTGCCATTGAAGACAAACTTGATTATTTAAAAGACCTGGGCATTACTGCTATCGAAATTATGCCCGTTGCACAGTTCCCAGGTGGCAGGAACTGGGGTTATGATGGGGTGTTCCCATTTGCGGTGCAGGATTCCTATGGTGGTGCAAAAGGTTTACAAAGGCTGGTAAGCGTCTGTCATCAAAAAGGGCTTGCTGTTATTTTAGATGTGGTCTATAATCATTTTGGCCCGGAGGGCAATTACCTTAACGCTTTTGGACCCTACTTCACAGCTAAATATAAAACACCGTGGGGATCGGCAATCAATTTTGATGATGAGTACTGCGATGGTGTGCGCAGGTATTTTATTGAAAACGTTTTGATGTGGTTTAGAGATTTTGGTGTGGATGCTTTACGTTTAGATGCGGTGCATGCCATAAAAGATTTCAGTGCAACCCATATTCTGCAGGAAATAAAAATGTATGTAGATAAGTTGATGCAGGAGACCGGCAAAGTACACTACCTGATTACTGAATTAGATTTAAATGATACCCGTTTCATTACGCCAATTAACAGCGGCGGTTATGGAATGGATGTGCAATGGATAGATGAATTCCACCATGCCCTGCGATCAACGGCTACTGGCGAAGCTACCGGCTACTATGCAGATTTTACTGGTATAGATCATCTCGCGAAAGCGTACAAAGATGCGTATGTATATGATGGGCAATGGTCGCCGCACCGTAAAAAGTTCTTTGGTGTAAAAGCCGAAAGAGCAGAGGGCAAACAATTTATTGTATTCTCGCAAAACCACGACCAGGTAGGTAATCGCATGCTCGGTGAACGCACCAGCAGCCTGGTAAGTTTTGAGATGCAAAAGCTGATGGCGGGTGCTGTATTGGTTGCTCCGTTTTTACCTATGCTTTTCATGGGTGAAGAATGGGGTGAGCCTAACCCCTTCCTGTACTTTGTTTCGCATGGCGATAAAGATTTGTGCGAAGCCGTACGCAAAGGGCGAAAAGAAGAATTTGCGGCTTTTCATTTAGAAGGCGAAGCGCCTGACCCGGTTGCAGAAGAAACATTTATGCGATCAAAATTGCAATGGAAATTGATTCATGAAGGTGGCCATAAAATAATGCTGGACTATTATAAATCATTCATCAGCCTGCGCAAAAGCCACCCGGTGTTGAGGCATTTGGATAGAAGAACGCTAAAAGCAGATGCTGATAAAGAAGCCCAAACGCTGGTTCTGCATCGCTGGAGCAATGATGCTGCTATTCTGGCTTTCATGAATTTTTCCAAAGCCCCCCAAACCATCCCCTTTGCCAACACAGCTGGTTTCAAAACCATTTTAGATTCCGCCGCTAAGGAATGGAACGGCCCTGGCGATTCAGAAATATATCACAACGCCATTTCTATCCAACCTGAAAGCATTGTAATTCTTTCAGATTCTTTATTCACCGCTCACAATTGACCCTTCACTATGTTCAATCCCATATCTACTTATCGTATACAGTTTCATAAAGGTTTTACTTTCCAGGATTTCCAAACAATCATTCCTTACCTGCAACAGCTTGGTATCAGCACTGTGTATGCTTCGCCCATTTTTGCAGCTGTGCCGGGCAGCGTACATGGCTATGATTGTACCAACCCCTTAATAATAAATCCTGAGATTGGAAACCTTGATGAGTTAAGGGCCATCAGCAAACAGTTAAAAGAAAATGGCATGTGGTGGCTGCAGGATATTGTTCCAAATCACATGGCGTATCACTCCAACAACCGTTGGCTGATGGATGTACTGGAAAAAGGCGAAGCGTCGGAGTATGCGTCCGTCTTCGACATTACCTGGAGCAGGGGCAATGACAAACTAATGGTTCCTTTTCTTGGTAAGAAGCTGGAGGAGGTCATCAGCGATGGTGAACTTAAAGTTGTTATACAAGACGCTAAACCCGTGTTTGATTATTATGGTGCGGCTTACCCATTATCCCAAACATCAATTGACCAATTTATCAAAGCAGGCCAGGACATCAACAACGATAAAGCAACGCTGCTGCAGCTAGCGAAGGCACAACATTATCGTCTTTGCCACTGGCAGGAAACCGATCATCAAATCAATTACCGTCGCTTCTTTACTGTTAACAGTCTAATTTGTCTGAACATACAAGATGAAAAGGTCTTTGAGCGGCATCACTCGTTTGTGAAACAATTAGTGGACGAAGGCATTTTCCAGGGCTTACGCATAGATCATATTGACGGTTTACAAAACCCCACAGAGTACCTGCAGCGTTTACAGAAGCTGGTTGGCGACGAAGTATATATTGCCATAGAAAAAATACTGGAACCAGGAGAGGAACTTCCTTCAGACTGGCCATTGCAGGGAAGTACCGGTTACGATTTTTTGTCGGATGTAAATAACCTCTTTACAAATAAACAAGCAGAAAAAAACTTTACAGAATACTACCAGAATCTTATAGGAAGTCACGCCCCTATTCACCAGCAGTTACGGGATAAAAAGGCACATATTTTATCGGAACATATGAATGGTGAGCTGGAAAACCTGTACCGGTTATTTCGCAGCCTTAATCTTATTGACATGCGGTCACTTTCCGGCATCCCGAGCGATGATTTGAAATCGGCATTGGGAGAGTTCCTGATCCAATGCCCGGTGTACCGGTACTATGGCGCTCGTTTTCCCTTGAATAGTAACGAAGAGAATGCTGTCAAAACTATTCTTACCCGCCTGCGTAAAAGCGGCGAATCAAAGGAAGCCGTAAGTATATTGGACGCCATTTTTTTAAAAAAGCCGCATGCAGGCGATACCGACTTCAATAACCGCATGGCGAAGTTTTATATGCGTTGCATGCAGTTCACCGGGCCACTTATGGCCAAGGGCGTAGAGGATACGTTGATGTATACGTTTAACCGGTTCATTGGCCATAACGAAGTCGGTGATTCACCGGAAACTTTCGGGCTTACCACGCAGGAGTTTCATAGCCGTATGGTAACCCGGCAGCAACAATGGGCGCTAAGCATGAGCGGCACTTCTACACATGATACCAAACGAGGCGAAGATGTCAGGGCCCGTTTAAATGTCCTAACGGATATTGGTGATGAATGGATAGCGAAAGTGGAAGAATGGCGGGAGCTGAATGCCGCTTTAAAAACAGACGCAGGCCCTGATGATAACGATGAATACCTCGTTTACCAGGCGTTGGTTGGCCATTATGCCAAAGGAGAAGAAAACTTTGAGGCCCGCATACAGGAGTATTTGCAGAAAGCATTACGAGAGGCAAAAATTCATTCCAACTGGACAACCCCAAACGGTGAGTATGAGTCGGCAACTAAAGCTTTCGCTGTGGCATTGCTGGATAAGGAAAAGCCATTCTGGAAAAGTTTTCAGGACTTTTTAAGCCAGATACAACAGCATGGAATGATAAATTCCCTTTCGCAGGTATTGTTAAAAGTAACCCTACCCGGGGTGCCCGATGTTTACCAGGGAAGTGAGCTATGGGACTTTAGTTTCGTTGACCCGGATAATCGTCGTGCGGTTGATTTTGAAAAAAGAAATTCGTTGATAGATCGCTTTGAAAATGCCGGCACCGACCTGTTGCCATCGTTGTGGAAAGAGGACAACGGTTCTATTAAACTTTGGCTGCTACAACAGTTACTCGCTATCAGGAAAACCGATGCGGGCTTGTTTACAGAAGGCGATTACATTCCCTTAAAAACAGAAGGAAAATTCAAAGAACATGTGTTTGCTTTTGCAAGAAAACAGGCAGAGAAAACATTCCTGTTTGCCTTGCCGTTACATACAGCCATGCTTTGCAAAGAGCAGCCTAATTTTTTCAAAATAGACTGGGAAGACACACGTATTGTTTTACCTAAAGAGTTCAGCGGGTTCAGTGATGTGTTAAGTGGGGCCAGCATTGCCAAGAGTGAAGGGTTGCTGGCGAAAAACCTGTTTAAGAAATTTACAGTTGCTATTTTAAAAGGAAAAGAAAATGCAAGGGAAAGGGGCGCGGGCATTTTGGCGCATATTACATCCCTGCCTTCGCTTTTTGGCGTTGGTGATCTCGGTCCGGGAGCCAAAGCATTTGCAGACTTTCTTCATCGCAGCGGGCAAACGTACTGGCAGCTATTACCGCTTAATCCCACAGAACAAGGTCAGGGGTATTCACCGTACAGTGCCTTATCCAGCAAGGCCGGCTGGCCGCTCTTGATTTCGCCGGAAGCCCTGGTGAAAGAAGGATTGCTAAAAGCAGGTGACCTGGAAACCCACCATCTTCCTAACGAATCATCTGTCGATTATCAGGCTGCGGAAACAGTAAAGGAAAACATTCTTACAGCTGCATTCGATGCTTTCGTACAAGCGGGAAGTACGACATTGCAAAATGATTTTAAACTCTTTTGCGAAAAAGAAAAGGGTTGGTTAGATGATTTTGCACTTTTTATGTTTCTTAAAAAAGAGCACAAAGGCTTGCCCTGGTACGAATGGCCGGCCGAATTAAAAGGTCGCGAAGTAACCGCTTTATCAGCCGTTACAAAAAATGCAGGGATGGCGCTTGAAAAAATTAAATGGAACCAATTCATTTTTACAAAGCAGTGGAGCAGTTTAAAAATATACTGTAACAATCGTAACATAAAACTCATTGGCGATATGCCCTTTTATGTTTCGTACGATTCTGCCGATGTGTGGGCGGCGCAGGAATTTTTTGCGTTGGATGATAACGGTGAACGTACCGGCGTAGCAGGGGTGCCACCCGACTCATTTAGCGCTGATGGCCAGTTATGGGGTATGCCTACTTTTAAGTGGGAGCGGATGAAAGAAGAGGGCTACCGCTGGTGGATACAGCGCTTACGAAAAAACATGGAGCTGTTTGATTTAACAAGGCTCGATCATTTTCGTGCTTTTGCAGCGTACTGGCAAGTACCCGCTGGCGAAAAAACCGCCAGGAATGGTACGTGGATACCAGGACCCGGAACCGATTTCTTCAGAGCTATGCAAAAGGAGTTTGGTGAATTACCCTTTGTTGCAGAAGATCTAGGTGACATTAATGAAGAGGTATTGAATCTTCGCGACGAGTTTAACATGCCTGGAATGAAAGTTCTTCAATTTGCCTTTGGCGATGACATGTCGCAGTCGGATTACATACCCCATAATTACGAAAAGAACTTTTTGGTATACACCGGTACCCACGACAACAATACCACTATTGGCTGGTGGAAAACAGAAGCGGATAATAAGTTGCGACAAAGGGTAAAAGATTATGTAGGCCATGATGTAAACGAGCAAAACATTCATTCCATACTTATCAGGCAGGCTTACGCATCAGTAGCCAATATAGCCGTTATCCCTGTGCAGGACGTTTTGGGCCTGGATGAAAAGGGACGAATGAATGTGCCATCATCTGCCAACAATAACTGGTCGTGGCGACTGCGTTATAAAGAGGTGAATACAGGAACAGAAAAGTTATTACAACACCTGGTAAGTTTATACAACCGCTAAAATAGAAGTCCTGCTAACATAGCAGGACTTCTATTTTACCTTTCCGTCTATTAAACCGTAGCAGTCCTATGTTGCCCCGTGGTTTCCCGATGGCCTGGAGCCGTTTTTGTCATAAGTGAGGCACCTATTTCAAGCAAGCCAAGTACAAGGTGTGGCATCCATACATAATCACTAAAGCCAAAGATCCATGGCGATGCAGCCAATAGAATACCACTCACCAGGTCGAGGGTTAAATGGGTTGACATGGAGATACTGCGGTTCACAAAGCCCAGTTCATAATCGGTAAACAAACTGTAAACAATGGCGGCTATACCCAAAGCGACCGGCACCCAGGTTTCGGCTCCGCCACGATTAAAATCAAAAAGCCACGGCGCGGCAATTAATAAAGCACCCACAGCATAATCAAGAACTCCATGAATTTTTGTTGGTATAAATCGCATAAGTTTAAAATTTAGTTCAGTATGCCAATTCACATTTTATGCCAACGCATCAAGGCAGAGATAGTCAAATATACCGGCGCACCTGGGCTGTACATGATCAGGAAGCAATAGAATACACATTTTGCTATTGCTATCCCTGTATGAAGGAAACATCCTGCTCTTTACATACAATTTGTAAAAGGGCTTTTTCGAGGCGGTGAATGTTTTCCACATTAGCCAAAATTTTTAGCAATTACCACTTACTTTGTAGAAAATACTGCCAATGGCTACGCACATAAAATGTCCTCACTGCTCTAATGCTTTTGATGTGGAAGATGTACTATCGAATGATGTAGAGCAAAAGCTAAAACTGCAATACGAAAAAAAGTTACAGCTATCGCTGACACAAATAGAAGGTGAACGAAAAAAATTAGCTGAGCAAGAGGAGGAGTTTGAAAAAAAGCGTAAGACAACCAATGAGCTTTTCCAGCAAAAGTTACAGCAGGAAAAACAAAAACTCGAAGCACTGGCACAAGCCGACCGTCAAAAATTAGAGGTCGATCTGCAACAGCAGCTGCGTAAGTCTATCTCCCAGGATTTTGAAAACCAGTTGCGCATCCTTAAAGAATCGGACAAGGAGAAAGAAGAAAAGCTAAAAACAGCCCAACAAAAAGAGCTGGAGTTTATGCGAAAAGAACAAGACCTGAAGGCAAGGGAAAGCGAGTTGGAAATTACGCTGCAAAAGAAATTAATGCAGGAGCGGACAAGTTTGCAGGTGCAGATTCGTAAAGAAGAAGAGCAACGCGTTTCTATAAAAGAAGAAGAGCATTTGTTTAAGATGAAAGATTTACAGATGCAATTAGAAGATCAAAAAAAGCTGATCGAGGAAATGAAGCGAAAGGCTGAGCAAGGATCGATGCAGCGCCAAGGAGAGGTGCAGGAGTTATTGTTAGAGGAGCTTTTAAAAGATCATTTTCCCTTTGATGTTGTTGGTGAGGTTGGCAAGGGTGTAGAAGGTGCAGACTGTATTCAAACCGTACGTAACCATTTAGGAAACGATTGCGGTAAAATCATTTTTGAAAGCAAGCGTACCAAAACATTTCAAAGCGGGTGGATAGAAAAATTAAAGGCAGATAAACGTAGTAAAGG
>DASQMG010000109.1:0-2493 GCA_035645595.1 Flavisolibacter sp. | reverse complement strand
TGGCGCAGATCAAAGAAAGATTGCAGCAGCAGGAGAAAGGTAGTGCCGCGTCAGCAGATGCAGCCACTCCGGAGCCGGAAGCATAACTTTTCAAACGTTCTTTATATTTAAAATCCTGTCTGCAAAGACGGGATTTTTTTTTGGACAAGGGTGAAGAACATCTATTGGGCGTCCGTTGCGTCGCACTCTTATACGTTCTTATCACTGGCAGCAAAGAGCCACATCCCCGTCCTTCTATGCAATCTGATTTACTTCCATTTCCCTTCACCTGATGGAGAAGATGGCGAAGTGCGGACGAGGCTAAAGAGGTTAGGGTATAGAATAACTATTCGGCTTTGAAATGTACACATCATCAATAATAATCTTATTGAACATTGTACAACCGCACCTTAATTGCTCAGCCTAAATGCAATCATAAACACTTTTGCTTGTCATTCCGATGACGGAGGAATCTTTGAATTATGACTTAACCCGTGATAAACGACTGCTTTGAATTATACTTTAAAGTAAAACCAAAGCCTGATCATGTTTTTCAAGGGACAATACGGTACCGGCGTACGGCAAATAAACACAGTAAATATTTAGAAAGAATACCTGATCCTATGGCTCTCTGTTACCCAATACCTTAGTAAAAAAAGATTGTTGATGCAATACCTGATAGTAAAGGCGGAACAAACTGTAACAACACTAATAGTTCCCAGTGGGCTGAATTATTAGATAGAGTTACTACTATAAAAATAAAGTTGCTATTAAAATTGTTGCGAATCCTTTACCAATGGTCTGCGAAAATGAATTCATTGAATTGTAACTATAAATATGAAACAAAAAACTCAACCAGTGAGCTGATTGAGTTTTATAAGCATCTTATTAAAGCCTTTGTTGTGTGGCAGCGCCCGCCTGCCTCTACAGCTTTGCCGGAGAGGGGTCGGGGGTAAGGTTACTTCAACGCAAACACTACATTCACGTCATACTTCAACTTTATCTTTTTAAAATCAGCCTGCGGTTGGTCCGGCGCACTTTGCTGTGTCATCTCCGCCTTCATCATTCTGTTCGAGGCCATATCACCATAATAAGGCTGGTAGTATTCATTTGGTTCATTAATAGCAACAGCCACGCCAATAGTTTCATTAACAGCAGCAGCTAAATAATCCGCTTTTTCCTTTGCCGCTTTCACGGCCTGTATCTTCAGGTTCTTTCTGAACTCTGTCAGCTTACTATGCGATGTACGCTGGATAAAAAAGTTTTGTGTAGCGGCATCATCAAGCTTATCTACCAACTGGTCTACCTGTGCACTGCTCTTTAATTTTATTTGGTAGGTGATAGAGGAATACAACTCATCCTTTAATCTGTTTTTCTTTCTCCACCATGGGTTGCCGTTGTATCCATCGTAGCCGGCAATAACAAGGGAAGTATCAGGTAGTCCCAGGGAGCGCACAGCCGTTAAAAAGTTCTGCCGGATCTTGTCTATGGTCATTTTACCCTGGCCTTTTTTTTCATACTCTTTCATATCTACCTGCACATAAATTTCATCAGGCGTAATCTCCATCTCTGCACTTCCGTTCACCGTTATGGTTCTTGGGTAGGGATTTACATTGTTTTGCGCAAAGCCTGTCATTGTAAAAATTGAAAATGCTAATAATAGACACATTGTTTTCATGGCATTAATTTTTTATACAGATGAAGAATGAAAAACGATTACACACGGTAAAGATAAAAAGCCGGTGTAGTTAACAATTTGTAAACACGTAATTTTAATCTATCAATTGCTAAGCACATGAATTTTTGGAAACGGATGGCCGAATACAAACTGGTAAGGAAGATAGTGTATATGATTGTTGGCGTTTTTTCATACCCTGGTCTTGCTATAGTTAATAAAATAAAAATCAACGGTACAGAGCACATTGAAAACCTGGAAAAGAACAATGTTCTTTTTGTTAGTAATCATCAAACTTATTTTGCTGATGTTATCACCTTCCTTCATATTTTTTGTGCTGTAAAATGGCGTAAGAAAAACAAGCTGGGCATCCCTTATTATTTACTGAATCCTTTTACCTCTGTATATTATGTAGCTGCTGAGGAAACAATGAAAAGCAGTTGGATCAGCCGCTTGTTTACATTAGCAGGGGCACTTACTGTGAGGCGCACCTGGAAAAAGGACGGCGCCGAGACCCGCCGCGGCCTTGACCCCAGCGATACCCGTAAAATAGAAAGGGCTCTGAACCGTGCATGGGTCATTACATTTCCACAGGGAACAACAAAGCCTTTCGCTCCCGGTCGTAAGGGAACTGCTTATATTATAAAACATTGTAAGCCTACAGTGATACCGGTAGTGATCAATGGTTTTTGGCGGGCTTTTAATAAAAAGGGATTGAAGTTTAAAAAGAAAGGCACACTATTGTCGGTCACGTTTAAGCCAGCTTTGAACATAGATTATGAAGCAGCTCCGGAGGTCATTTTAGCCCAGGTGATGAATGCGATAGAGCAAAGCAAGGA
>DASQMG010000108.1:0-4042 GCA_035645595.1 Flavisolibacter sp. | reverse complement strand
TCCGTAAAAGGAAGGAATAGATAATTTTTGTAGGTTTCATTCGCCATCAGGTCTTGCGACTGATAAACATTCAACCGGCAGGGTTCATTGCCTATCGTGAAAGCCAACGTGCCGTACAATTTATAAACCTTTGTTTGTTTTCCGGAGGTTTTGAAAGTGAACCAGCCTGTTTTCTTTGCCGCCTCAAAGTGAGCAGTCGCTTTGTATGCTTTATTTACTTCATAAAATTGCATGCGATCCTTGTTATGGCCTTTCACCACCTCATGGTTTTGTACATAGTTTTTGAGGTAGGCTGTTATAGAATCTTCATACGAAGCTTGCGCAAAGCCGTCGGAGCAAAGTAAAATTGCAAGAAGGACAAAAAGAGTTTTCATAAAAAGGATAAGTAGTTTTTTACCGGTTTATAAATATGAATTACGACATCATCAGAACATTCACACTGCGCTGCAAAATATTAAAGGCAATTTCCGCCATTAAATTCTCTTTGTCTAGTGTAGGGTTTACCTCCGTAATTTCAAAACAGCATACTTTGCGGTTTTGCATTAGTTTACTGATAATGTCCTCGGCTTCTCTTTCACGTAAGCCGTTGCTGACGGGTGTGCCCGTGCCCTTTGTCAAAGTCGAATCGAGGCTGTCCACATCAAATGAAACATAAATATCAGAGCAGTCGCTTAAATAGCGGGTAATGGCACGCACAATATTTTCAGCGCCCTTATTACGCACCTCTTTGGTGGTAATCACCTTCATGCCATATTTATCAATCAGGTGTTTTTCTTCCTTTTCAAAATCACGCAGGGAGATGAACACAATGTCTTCCGGCAAAACTTTGGGCGCAATCTTGCCCAGGTTCTTTAAACAATCCCAATGCCTGGCTGTGTCGCCATCTAGTTCGTGAACCGAACATTCTTTATTGTCTTCGTTAATAGATGCCGACAGAGGCATGCCATGCATATTACCTGACGGTGTTGTAAAAGGCGTGTGCAGATCGGCGTGAGCGTCAATCCAGATCACACCTAATTTGCTATTGGGTTTTGCCATTTTTATTCCGGCAATGGTAGCGCCGGCAATGCTGTGATCGCCGCTAAGTACAACCGGGAAAAAATTTGATTTAATGGTATCGTGAATAGACTTGCTTACTTTTTCGTAAATCGAAACCACACCTTTGATACGCTTGGCATACGGTGATTCGATAGGTTCGTACAGCAGTTTGTTTTCAACAGGAATGCGTTCAGAGGGGAAGTGAATAAAGAAATTGCTCATAAAGTCGAGCGCAGCAATCTTAATAGCTTCTACACCCAACGAAGCGCCACGGGTACCGGCACCAATCTCGGATGGCACCTCAATTATTTTAATGTTCTTCATAAAGCATTTTTACGTGAGCCGGATGCACAGAATCCATTCCAACAGGGGCCGAAGATAGGCAGGACGGTTGCTACTTGCAATTCTGTTGGATGGTTGGTTTATAAAGCGTTTAGTTTTTGTACCTGTCTATAACACTACTATTTCGCTTCTTTTGCATGGTTGATCCCAGGCCTTCGAAGGGCACTCTTGTGCGTTTGCTGATCCGGTTCGGTAGTATAAAAATGCTGACTAGGTGGCCCTGATGAAACCTATTTTTATGGACGACTGCAAGTTGAAAAGGTGGATTCGCAAAAGTTTTAAACGGTTCGGTTAAACGTTTTTATGCTTGAAACACAACAAGCATAAAATATTGTCCGAGCATTTTCCAGGCGAAGGGCTTTCGCCTATTTTTGAGTTACAGGCAATTGAAATGAGCCCTCTATTTGAACAGAAATATAGATACATTGTACTTGAGCCAATCGATACTGTGCGGTCACAGTTAAGAACAATTCTTAAAACACCCTGGTATGATATAGCCATAAATCTGGCGGGCAAAGTATCTGACAATACTACATGTAAACTTTACCCTAAATTGTTTTTGGGATTTGAGGTTTTTGGAGTAGTACAAAGTGTTGCTATAATAACAGGCACACTTGAACCACACGGGGAGCAAACAAATATCAATATTGAGGTAAGGGCGAATTACGCCGTCCTACTTGTTTTTTATCTGCTACTCTTTATTTTCTTACTGAAACTGGTTGGCTTATTTATCTCGAATACAGAAAGCGAATGGATCTTGGTAGCTGCTTTGTTGTTCATACTGATATTTATTCGCAGTCTTATTCATTTTTCAATAGGAACATTAAAGAACAGATTTGAAAGAACGATGTCAGTGCATCCTGAGGACTGGTAGCCATAACATTGCTTTGACAAAAAAGCGGCGGAGGTGCCATATAATATCTGTAAAATACTAATTATCAAAGGTGTTAGTGTGAAGATACAAATCCCCGGGTACGGCTACTTCACCCGTGCTCTCAACAGCACCTTCCAGTTATAAAAAGCAACTTCAACCTCCTCCGGTGTTACTGCCTGCTAACACCAAAGTCGCAAACCGCCCCGCTTCCTTTATATTTGCCACCTTCAAAAAACCGATATAGTGCGATTAAAATCTTTAGATATAAAGGGCTTTAAGAGTTTTGCCGATAAAACCCATATAAATTTTGATGAAAACATCACCGGGATTGTTGGCCCCAACGGTTGTGGAAAAAGCAATATTGTCGACAGTATCCGCTGGGTAATTGGTGAGCAAAAGATATCGCACCTGCGTTCCGAAAATTTAGAAAGCCTTGTTTTCAACGGCTCTAAAACCCGCAGTGCCAGCGGTTTGGCAGAAGTGAGTCTCACCTTTGAAAATACAAGAAACCTGCTGCCGACCGAATTTAATACGGTCACTATCACGCGTAAATATTACAAGAACGGTGAGAGCGAATACAGGCTTAATGATGTACAATGCCGCTTAAAGGATATCCAGAATTTATTTATGGATACGGGTATCTCAACCGATAGTTATGCCATAATAGAACTGGGAATGGTTGACGACTTAATTAAAGACAAAGAAAACAGCCGGCGCCGTATGCTGGAGCAAGCCGCCGGCATCTCCATATACAAAACCCGAAAAAAAGAGGCAAAGCAAAAGCTAGATGCTACCGAACAGGACCTGGCCCGCATTGAAGACTTGCTTTTTGAGATCAACAACCAATTAAAGTCGCTTGAGAACCAGGCAAAAAAAGCGCAAAAGTATTTTGAGATAAAAAAGGAGTATCGGGAGATCAGTGTAGAACTGGCGAAGGCAGCGCTTGAAGGTTTCAATCTCACCTACAAAGACCTTAACGAAAAGCACGAAACCGAAACCGATAAGCGTATTGCGCTGGAAGCGGAAATTGCTACCGAAGAAGCAGTTGTTGAACAGCAACGCGTAGGCTTTATACAAAAAGAAAAGGAATTACATGTATTGCAGCAATCGTTCAACGAACTGGTACAAAACCTTCGTACAAAAGAAAACGAGAAGAACCTGGCGACACAGCGCCTTCAATACCTGCGGGAAAGGGAAGAAAATCTATCACAGTTTTTAAGTAAGGCAGAAGGGCAGGTAACAGGTATAGAAGAAAGTATTTCCTTTACCCAAAAACAAATTGGCGAACAGGACGAAGTGCTGAAGGCCCTCGGGAATCAGTTGGAAGAGTTGCGGGCCCAGGTAGATGCGAAACGCATTGTTGTAGATGAAAGGAGAACAGTATTGAATAACCTGCGCACTTCTTACCAGCAAGTACAACGCAGCCAGTTTGATGCAGAGAAAAAGGTAGCGGTCGCCGATACTTCCATCCAAAATTTGCAGCGTACTATCTGGCATATGGAGGAAGACAAAGCGACCCGCGAAGACCAGGTGGCGCAGCTAAAAAAAGATAAGGAAGGAAAAGGTGAGCAGCTTGGCTCTAAGCAAGCCGAGTTAGAAGTTTTGCACCAGCATCATAACAACACCAAAGAGCAGATACTTCAAACTCAAACAGTATTGGAAAATCTGCGTGCTAGCCTCGCCGTTGAAAACAGGAAGCTGGATGCAAAAAAGAATGAGCACGATTTGCTCAAAAGCCTCATTGATTCGATGGAAGGTTATCCCGACAGCGTAAAGTTTTTGCACAAC
>DASQMG010000107.1:0-23978 GCA_035645595.1 Flavisolibacter sp. | reverse complement strand
TGAATAGGGATATAAGGGCTACCTTACCATAATATGGAAACAAACAATAGCGCACCCATTTTGATAGTTGATGATGATACGGATGACAGGGACTTATTAAAGGATGCCTGGAAGGAACTGGAGTTTGACAACGAACTAATTTTTTTTAGCACAGGCGATGAGATTCTCACGTATTTAAAGGAAGAAAAAATAAATCCCTTTCTTATTCTTTGTGATGTAAACATTCCCAAAATGGACGGCTTTGAACTAAAGGCAAAACTGTTGGAAGATGCCGAAATGAATTATAAAAGTGTCCCTTTTGTTTTCTGGTCGTCGCTGGCGTCAACTGCACAAATCCAAAAATCGTACGAACTGGGCGGTAACGGCTTTTTTATTAAAGAAAATACCTTTGAGCAAATCAAACAATCTTTGATACATATTGTAGAGTATTGGAAGAAAAGTAAAGTACCTTATGATAAGTAAGGCCTTGTAGAACTTTACCTTGTGCTGCAATTACCCTTCGTCGTAATAATTAATCTTCAGGACTTTATTGCGCTATCTTATGCGCAAAACTAATGGAATGGCAAAGACAGGACCGATTATTTTAATTGAAGACGACAGTGATGATCAGGAGATAGTAGAGGGCATATTTAAAGAACTGGGAACAATAAACAGGCGTATCTTTTTTGCAAACACAGCAGAAGCATTTACTTACCTGAAAACCATAACCGAACAGCCTTTCCTTATACTTTGTGACGTTAACCTGCCGCTCAAAAATGGCCTTGAATTTAAAAGACAAATTAACGCGGATGAGGAGCTGAGGGCAAAATGTATTCCCTTTGTTTTCCTCTCTACCGCCGCAGATAAAAAAACTGTTAGCAAAGCCTATGAGGACATGATGGTGCAGGGCTTTTTTAAAAAAGAGGACTCTTTAACAGCCTTAAAAAAATCGCTGTCTCTTATAATTGAATACTGGACGGTGTGTAAGCATCCCAATTCCGATGAATAGATAATTTACAATAGAATTGTACATCACAACCATCTTCTTATAAAAAGACTCCTGTTTTTGTTTCTGCTTTGAATTGTTAAACGACTCAATAAAGAATAGTTAATGTAGCGGCTTATGAGCAAAGGAATGATGCAAAGTTCATTGCGGCACTGATATTGAACTGGTAAGGAAAGTAATATGGAACTAAGAATGACGATAGCAGGTGAGTTGATTGATTCAATAAAGTTGAATGCCTCCAGGGTTAAGGCGGACAACTATATCAAGAGCCTAGAAGATGATCTTCGCCATAAACACCACGGATTAATTGTTAGGCTGGAAAAGCCTCCCTGCTTCTGCGTTTTTGTTCCAACTGAGAACAATTTTTAGTTGAAACAAGCAATTTAGTAAAAAAAGTCACTGGCCCCTTTATCCCCTATCATACCTACTCACTTTGCGCAATACATTCCTGTCACTATTCTACCATTTTCCTTACGGTATTTTCTAAAGCTCCTGGCGACGAGGGTTTAACAAAAAAGTCTCTGCACAGAAAGTGCGTGAGCACCTATAACGGCTTTCTTATTCGTCCCTGTAGTGAAGAAGGGGTAAGGAAGGCATTATGTTATCACTTATTCATTAGTGAAGGCCCCGTTTTCGGCTAAAGCTTAGACAGCCCACCAAGGGGTGAGTGTGCAGCATTTATTCAAATATATTTGCTGGTTGCAGAAGTACTTACGAAGCACTTGAGCAGATTCTTATGAAAGCTACTAGTGTTTACTAAGTATATACACTAATTTTTAAAAGATGTGTTTCACTCTCACCGAATAGAAATTGTTGTCGCATCAACATAGCCATATATTACAGAACAAACTCCGTATTAGCTGAACGCTGTAAAGCGAATGCAATTATAAGCGCAGTTAATCTCCTATTCAAAAAGAAGTATCTCTATGAAACCAATCAATATTTTACATATTGAAGATGATGAAGATGATGTAACACTGGTAAAGCTGGTTTTGAATGAAGCCGGTATATCCTTTTCCCAAACTGTAGTTTCTTCAAAACAAAGCCTACTAAACGCTTTACAAGGCCCCCTTCCCGACATTATTTTATCGGATCACTCGCTCCCTGCATTTAACTCCTTAGAAGCCCTTAAAATTGTCAAACAAAAGGCCGAAAACCTTCCCTTTATTCTTGTAACGGGAAACACTTCAGAGGAGTTTGCAGTCAATGTAATTAAAGCCGGGGCCGATGATTATATATTGAAGGACAGGATGCAAAGGCTTCCGTCGGCGCTGCTAATTGCTTTAGAGAAATATGAACTGGCTGATGCCAAACGGAAACTGAAAGAAGAAATTCAACGGGCTATCCAGGAAAAAGAAACGTTCACTAATGGAGCGCTTAACTCCTTAAGTTCTCAAATCGCTGTAATAAATTCGAGTGGTACCATTGTTAAGGTAAACGATCCATGGAACACGTTCGCTCTTAACAATGGAGCGGAAAGTTTAGAAAAATGCGGCGTAGGAGCCAATTATTTTGATGTTTGCAGGGGTGCGGGAAATGCCGCAGACGACATGGCCAATCAGGTACTTGTAGGAATAGAAAAGGTATTTAGCAAAACATTGCCTGAATTTTATTTGGAATACCCCTGCCATTCCCCCCAGGAAGAACGATGGTTCTATGTGCGTGTAATGAAATTTGAAAGCATTGAGCCACTGGTATTAATTGAGCATCATAACATTTCCAACCGTAAAAAGGCAGAGCATAATCTTATCAACTCGTCTCATGCGCTGAAGCACTCATTAAATGTTCACGAGAAAATAATGAAATCATCGTTAGATGTGATTTGCTCAATTGACAAAGACGGCAAATTCGTTAACGTAAGTGCGGCTTGTGAAGAAATTTGGGGCTATACTCCGCCGGAACTTTGCGGAAGATCATATATGGATCTGGTATTTGAGGAAGATGTCGAAATCACTATAAAGGCAGCTACCGCCGTCATGAATGGAATAGTAGCCACCAACTTTGAAAACCGGTATAGGCGTAAAGATGGCAGCATAGTAACGGTGCTATGGTCGGCCAGGTGGGATGAAAATGATAAATTAATCTATTGCATAGCTAAAAACATTACTGATAGAAAAAAGCTGGAGAAAGCGTTTGAAGTAGAACGACAGCGGTTTTACGATTTGTTTTTACAGGCTCCCTCCTGCATGGGAATTCTAAAAGGTGCTGACTATGTGTATGAAATGGCAAACCCCCTTTATCTGCAGTTAATTGATAAAAAAGATATAATTGGTAAAACGGTAAAAGAAGTTTTGCCCGAAATGGAAAGCCAGGGCGTCTTTAAAATTTTAGACTCAGTGTATTACACAGGAAAAACTTTTTCAGCCAACGAAATGCTTGTAAAATTCGATTTTCATGGCACAGGTAAACTTGTAGACAGGTATTTAAATTTCATTTACCAAGCCCACAGAAATGAGGGTGGTGACATAGATGGCATTCTTTTCTTTGTGGTAGACGTAACAGAGCAGGTTTTATCCCGCCAGAAAATTGAGGCAAATGAAAAAAAGTTTCGGCAAATTGTTGAAACCGCACAGGAAGGAATATGGATGATAGACGAGAACAATACGACGATTTTCGTGAATAGGAAAATGTGTGACATACTTGAATACGAGGAAGAGGAGATGCTTGGCAAATCAAACCTGTTTTTTAAAGAGGAGGAAGAACAAAAAATTGCGTTGCAACATATAGAACGAAGAAAGAAAGGAATCAAGGAGACGCATGAAGCTAAGTTCGTTACAAAAAGCGGAAGAAGAATATGCACACAGGTATCAACGAATGCCGTTCTTGACAAGGACGGAATGTACAAGGGTGCACTGGCAATGATAACTGATATAACAGAAAAGAAAGAATTGCAACAGCAGTTGGTTAATGAAAAAATTAATAAGCAAAAACAAATAACAAGAGCCACGCTGGAAGCACAGGAAAAAGAAAGAAATTACTTAGGAGGCGAGTTGCACGATAACATCAATCAAATTTTAGCTGCGGTAAAGCTTCAGTTGTCCTATTCCCTTGAGAATCTCACCGCAGACAAGACGGTTCTTGTTAACGCGCAGAAAAATGTTGAATTAGCAATGGAAGAAATCAGGAACTTATCACAAAAGTTAGTAACGCATCGTTTTGGAGAAGAGTTGTTTGTTCCATTGGTTAAGAATCTGGTGCTCCAGCTATTTGCACCAGGGATGGTGACAATGAACATAGCCCACTTTGATGAGAGTATAGCTAATGAAATTAAATTAACCCTGTACCGGATCATTCAGGAACACCTGAATAATATTATAAAGCATGCCGGGGCTCAACATATAACGCTGTCTATTTGCAGCAATACAGCATCTATCTCTGTAATGATAGAAGATGATGGCATTGGATTTAATCTTAACCAAAACAGGAACGGTGTAGGGCTAACCAATATTTATAATCGTGCAGAATCGTATAATGGAACGATTACCATTACTACTGAACCCGGTAAAGGATGTAAATTAAAAGCTGTATTACCTACCTGCTAAAATCACGCCCATGATATACGCTCTGATTTCAAAATGGGCAGAGATTTAATACTATGGTATTTAAGATCATTAAGATTGACTACAAACGGCAAGAAACCAAGACGGCTTTACCAGGTGCCACAAGAACCTACAACCAGGATATCCTGCCAGACACAGCCTCTCCATCAGCCTGAGGCATTTTATCCCGATCCAGGCATACCATTTTGTTTTTTACGCCGCAATAATCCCAAACTGGTGGCGAGTAAAGCTATCATAAGGCAACTTTGAATGAGAAGCTAGTTGAAAAGGTATGATAGGAACGCTTCTATCTGTATCCTTTCTTTAATTGGAAGCGTGACGAACGATGCCAGACTTAATGAAATAGTATGGTTGCTATAATTAAGTAAATTCTTCGTAAAACTACAGGTCTGCCGTCGTGGATTTACCTGCCTCTAAGTAATAACCATAAGGATAAAACAGGGCATTAACCCGATTGACAGGTAATCACTACTGTTATACATTTGCAGTAGAAGTTGATTGATACACACTATCAATCGTATCCAAATCCTAAGAAAGCCAAACTATCCAACATTCCGAAAAACCAAAATCCAATATCGGTCAACTTCTTTTTTCTTTATCCTTTTGAAACCGTTTTAAATCCGCATATCCTAACTGAAAACCAACCTATCCAATCCTTGAAAAGCTAAGGCGTCCGTTGTCCCATGAAACAAATGAACTTAGCTACAGTAAACGCCTTATAAAACATAAAACCCTTTACAAACGTAAAGGGTTTTATGTTTTTGCAATGAACACTGCATAATACCGCTAAAGAAAACCAGGTCACTGCATTGCATAAAATAGATACTGCCCCACAGGCCGTTAATGATTAAAACTACCAAGGGATAAAACTTTTAAAAGGTTACTAACACTTCGTATATATTCATGCAGTGAGCGTTGTTGCTCAAGCTTACATGACGCGTTTTTTGTAGCTAAGAGATTCTCGTACTTTCCAGGGCGTCTTCTCGTTTGCGATGATACCCCCTGCCGCCGCACGAACTTTCGTTTGACAATTTATTCAATATAAAAACCTCTGTTTAATCTCTGCTATCTTGTGGCACATAACAAGCATTTTAATGTCGATAACGAGAGATACTGCTCCCTGGAAAAATGAATCAAAAAGAAGTAAACTAGTCAAACTGTTTATAAAGATTTTGATTACCGCTTTATGCTTCTGGTACATATCTACAAAAATTGATTTTGCAAAATCTTTCGCAGCTGCTAAGCACGCAAGCTGGTTTTTATTAATAGCAGTGGTTTTCATTTATGTTCTTTCTAAATTCATCGCGGCCTACCGTTTAAATATTTACTTTAAAAACATTCGTCTTTATCTTTCCCAGTGGACAAACCTGAAATTATACTGGTTGGGAATGTTTTATAATTTATTCCTACCGGGCTCGATTAGCGGTGATGCGTACAAGGTAGTATTGCTGAATAGAAAACTTTCTGCACCCTATAAAAAAACAGGAGCTGCCGTTTTGCTGGACCGGTTCAGCGGGCTTTTAGGATTGGCAATTCTACTCTGTACTTATGGTGTAATGGTATTAAATAAGGGATGGATTGATGCCATTTTAATTTGCGGATGCACCCTGTCCATCCTGCTTTTTTATTTTATCATAAGGAAGTTCTTTAAAGATTTTGCTATTGGCTTTTGGTCCACACTCTTACTCGGGTTGTGGGTTCAGTTAGTTCAGGTTGTAGGCATCTACTTCATTTTAATAGCTCTTCATATTCCGGTAGGCCATCGGCAATGGATATTCATTTTCCTCTGTGCCTCGGTTGTTTCTGTACTACCCCTTTCCCTGGGCGGAGGCTTAGGAACCAGAGAGGTTGTATTTGCACAAGGTGCCACCTACTTTCAGCTAGATCCGCATTTGGGTGTCACCATCAGCCTACTGTTTTACCTGGCAAGTGTTGCCGGCGCCCTACCCGGCGCCTACTTTGTTTTTAATGACCCGCTTAAAGACGCTGGTATTAGATTGTATAATGGGAAATTGGGGCAGGAGCCACCAAAGTAAGGGCCTTAGGCCGCAATAAAGAAAGGCTCCCGAGGGAGCCTGGATTCAAAACCATTTGGTGTTTTTCATAGGCTTCAACGGGCCGCATGAAAAAGGCATTGAATAATCCAATAAAGACAAATTCAATGCCTAAACGGTTGCATTCTATTAATTTGGTCAACTGTTTACAAAATAAACGCCGCTTCTGTTAAGCAAAAGCGGCGTTTCAATTATTTAAAAGCTTATTTTCTAGTCAGCATTTACCTTACCCTTGCTCTTCGCTATTACTTCTTCAGCAATACCATTTGGAGCCGGAGCATAGTGCGAGAATTCCATAGTAGATGATGCACGGCCTGATGAAAGGGAACGTAATTGGGTTACATAACCAAACATTTCGCTTAATGGCACTTTAGCCTTTATCACCTGGACACCTGCACGGGTATCCATACCTTCCAGCATACCACGGCGGCGATTTAAATCACCGGTAACATCACCCATGTATTGGTCTGGTGTTAACACCTCT
Source organism: Flavisolibacter sp. (assembly GCA_035645595.1). GTDB lineage: Bacteria > Bacteroidota > Bacteroidia > Chitinophagales > Chitinophagaceae > Flavisolibacter. The sequence continues at coordinate 16,895 of DASQMG010000107.1, read as the reverse complement.
ACTTTCATTATCGGCTCAAGTAATACCGGCTTAGCTTTCCTTGCAGCTTCGCGGAACCCTTGCTTCGCACAAAGCTCGAAGGACATGGCATCGGAGTCAACTGCGTGGAAAGAGCCGTCAAATACACGAACCTTTAAGTTATCTACGGGATAGGAAGCAAGAACACCTGTGCCCATTGAGTTTTCAAATCCTTTTTGGATAGCCGGTACAAATTCACGGGGGATGGATCCACCAAATAAATCGTTTACAAACTGGTAGTGCTTATCAGGATTTTCTGCTTTCCATTCAGCATCTACTGGCCCTAAGTCGAATTGAATATCGGCGAATTTACCACGCCCACCCGTTTGCTTTTTAAGCGTTTCACGGTGGGTGATTGTTGTATTAAAAGCTTCTTTATAGGCAACCTGTGGCGCACCCTGGTTCACTTCTACTTTAAACTCACGGCGCATACGGTCAACAATAATTTCAAGGTGTAATTCTCCCATCCCTGAAAGAATCGTCTGCCCGGAATCTTCGTCTGTTTTTACACGAAGCGTCGGATCTTCTTCCACCAACTTAGAAATCGCCATACCCATTCTGTCAACATCAGCCTGTGTTTTAGGCTCCACCGCTACAGAGATAACCGGCTCCGGGATGAACATGTTTTCCAAGGTGATGGGATGATCTTCATGGCAAAGGGTATCACCTGTTTTAATCTCTTTAAAACCAACGGCCGCGCCAATATCACCCGCTTCAATGAAGTCGATAGGATTTTGCTTGTTGGCAAACATTTTCATGATACGTGATATGCGTTCCTTCTTACCACTTCTTACGTTCAATACGTAGGAACCGGCATCCAGATGACCGGAGTAAACCCGGAAGAAAGCCAAACGGCCTACAAAAGGATCGGTCATGATTTTGAAAGCCAATGCTGCGAAAGGTTCTTTAGCGTCAGGCTTACGGGTTTCTGTTTCGCCAGTATCGGGGTTAAGACCTGATACCGCTTCAATATCCATTGGCGAAGGCAGGTAACGACAAACGCCATCCAACGCAGTTTGAACACCTTTGTTTTTGAAGGATGAACCACACATCATTGGAACGATGCTTAAATCGATAGTTGCTTTGCGAATAGCAATATGTAATTCGTCTTCTGTGATTGTATTAGGATCATCGAAAAATTTCTCCATCAGCCTGTCATCATATTCAGCAACAGCTTCTACAAGATTTGCTCTCCATTCAGTTGCTTCTTCCAGCATATCGGCAGGCACTTCTATTTCGTCAAAGGTCATACCCTCTGTTTCATTGTGCCAGATGATTCCCTTCATTTTGATCAAATCAACCACGCCTTTAAAATCGTCTTCGGCACCAATCGGCAATTGAAGTGGAACGGCTTTAGAACCAAGCATTTCACGTACCTGATTTACTACCATTAAGAAGTCAGCACCAGAGCGATCCATTTTATTTACAAAGCCGATGCGGGGAACATTATAACGATTAGCCTGGCGCCATACCGTTTCAGACTGAGGTTCAACACCATCAACAGCAGAGAACAACGCAATCAAACCATCCAATACACGCATAGAACGTTCTACTTCTACAGTGAAGTCTACGTGGCCCGGTGTATCAATAATGTTGAAAGCATATTTTTTTGTATTGGCATCAACAGTGCCCTTATTTGTAGGAAAGTTCCATTGGCAGCTTACGGCCGCAGAGGTGATGGTGATACCTCTTTCTTTTTCCTGCTCCATCCAGTCGGTAGTAGCAGCACCGTCATGCACTTCGCCTATTTTGTGAATCATACCGGTGTAGCGCAAAATACGCTCAGTTGTGGTAGTCTTGCCCGCATCAATGTGCGCAGCAATACCAAAATTGCGTTGAAATCTCAAGTCTGCCATGATAAATAAAATTGAATTTGGAGGCGCAAAAGTAAGCATTATCACTTTACAAAAACCAGGGCCAAAAGGTGTTTTCGTTAAGCTGCTTATAAAAGAAGTTAAGAGCTTCAAAGTGTTTCCACAAGGATGTTTTAGACCCAAATAACAGGGTAGTTTACGAACCAGTACAGAAGAATTAAACTCTTGTATGATGGCAACCTGAATACTTACCTTTTTACATAAGCATCGTATGATAAAATTTTGCTTCGCACAATTTTTGCAAATCATTATAATCGTTCGTAATTTCAGAAAGCAAAATTTTATTAACTCTTACTAAAACCCATTAAAATGGCAAAAGCAACAAAGAAGGCTGCTTCAAAAAAAGGAGCCTCCCAGGCCTCCAAAGGCGGTTCTTCAAAAGGCGCTTCCAAGAAAAGTGCCTCTAAAAAAAGCTCAGGATCATCCTCATCTTCAGGCCGCGGTGCCTCCTCAAAAGGAGCTTCCAAATCATCTGGCTCAAAAGGTGCAACCCGTGGCGGTGCCAGTAAAACCGCATCAAAAAAAGGAGCATCTAAAACGGGGGCATCATCTAAAGGATCTTCATCAAGAGGATCTGCATCAAAAAAAGGCGCTTCTAAATCCTCTGGCCGTGGTGCTTTCTCAAAGGCAGCCTCTAAAAAAGGGGCTAGTAAAAAAGGAGCAGCCAAAAAAGGATCAGCATCTAACTCTTCTTCATCACGAGGTGGCTCTTCAAGCCGTGGATCAGCAAACAACCGTGGTGGTGCTAGCAAAACGGCATCAAAAAAGGGAGCATCATCTAAAGGTTCTTCATCAGGACGCAGTGGTTCATCTGCATCCAGAGGCGGTTCATCATCAGGAAGTAACAATTCTTCAAGAGGCGGCTCATCATCTTCAAAAGGAACTGCTTCAAAGGGATCATCGTCATCACGTAGCGGCGGATCCTCAGGGAGAGGAGGTGCATCAAAGGGTGCTTCGTCTAAAGGAGGCTCATCGGCTAGCAAAGGCGGCCGTTCTTCAGCAAGTGGCAATCGTAGCGGTGGCCGGGGCAGCAATGGCCGGACTTCATCGGATGATACGATGATAACAGGTGCGGCAGGTACAACCGGCACCTACGAAGGTTCGGAAGTTTCTACCGGTTCGCAAACCCCTGAAAGTATTACCGGGAGCACCGATATATTTGATAACGGTTTAACAGGCAGCGATACCGGAGGCGATAACACTGGTAATGACGATGCGAACACAAGAGGATAAAGAGTAACACCGATACATAAAAAAATATCCCCCGCTTTGCGCAGGGGATATTTTCATTTATAAGAAGCTGGTGTACTTAAACTCTAAAATGTGCAAACGCTTTATTAGCCTCGGCCATGCGATGCGTGTCCTCTTTCTTTTTAAAAGCGGCGCCTTCACCTTTACTTGCGGCTACAATTTCATTCGCTAACTTATCAGCCATGCTGCGGCCGTTTCTTTCACGGCTATAACGAATTAACCATTTAATACTCAAAGAAACTTTCCTGTCCTGGCGAACTTCGGCAGGTATCTGGAAGGTAGCACCACCAATACGGCGGCTGCGAACTTCTACTCCCGGGGTTACATTAGCCAATGCTCTTTTCCAAACCTCGTAACCATCTTCACCCGTCGATTTGGCTACTCTCTCTAAAGAATTGTAAAAAATATCAAAGGCAACACTTTTCTTTCCTTCCCACATTATGTTATTTACAAAACGGGTAACCAGCTTGTCGTTATAACGCGGATCCGGCGCCAGAGGAAGTTTTTTTGCTTGTGCTTTACGCATGACTATTTATTTCTAATTTCTAGTTTGTGATTATTTTTTCTTACCGGCGGCTGGTTTAGCTGCCCCGGCTTTTTCTCTTTTCGTTCCGTATTTAGAACGGCTTTGCTTACGGTCTTTTACACCGGCCGTATCCAAAGAACCACGAACAATATGGTAACGAACACCTGGTAAATCCTTTACACGACCACCGCGGATTAAGACAATGGAGTGCTCCTGAAGGTTGTGCCCTTCACCGGGGATGTAAGCGATAACCTCTATTTTATTGGTTAAACGTACTTTGGCGACCTTACGAAGCGCAGAGTTAGGCTTCTTTGGCGTAGTAGTGTATACACGGGTACAAACACCACGGCGCTGTGGGCAAGAATCCAGGGCTCTTGACTTGCTTTTTGCACGAATAATTTCTCTTCCTTTACGTACTAATTGTTGAATCGTAGGCATTATTAACCTTGAATTTTTGGACGGCAAAAGTAGGGGAAACAAATCGTAATTGAGAAACGGGTGTAAAGATTTTTAAGATTTTAAAATAAATTTGGCAAAGGATGGGCTCGCACTATTACTTTTCAAGCAACCTACCAGAGCTTTAAACAACGGGATTTCTACAACTAAAGACTTAAATGACCAAACTGGCTTTTATCAACAACGACTTTGTAAACGAAGACAAGGCGGCATTACATCTTAAAGATCTGTCGATTCAGCGGGGTTATGGTGTTTTTGATTTTTTTAGAATGGTAGAAAACGAGCCCCTGTTTTTAGACGATCATTTGGATCGATTTCATTTTTCGGCAGAGGGGCTGCACCTACCCATAGCATTATCCCGCCACGAAATAAAACGTATTGTAGAGGAAATTATAACAAAGAACAACCTTCCGGGCACAGGTATTCGCCTTACCCTGACAGGTGGCTATTCAGCAGATGGCTTTACACTGGCCAGGCCGAATTTTATGGTTTCACAACATTTGTTTACACCACCGGCAAAGGAACAAATCGAAAAAGGAATCAAGATTCTCTCTTACCCTCACCAGCGGCAGCTTTCGTCCTTTAAAACAATAGATTACCTAATGGCCGTGTGGCTGCAACCGTTACTTAAAGAAAAAGGGTATGATGATATTCTTTATCATCAGCAGGGAACAATCACAGAATGCCCACGGAGTAATTTTTTTATGGTTACAAGGGGCGATGTTCTTGTAACCCCGGCAACTAATGTACTGGCAGGCATAACGAGAAAAAAGATTTTGGACCTGACCAACAAAGGATTGATTGTTGAGGAAAGGCCGATCCACTTAAATGAAATAAAAGAGGCCAAGGCAGCTTTTATTACCAGCACAACAAAACAAATACTACCGGTGGCACAAATTGATGACGTGGTCCTGCCGCAAAGAAAAATGCTACTGGAGTTGTTGCAGTTATTTCAGCGGCGTTATAGTTGCTAGATAAAACCCGGCAATCCTTTGTGTGTAGTCTCAGCCTGCCTTTTTAAATTCAAAGTACTCGTTATTCCTGCCTCCACCCTATCTTATGGTAGAAAGTTTACGACACAAAACATAAACCTTAAAGGGCAAACCAACATTTGGCTTCTGCGGCACAGAATTTTTATATATCGCCTTAAACCTTTTATGGCTAACGAAAGAAATTTAAAAGACGGAAGAGAACGGGACATCACCGGAAATAATGCAGAGCGAAAATCATCTGTTCCAAATGATTTGCCCGATAACCCAAGAGATGCCAAAGAACTGGAAGCAGAAGAAGTAATAATGGATTTGCCCGATGTAAAAGATATACCCGGACAGGAATTTGTACAAGTGCCCCAGATTGGAGAAATGGCAGATACTACGATTTCATCGGACGACGAAGAGGGAATTAATGTGATAGGCCTTAATGATGATGAGGGTGATGCGGATGATGACACGTCGGGTGACGGCGATGATATAGGCAGGGCTGAAAGAGCAGCACTGGCTGATGACACCTACATGCCTACACGTGATGAAGATAATCTGCGCCAGGCAAGGATGGACAATGTAGATTTTGAAGGGGACCCACTGAACGAGGGCAGCTTTGGTGAGTTGCAGACTGAAAGCGATCTGGATGTACCGGGCAGCCGCGACGAGACCCTTACAGAAAGCATGGGACAGGGGGACGAAGAGAATAAAGGTTATAGTGTAAGCGACACCGAGGAGAACGAGTCTTCGGAAAACAGAACAGGAGCGTAACGAATAACAAGACCTAGGCTGCAGCCCCGCTGTAAAAACTGTAATACCTGTTCGTTGTAATTTTTACAGAATAAAATGTCACTAAGACAAAAATGCTGAAAATTTTTCAGCATTTTTCATTTGGTACCGGGTTTGAAATTCAAGTTGTAAACTTATTTATTCACCTTAAAAACGGAGGCAATATGTCAATTGTAAAACGAAACGGAAACCTTGGTATGACCAATCTTTTTGATGATGTTTTTTCAAGAGACCTGTTCAATTGGGGCTTGGATAATTACTCGAGAACGTCTACCAACCTACCGGCGGTGAACATCCGCGAAAGTGCAGAAAATTTTTTAGTGGAAATGGCTGCACCAGGGATGAACAAACAAGACTTTCGGATTGAACTGGATGGGAACAACCTGACCATATCCAGTGAAAAAACACAAAACAACGAACAGAGAGCGGATGAATATTATTCACGGCGGGAGTTTAGCTACCAGTCGTTCCAGCGCTCCTTTACGCTTCCCAAGGATGTAGTAGAGGTTGAGCAAATTCAGGCAAAATATGAAAATGGTGTACTGAACCTGGTAATTCCCAAAAAAGAAGAGGCGAAGCAAAAACCGCCCCGCACGATTCAAATTTCTTAAATAAAAATCCCTCGTTGTCACGAGGGATTTTTATTTTTTATTGACCTGTTACTTTATCCTTGACCTTGCTAAAAACACTTTTCTTCTTCACTTTTACTTCACCGGTTTCACCGTCGATTTTTGTTTTCGTGTCTTTTGTTTCAATTTTTATATCACCGTCTTCATCCACTTTTTTAGTGTAGCCGTCCCGTTCTTCTTTGTATTCACCGCCGTCAGTTTTAATAGTTACCTCACCATCTTTGTATTTATATTCGTCGCCCTCCCTCTTTATTTTTACCTCTCCATTTACTATTTTGTATTCCTCGTTGTCAATAGAAACTCTGCTTTCACCACCATCATCATATAAATACACACCTTCTTTAACCCGTTCTATATTTCCATTTACCACCTTTTTTGAAGGCCCATAAATAGTATCCCCTTTTTTACTATCCACATAGAGGAGAACAGGTCGTTTTGTTTTCTCATCAATCATAATCCCGTTATCCCCCTCTACAAGAGTTACTTCTTCGCCAGAAGTAAGATTAATAAAACGGCCTTTATCAGAATTAGTACAGGCTGAAATGCCCATTAACAAGACCATGGTACTACTAAAAAAATGTACAGTTTTCATAAATTGAATTTTTGTTAAGGGGGTAAATAAACACTTAATAAACAACAACTGCAATTCCTGAAAACCAGTAACTGATTGAACGTCCCGCCTGGTGATTATGCGTTAACAAGTCTTTAGCCGTAGCGATATCTTTGTTACGATGTCGTCAATAGGGATCTGTTTCATGCACTTAAAATGGCCTTGCGGACATTTATTGCGGCCAATTTTTGTACAGGGCCGGCACCACAGTTTATGCACCTGTACGTCATCATACGGCGTAGGGTTACATTGCAAAAATGCCTTTCCGTAATAGGGCACCATACCAAAAGAAGGAGTAGTGCTTCCCCAAATCGCAATCACCTGTTTTTTTAGTGCTGCTGCAATATGCATCAGGCCGGTATCATGGGCAATCACCAGTTTTGACTGGCGCACCAGGTCGGCGCTTTCGTTGAGGGTAAATTTACCACAGGCGTTGTACACTTTAATCGGGTCAACAGACGCTATCGCCTCACCCTCTGCCGCTTCTTCCTTTGCTCCCAATAAAATAACGGGGTGAGCTATTTTTTTACATAACTCCTGCAACTTGTTCACAGGTAATTTTTTTGTATAAAAGGAAGCACCAATGACAATTGAAATAAACCCCAGGTGGTGTGAAGCGGGAATATCTTTTAATTGAACCCGTTCTTCATCCGGAATAAAATAATCCATGCCTTCGCCATCATTGCACACACCGAATGATTTTACAGTTTCCAGGTAACGGTCAACAATGTGCAATGAAGGCATCACATTCCACTTAAGCTTTACAAAAATGAATTTTTCTATATTGAGTTTGTTGAAAGAAAAATGGGGAACACCCAAAGCCTTTTTTATCCTCAGTGTGCGCAGGTTGTGGTGAAGGTCGATGATGTAATCAAACTCCTCTGCCTTCAACCCGTCCACCATAGTCTGCCAATCCTGCTGCAGCAAGTGAAACTTGTCAATGTATGGATTATGTTCCATTACCATCTTAAACTGCGGTTTAATCAGGTAATGAATTTGCACATGGGGCACCTGCTTTTTTAAACAACGCACAACAGGCGTGGTTAATACAATATCACCGATGGAGGAAAAGCGGATAAGGAGGAGCTTCATGCAAGAATAGGAATTTAAAACACGAATTACAGGAAATAAGCTCAAAGTGCAGCAGTTGATTTCACCTCTGCGCCGGTTTGACTATTCTTCCACGTAATTTAAATCTTTATGAAAGGTTTCCTCGGTGAAGTAAGCAGCCACCAGTGTAATACTCATTACGATAATGCCTGTTGTGATGGCGCTGTTTACAAGGCTTAAGTTCAAGGATTGTTGAAGAACGTTTATAAACAACAGGTTGATCAGTGGCAGCGCACCCCTCACCATATTGGGAATGGTAGTAGCTGCGGTAGCCCGCAGATTGGTTCCAAACTGCTCCGCACCCATGGTAACAAAAATGGCCCAAAAGCCCGTACTGAATCCCAGCGCACCGCAAATGGCATACATCTTATCATCATTATCATTCCACGAACTAAAAAATAAAATCCCCGAAAGGATACACAAGGCATAAAAAAGGGCTAAAGCTTTTTTGCGGCTTTTAAAATACTGGCTCACCATACCAATTGTAATGTCACCAACCGCAATACCAACGTAAGCGTACATAATAGCCTTGCCACTAATAATGGCATTGGCACCATAAAAATCGGTAGCAAAGCGGTTGCTTAAGTTGACCAGTACACCTATCACATACCAGGTAGGCAAACCAATTAAAATAGCAAGAAAATACTTCCGGAACCGGGTAGCATTATTAAAAAACATCAGTAGGTTACCCCGGCTGACGCCTTGTTGTCTTACTTCCTTGAACATGCCACTTTCGGCAACGCTTACCCTTAGCAATAGTAATCCAATGCCTAAGCCGCCACCAATTTTGTAACACAACCGCCAGTCCTTGGTAACGTCATAAGTAAAGTAGGCAAACACGGCACCAAACAACCCGATACCGGCAACAAGGGATGTACCAAGGCCACGCTTGTCCTTTGGTAACAGTTCACTTACCAAAGTGATGCCGGCACCCAATTCGCCGGCTAATCCAATACCCGCAACAAACCGTGCATATGCATATTGGTCCGTGGTAGTAACAAAGCCGGTTATAAAGTTGGCAACTGAATATAAGAGGATAGATCCAAACAATACACTGAGCCTGCCTTTCTTATCCCCCATTATGCCCCAAAGAATCCCTCCAATTAACAGCCCAACCATTTGCCAGTTAATAATCTTGGTACTGGCAGCAATTACTTCGGTTGCATTTTTTAAGTTTACGCCCAGGCCTTGCAGCGAAGGCTCTCTTACAATTGTGAACAGGAGGAGATCGTAAATATCCACGAAGTATCCTAAGGCAGCTACAATAACCGCAAGACTAAATATCCCTTGTGGTTTTTTAGAAGAGTTGTTCATGTTTATAAAACGGCGTCCTGGTCGTTGTCGTTTTTAGGCACAACATGTTTTTTTGCAAAAAACAATTTCCAGAAAACAGGGATAGTGGTTATCAGAATAATACCGATGGCGATTTTTTCAATATGCTCTGCAAGGCTAAAGTCAAAGGTTCTGATCACCCATTCTTCCAGAAAATAGCCGCCCAGCATCATTGAAATCACCCAGGCAATGCTTCCTAAAACATTATAGAGAAAAAAGGTTGGCTTATGCATTCTTACCACTCCGGCAACAATGGGTGCAAAGGTCCTGATGATAGGAAGAAACTTGGCCAGGAAAATAGTGCCTTTTCCATTTTTTTCGTAGAAGTCCTTAGCTCGTAGCATGTGCTTTTTCTTGAAAAGCCAGGTGTCTTTTCGTTCAAAGATCATGGGCCCGGTTTTATAACCAAACCAATAGCCCACCATGTTTCCTAATACCGATGCCAGGGCTACCATTACTACAATTATTGACCAGTGGGTACCATAAAACTCCTCTGAAAGCTTTGTCATTTTAATACCTGCAGCAAATAATAAAGAATCGCCGGGCAAAAAGAAGCCAATGAAAAGGCCCGTTTCTGCGAATACAATGAGGAGCAAAAAATACAAGCCCCCGTTTTCAATTACCCAATCAATTATGTTATTCAAAAACCCGCTGATTAGTACTATATCTAAAAGATGTGTCATTGCAAATTTTTAATTTCCAAATTTCAAAAGCCGGCTGGCGAAACTTAATCCCTTTCTGGCATATTTTAATTGTTACCTACTAAATACGAATGCTGCTATGAAACCTTTCGTTGCACAATTTATCTGACGAAGGAAAGGCGCTCCTGTACGCTCAGTAACCCCTTTGAGGATTTGTCCGATCCGGAAAGAATGGGATTATTCATCAGCTACTGATCCCAATAGACCTATCTATCCCTATTCAGAAATCACCCATTATCCAACTCTCCTTCCCATTTACTTACTGCACTTGTTGCCAAAGCATTCCCTACCACATTTGTTGCTGTGCGAAACATATCGCAAAAATGGTCTATTGGTAAAATTAAGGCAACACCCTCAGGCGGAATATTAAACATAGCGCAGGTGGCCAACACCACTACCAATGAAGCTCTCGGCACACCGGCTATTCCTTTACTGGTCAGCATCAATACCAATAACATTACCAGTTGTGTTTCTATTGGAAGATTTATTCCATAAGCCTGCGCAATGGCTAAAGAAGCAAAGGTCATATACATCATGCTTCCATCAAGATTGAATGAATAACCCAATGGCAGCACAAAAGCAACAATCCTGTCGCGACAGCCGAAGCGCTCCAGTTCTTCGGTCAGTTTTGGAAATACAGCTTCACTGCTTGTTGTACTAAAGGCTATTAGCAATGGACTTCCAATGCGGCGCATGAGTTCCTTCATCCTTCCCTTTAATACAATAAAACCAACGGTTAGCAATAACGCCCACAAAATGGCAATGCCCAATAAAAAGAAAGCAAAATATTTTATGTAAAAATTAAATATACCTAATCCTTTTGCAGCTACTACAGCGCTTATAGCACCGAATACACCAATGGGTGCAAAGTTCATTACGTAGGTTACCATCTTAAGGATGATATGCGACGCAACTTCCAGTGCTTTTATCAGCGGCTTGGTATAGTCGCCGATAGCTGCCGCTGCCACGCCAAAGAAAATAGAGAAAACCACCAACTGTAAAATTTCGTTGTTCGCCATTGCCTCCACAAAGCTTTTTGGAATTACATGCTCCACAAAGTTTTGAACGGAAAAACCTTTTTGCTTTGTAGCTAAATCCGATAACCCCTGCACATCTTTTTGGGAAAGATCGATATACTTTCCAGGCTCAAAAAAATTCACGAGCACCAGGCCTATTAACAATGATGCCAATGATGCGGTAACAAACCAAAGAATGGCTTTGCCACCTACGCGGCCTACTGTTTTCAGGTCGCCCAATTTAGCAATACCCACTACCAACGTTGTAAATACCAGTGGTGCAATGATCATCTGCACCAGCCGGATGAAAATGGTGCTAAGCAGCTTAATGTTTGTTGAGAAACTATTTTGAAAAGCGGTGCTTGTGCCTGTATGTATAAAATAACCAACACCTATACCTAAAATCATTGAGGCAATGATATATGCAGTCAGTTTATTTCCTTTATTCATACAGGAGGTTTAGTAAACGAAGGGCCGAATATCGGAAAAAATAAACCATCGTTAAAAACTTTGCCTTCATAGTGCAACTGCCTGTGTAAAAGAATTAAAACCGCTATTAATTTATTGTTTTATTTTACGAGCTTAATAACCATTTTATCTAAAATTCACTTATGAGTTTATTTGTCAGAAAGCCCATGGCAGCCTTGATGAACGAAGCACAGGAAACAGGTAGTCATACCTTAAAAAGAACATTGGGAGCCGGCGGTTTAATTGCATTGGGGATTGGGGCTATCATTGGTGCCGGTTTATTCTCCATAACCGGTATGGCCGCTGCCAATCACGCCGGACCTGCTATTACTATCTCGTTTATTGTGGCCGCACTGGGTTGTCTGTTTGCCGGTTTGTGTTATGCTGAATTTGCCTCGATGATACCGGTGGCAGGAAGTGCCTACACCTATTCTTATGCAACTATGGGTGAGTTTGTAGCCTGGATTATTGGATGGGATCTTGTGTTGGAATATGCAGTTGGCGCTGCAACAGTTGGGATAAGTTGGAGCCGGTACCTGGTAAAATTTTTTGAAGGTTTCGATATTCACTTACCTACCTCGTTAACCCTGGGTCCCTGGGATGGGGGCATTATCAATCTTCCGGCTGTTTTTATTATCGTGTTAATGAGCTTATTACTGATAAAAGGCACCAAAGAAAGTGCTCTTGTCAACGGTATAATCGTAGGATTAAAAGTAATGGTAGTGCTGGTATTTATTTTCCTGGGCTGGAAGTACATCAACAACGACAACTACAACCCTTACATACCTGACAACTCAGGCACTTTTGGCAATTTTGGCTTTAGTGGTATTATACGGGCAGCCGCTATTGTTTTCTTTGCCTACATAGGGTTTGATGCAGTTAGTACGGCAGCGCAGGAAGCCAAAAATCCAAAACGTGATATGCCATGGGGCATCTTGGGCTCGCTGGCAATTTGCACCGTGTTGTATATTTTGTTTGCCCACGTAATGACAGGTGTTACCAGTTATACAACTTTTGCCGGTAAAGATGGCATTGCCCCTGTGGCAGTAGCTATAGAACACATGGGCACAGCAGATGCTGCGGGTGCAATCCAGCCAGATTATCCATGGCTGAACCGTGCTATTGTAGTAGCCATACTTGCCGGCTATGCTTCTGTTATCCTTGTAATGTTGATGGGACAAAGCCGTGTTTTCTTTAGTATGAGCAGAGACGGGTTGATACCGAAAGTTTTCTCAAGTGTAAATCCAAGAACACAAACCCCTGCCAAGAATAATTTACTCTTCATGCTTTTTGTAAGCTTGTTTGCAGCATTTGTGCCGGCAAGAGTGGTAGGTGAAATGACGAGTATCGGAACTTTATTCGCTTTTATTCTTGTATGCATAGGCATCTGGGTGTTGCGGGTAAAAATGCCGGAACTGCCAAGATCGTTTAAAACACCTTTGGTGCCCTTAGTACCAATACTTGGAATTTTTACCTGTTTATTCATGATGGTGTTTCTTCCTATGGACACCTGGATACGCTTATTGGTGTGGATGCTGATAGGTATTGATATTTATCTTGCCTATGGAGCTAAACACAGCTTGTTAGGCAACGGCACCACTACAAGAAAAGGAATGAAAATAGCCCGTTATACAGGAATTGGGCTTGCACTTTTATTGGTTGTTGCCGGTTTTCTTCATCAAAACATTGAAGGCTTTGACGAAGACAGAACGCTTTTTTACATTTCAATTGTCTTTGCAGTTATTCACCTGGGTGTATTTGCGGCAAGGTTAGGCCGACCAGAACCTATAAATGATGGCGAACCAAAGAATCCTTTGGAAACCCGCTAAACCCGGTCAGATAACAAACACGATCTTATACATTCAAAAAGCAACTCAATAACAGAGTTGCTTTTTTTTGCCTGCTAATAGTACATTTGCCGCTCTTTAACTACAGAGAACAGGAGTAAACGAAGATTGCGCAGACTGACTGATACAGGCGAATGGCAGTACAGAAAGTACAAGAGTGCGACGCAATTGTGTTTGATAGTAGCACTACAGCCAAGTACAAAATGCATAAGATAAATTTGGGAAGACCAAACAAAAGACCATTACACAAAAAACTTTAAGCTTTTATGGGTCGCATATTTGAAGTTAGAAAGAGTACCATGTTTGCCCGGTGGGACCGGATGGCCAAACAGTTTACCCGCATAGGTAAAGAAATTGTAATTGCCGTTAAAGCCAGCGGGCCCGACCCGGATACCAATTCTGCCCTGCGCCGTGCTATGCAGAATGCCAAGAATGTGAACATGCCGAAAGACCGTATAGAGGCGGCCATTAAACGGGCACAGGGTAAAGACATGGCTAATTATGACGAGATATTGTACGAAGGCTATGCGCCACATGGTGTGGCGGTGTTGGTGGAAACAGCAACCGATAATCATGTACGTACGGTGGCTAACGTAAAATCTATTTTCAACAAAGGCGACGGTGTGCTGGGCAACAGCGGCAGTGTGGCTTTTCAGTTTAAGAAGATGGGTGCTTTCCGACTAGATCCCGAAGGATTGAATATGGACGAACTGGAATTTGAATTGATTGATCATGGCCTGGAAGAATTAGGCGAAGGCACACTTGATAATGGCGAAGAAGTACTTGTATTGCGTTGCGCTTTTACCGATTTTGGTAACATGCAAAAAGCATTGGAAGAAATGAACCTTACCCCTATTAGTGCAGAAGTGGAATGGATACCCACAACTACCGTTGAATTAAGTGAGGAGCAGGCACAGGATGTATTAAAACTGATAGATAAATTAGAGCAGGACGAAGATGTGCAAAAGGTGTTTCACAATTTGGTGTGAGTTGATGGCGACTGGTGATTGACAGAGAAATCCTTACGTAATTTCGAAGCATCCTGTTACAGGATGCTTTTTTTATGATAGCTGCAGAAACCACGCAAAATCACCCGGTTGTTTTATTTGATGGTGTTTGTAATTTTTGTAATGCAAGTATAAATTTTATCATTAAACAGGATACAAAAAAGAAGTTTCATTTTGCGGCCTTGCAATCTGAAGCAGGGCAAAAATTACTGGAAGAATATGGCCTGCCTAAAGAAGGTTTTGATTCGTTTGTTTTAATTGATAAAGGAAGGGTATACAAAAAATCTTCTGCCGGTTTGCGGGTATACGGCAAGCTGGCCTGGTACTGGCGCTGGTCGCAGGCGTTTTGGTTGGCGCCTCAATTTTTACGTGATGCTGTTTATGATCTTATTGCGAAGAACCGGTACAAATGGTTTGGGAAAAAAGAGGCCTGCATGATACCAGGCGCAGAGGTCAAAGAAAGATTTCTCAAATGACGCTGTTTTTTATTTTGGAAAAAGAGTTATCTATAATTTAAAAATCTGCATCAGCTCCCAGTTTATGTAAGAGTATCTTTTTTATCAGCACAATTTGGCCAAGGTGATAATGTGTATGCTCAATAATCCCGTGAATATTCCTGTAATAATTTCCATATTTCTCATCCCAAAAGATTTCCTGGAGCTTCGTCTCTTGCAATTGTTCAACCAAACTCGCAAAGCTTTCCGCTTCAGCGAAAGTCTTATCTACCAGGCCTTGCCAGTCATCTGCAGACAGAATAGGTGGATGGTCAAAACTGTATTTGTCACTGCCACTTAGCGCCTCTCCCTGCAGAACCTTCAACACAGCACTTACATAATAATTTATATGATAAGTGAGGGCTGCAATGGTATTAAAAGAATAAACCTGGGCTGTGGCTTGTTGCCAGGTAATGCCTGTCAAAGCTTCTTTAAGGTTTGATGCAGTCCAGTTCCCTCCAAAATGAACTTCTCTAAAATGCTTTGCTATTTGCGATGATGGATTCATATCATTTTTCAAATAATAACTGCTCCGGGCGGCCTAACAGCTATAAGTAAACTTCGCCTTGCATAAACAAAACGCACTTACCGCTCATTAAAACTCTGTCACCCACCAACTCACATTGCAAGTCGCCGTGTCGCGGAGAAATTTGCTGGCAAAACAATTTCTTTTTTCCCAATTTTTCACTCCAATACGGAACAATGTTGCAATGTGCCGAACCGGTAACCGGGTCTTCGGGGATGCCGGCCCCGGGATAAAAACACCGGGATACAACATCGGCGTCATGGCCTTTGGCCGTGATAATAACTCCGATGGCATCGAGCTTTTTCATCAGCGTATAATCCGGCTCTACGTTTCGTACGGCCTCTTCATTAGGCAATACAACAAAATAGTCTCGGGAGCGAAGCACTGCCACGGCATTGTTTATACCTAAACTTGGAAATAGTTTGCCAGGAATTTCGCACTGTTCGGGAATACGTGATGGAAAATCAAGGGTATACATTCCGTCTTTTGCCGATGCTTTTACTATGCCTGCTTTTTGTGTTGAGAAATTGATTTCCTCTGCATGTGGCTCTAAAAAATTTTTAATGATATAGGCGGAAGCCAGTGTGGCGTGGCCGCAAAGATCAATTTCAAATTCGGGAGTGAACCAGCGTATATGATAACCTGCATCCGTCTTCACAAAAAATACAGTTTCAGCCAGGTTATTTTCCATGGCTACCTGCTGCATTAAACCATCATCAATCCAGGCTTCCAACGGGATAACAGCAGCAGGATTGCCTTTAAATACTTTGTCTGCAAAGGCATCTACCTGGTAAATAGTAAGAACCATATAGTGGAAAGTTGGTTTAGGAAATTTTTAGGAGCAAACGGAATTGGATAAACTGTTACATTCATCCCAATTCAGATTTACTCAGCCATCATCTTTTTGATAACAGCCTGTATTTCTTCAACATTGGGTTTGCAAAAATAATCACCATCGCTGCCGTACGGTGGGCGATGAGCTTTGGCAGTTATTGTTTTTGGCGCTACATCTAAATACTTGTAACCGCCCTGCATTTCCATTACCTGCTGAAACATGTAAGCGGTTGCGCCACCGGGTACGTCTTCATCAACAAAAACAATACGCGATGTCTTTTTTAAGGAAGCAAGGATCTTATGACGGATATCGAAAGGCAACAAGGTTTGCACATCTACAACCTCGCAACTGATGTCTTCTTTTTCTAAAATTTGTACCGCTTCCATCACTACCCGCAAGGTAGAACCATAAGTAACAATCGTTACA
>DASQMG010000106.1:0-1954 GCA_035645595.1 Flavisolibacter sp. | reverse complement strand
CATAATTACGGCCGGATGGTTTTTTGTGCTTCTTACAATCTCCATCACCTTTTGGTGCTGCAACCTCACGGCGGCTGTATCATCATAGTCCATGCCATCACGTTCTGCCCTAACCGGCAGGCCTACAAGCGCTGTTAATCCGAGACTATGAGCTTTATCGAGCACCTCTTTTTTACTTCCGGTGCGGATAGAATTTCCACCATAAGCCTTTAGCTTTTCCAGATAATCGGAACCAACAGCACCTTTTATAAAGTAGGGTTGTTCGTTTACCACCAGGGAAAATCCAGCCCCTTTTTTTTGAATACGTGCCTTCGTTGGCACTGCGTCTTCCTGAGCTTGAGCAACAAGTGTCAAACAATGAAAAATAAACAGGAAGGCAATGATTTTTAGCCCTGAATAGTATTGCTTCATAATTAGGAATTAAATGACCAGATACGTTGTTATTTTCTTTTTTCTACATTACGAATACATTGCTGCTTCTTATAACATGCAGCATGTAATTTTTTCCATACAAAGCAGCACGTAGTTGTATTTTTTTCACCAAAGACATCTTAGCAATGAGCGAAATTTTACTAAATGCAATGGCGGTGCAACACTGCACCATTCCATAAATTTATTGTTTTAAAAAAAGCAGTTTTTCATTGTTAGGTGCTGCTACCAGTACCGGTCCATGCCTGACCGTAT
This sequence comes from Flavisolibacter sp., assembly GCA_035645595.1. Taxonomy (GTDB): domain Bacteria; phylum Bacteroidota; class Bacteroidia; order Chitinophagales; family Chitinophagaceae; genus Flavisolibacter. The sequence continues at coordinate 1,270 of DASQMG010000106.1, read as the reverse complement.
TCAACCATTTCAAGTCCCGGAACTGACCCTTCAATGCGGATAGGTTTGCCTGTGGTATGGCCGTTATACGGTTGCCTTTTTGACAGCTAAAAAAAGCAACGGGCTGTGCATCGTAACGGCCTTCGTACGGTGTAACATCAAAAAAATTGCCGGCACATAAATACCTGCTACTTCCTGAAGCACCAGGTATTTTCTGAAAGGCAAACACAGGCGCTAACTGTAGTTCCACAGGGAGGTCGTTGATGCTAAAGCCTCCTTTCCCATTGCCATAGCACACTGCCGATCCTAAGCGTTCTGCCTGTAGCGGCGTAACGGTTTCTGCATAACCATAAAAGGCTTTATCCATCGGCAGGCCTGCATAATCAGCATATAACAGATAGTGCTTTCGTAGCAAAGGCAAGGCACGTTCAATTTCATCTTTTGCTAAAAAAGGATACTCTTTTCCACCCGATGTATAAGAAAGCAACTGGTCGGTACGGCCGTTCTTATCAAAATCGGAAACATATAGTTTTACCGGACCATTCTTACCGCTCCAAAGTTTGTTGTTCCATCCCCAGTTGCCTGCCAGTATATCCACCATGCCGTCGCCATCTACATCATCAACAAAAAGGCTCTGCCACCAACCAGTTGACTGCGGAATAACCGTTTTTTGGAACCGTGTCCCGTTATTAATAAACAGGGTAATCGGCATCCATTCCCCCGCTACGATCAAGTCGCTCCACCCATCGGCGTTTATGTCGGCAAAAGCTGCTGATGTAACCAGCCCAATGCCGGAAAGCGCCGCCTTATTTTCGGCAGCTAATGAAAACACTCCACTACCATCATTGATCAAAAGGTAAGAGGTTTGCGGTACCCCATATGCGTTGGCACGGGCAAGATTCCCAACAAAAATATCAAGGTCGCCATCCCTGTCTATGTCTGCGCTTGTTATGCAGGATTTATTTTCATAAAGGGCCGGTAAAGAATGAGCAGCTTTCGAATATCTCCCTTTGCCGTTATTCAGGTACAGCCGGTCCAGCAACATAGGATTAGCTCCAATAATTTCATTACCACCACTGACCACATACAAATCAGGATAGCCATCGCCGTTAGCATCTAAAAACTGTGCATCTACATCTTCACAACGGGCGTCAGCTAAAAAAACGGCCGTATCGGCGGAAACAAATGTGCCGTTTTTCTGTTGTATCATTAAGGCCCCGGCCTGCTCTTTAGCACCACAGGCATAAAAATCGTCAAGCCCATCGCCGTTTATATCGGCTACCGCTATTTT
>DASQMG010000105.1:0-31388 GCA_035645595.1 Flavisolibacter sp. | reverse complement strand
TTTAATAGATATGGACGTACGAATCGCTAATTAATTGTAAGCGAGCAGGATGATCTGTTGGACAATATTGCTGAGTTAAGAGAAAACTAGCCTTTACGGAAATTATAATACTTCAGAGACTGAAGTGAAGGGGACATCTCAAACGATAAAAGCCGCTACGGACGCGGCTTTGTTTAACTGTGGAGCTTAGCGAAGGAGAGTCGAACCAGTTATTACAAGATTTAATAATGCTTGCACAGCTTTTGGCATGATTAGCAGCACTTAATAGTTGATAGTTTATTAGTATTTGTGGTTCGACTTTTTGTTTTTAGTCCGGTTAGGTCTATTTACTTGTTTTATGATCCTACGATTTAACGTAGAGTCTACTGCTCGATTCATCACATGGATTTATAAATAAATTTCCTTGAATCACCATAATTTATACATCGGTAACTAGTTCATTCAATACTAGTATTGATAGCCGCGGTGTACTGAAGGCCATAGCACAAAACTCCCCCTTGCAGGGTAATATAACAAGAAAGGGTAGTACTCTACTTTTAGCACCGTCCCGGAAAACAGCCAACTCACACCAAGATGGCGCCCGGCTTAAATTAAAGATTCGAAGAAAAAATGCCGGAGGCTAATATAGATCATGCCACAGCCAATCAGAACGACCGTTGCTGGCTTCAGTATTTCTTCATACCGGTTATCTTCTTCCACCGGGTTGTAGAAATTGGGATTGTAAATAATAGCAACCCATTTGCCCACCTTTGCGTAGTCCCAAGCTTTCCAGATTTCTTCAACGACCACGCGGTTATCTGGAAGGGTAAACCGCAGGGTGGGATAATAGCGATCCCACTCCGCATTTTTGTTAACTTTTACGCTGATGACCTCTGCCTTTAACCGCAGGCCTCCCTTTTTGAAAGCAACGATTGAATGGTAAATTTTCCAGGCCAGCACCAAGAACACGATCCCTAATGGCAAAAAAAGATAAAACGGCAATTCGATCCATGAAAACAAGAAGGTTACCATATAAACTAATTTTAATTGATCCCGGGAGTTTGTTTAATTTCCGTAAAGTGGAACAGGCCGCCGTAGCTGTATCGCTATTGCCGGTCAACTACGACTATCAGCCGCTCCTACGGCGGCCAGTGTTCTTTTGAATTTCAATCAGTGTTCTTTAAACGCTCCGGTTTTGGACAAAGCTGTTTTTAGAAGGCGATACCGGGACACTTCTTTGCCCACCAAAACCCTGGTCCCTTTAATCACTAGAATGCCTATTTTTCTGTGGGCCCCTTTCTTTAGAATGGTTTCAATAGGCGCCCTGCACATAGCTTTGTACTCGGCCAGTGTGATGGATATTTTGTACCGTTGCACTAACCGTTCATTGAAGTGGGTGTAGGCATCAACCCATATTTTTTCGATCAGCTCTTCTTTGGTAGGAATTCGATACATGGTGAAGAAATAATTGGTGAAGAAAATCCTGATACCGCAACGGGCATCAGTGTTCCAGAAAATCAAGTTCCCTGTTGTGTGTTTCCGGCACGGTGAGGATGGATACCATTCCAATAAAAAAACAGATAGCGCCTACAATTGCGACCGATGTGATAACGCCTTCTGTTATTTTAAGATTTCCGTACAGCAGGGTCATTCCCACAACCGTACCGCGGACCATGTTCGGCACCGTAGTAGCCGCTGTTGCCCGCAGGTTGGTTCCAAACTGCTCGGCGGCTATGGTTACAAACATGGCCCAGTAGCCAATGCCAAAGCCCATGGCCCCACACACCGCGTAAAGCCAGGAGGCGGACCGAAGGCCGCCGAACAAATAAACTAGGCTGCCAACCAGCGTAAACATCATCAGCAGGGCCACGGCCTTTTTTCTTGACTGCAAGCGGTGGCTGATAAAGCCGCTAGCTAAATCACCTGCCGCCAATCCTACATAACACCACATAATGGTCAGTCCCGGCCTTATAGGCTCAACGATACCAAGCGCTTTACCAATTTCGTTGCTGAACGTGGAAAGAATGCCGATGACAAACCATGTGGGCATTCCAATACCGATGCATTTCAGGTAAAGCCAAAAGCGCCGGCGATTTGTAAAAAAAGCAAAGAAATTTCCCTTGCTGACGCCACCGTGGGCCATGTTTTTAAACATGCCCGATTCAAATACACCCACCCGCAGCAGCAACAGCGTGATACCCATGCCGCCGCCAATAAAATAGGCCGTGCGCCATTTAAAAAATTCAACCGTGAAGTAGGCCACCACAGCACCACAGAGCCCGACGCCGGCTACCAGCGAAGTGCCAATGGCCCGCAGGCGTTTTGGCAATACTTCCGACACGAGGGTAATACCGGCACCCAACTCACCCGCCAACCCAACGCCGGCAATAAACCGCAACAGTTTGTAGGTATCCGGGTCCTGCACAAAGCCACACGCCAGGTTCGCCAGCGAGTAGGTGATGATGGAGCCAAACAAAACTGACAGCCGCCCCTTCTTGTCGCCCAACACACCCCAAAGAATGCCGCCCAGCAAAAGGCCTGTCATTTGCCAGTTCAGGATAGCGGTACCAACCCTCGACACCTGCTCTTCGTTCAGGCCCATTTCGGTGAGGCTTGGAATGCGGACAATGCCAAAAAGCAGCAGGTCATAGATGTCAACAAAGTAGCCAAGGGCGGCTACCAAAACAGGAGCGCTCAGCAATTTTTGCCAATCCGGCGCTTTGTACAATTGTTCAGCTAATGAGCCTTCGATGGCTGGGATATTTCTGGTTTTTTCGCCAGCTGCTTGATACCTTTTCATCTTTTTTATTCAGTTTTTCGTTTTCGACATGCTCATTTTCAAACACTGGATGGCCGATCGTTGCTGTTAGGCTTTTATCCGCCACCACATCCTCCGCATCCACCGCCGCATCCTCCTCCCCCGCCACTGCTGCATCCACCACTCCCGCCACCTTCACTTCCACCTGCCTTGCCTGGCTGCGAAAACAAGATGGCGGTACCAAGCCCTATTACGGCACCTGAAAATGCACTCAGGGACGGCTCGGACCGGACAGCAAATCGCTTTACCGGGTCCACAGATTCTCCATCCAGCGAATCTGTCTCCGCTATATACTGCCGTTTTACAGCGGCTTGTGCTATTTTTTTCCGTGAGAAAAGGACACGCATGATCAAAAACAGCATTCCGAAAAGAAGGCAACACTGAGCCAGGTCGGAAACGCGCTTTTCAAATAGAAGTCCCTGCGTCATGCGTAAACTACCGAGCAGTATAAACAAGAAGGGCAGCGTTTCTTCAAACAAATGCGCTTTGAGTTGCGTTTGAATTTTCCGGATCTGCGGATGAAAAAACCCATCATCATTGGCGCAGGTGCTGGCAATCGTTTCCAGGTTTATTTCGGTGCCTTCAGGTTCATACCATAGACTGTTGATGAGAGGGTTTTTGCTTTCTTCCAACTGCCAGTTTGTTGTAATCACTAATGTTTTGTTGTCCTTCATACTGAGCTGCCCTTTGTCCACCAAGTCCACGACGGCGGTCTGAATAGCCCTTTTGGGGCCATAGAGGAAATGAGCCAGCTGAAAGGCATTAACCCCAGTTGGCATGTTGCTTTGCACAAAAGCCCTGACAGCGTTCTTCTCCCGTACCAGAAACTGCCAGTAGGCCAGTGCCACCACTAACCAGAGCAGGGCATAAAAGAGCAGAAACTCTGGCCCTTTTAAATTGAAAGGAAAAATAAAATGGTAAAAGAGGCTGAAAAGAAAACAAAGAAGCATGGCGGCAAGAAACAGAAAGAGCACCATACTGCTTACCGGGGGCAGAACACGTACTGGTTTTGTTTCTTCCTTTTGTTTTATTGGACGGGGCCATATATTAGCGGGTGGCACTTCGCCAAAGTTTTGCTCATACAGCGAAAGCGTTTCGATGTACCAGGCCTTGTGCTTTTTAATGTCATCTTTTGTCCCTTTTGATGGATTATGATGCAGGTCCATCTTTAATGTATCGTGACAAAGGCTAATCCAATAAGATCTTGTATAGGTCAGGTGAAGATGCCAGACCTCATCTACATAAAAAGAAGGCGATGCGCTGCACGGCGACACACAACACAGAAAGACAAAGCGTCTGTACTCTTCAATGACTCTTTCTGTGAAGGCTTTCGTCCAGTTATTTTTCGCCGCCAGTTTGTCCCGGAACGTGATGACGGCGTCCGGTTCATCAAAGCAGAACTGCTGCAAACGCTGCCAAAGTCCCTGTCGTTCTTCCTCCGTCTGGTAAGTGATTTTATTTTTCATGCAAGCTGCGTTTTAATGAGGTAATCGTTGTTTGACAGGGATGATCGAAGGGTGCGGACAAAAGACTAACACGAGCTATACCTTATCCGGTTGTCGCTGCCGATGGTTTGACAAATGCCTCCGGGTAAAGGCTTTGCGCTTCTTGTTTTAACTGCCGGCGTACATTGCAAAGTGAAATCTGAAGGGCAAAGCTTATCAATACAGGAACGATCATCTGTTCGATCGGTTTGGATTCAAGCCCCCTCCAGATTCCGACATTGAGAACGTACAGGAGCGGCGAAAAGGGTGCGAACGCAAGTGCAAAGCTTGTATAGCTAAGCAAAAGAAGGTTTTTGGTGGCGTTGCCGACAAATGAAATGTAGAACGAGTAGCCATAAAGACCAAATGAAAGCACCATCACAACGTAGACTCTCACGACCGGTTCAAAAACAGTCCCAAGATAAAAGATCAATGAACCAAGCGCCAGCAACAGCATCAACCGGGGAAAGGTCAGCCATTGTTTTGCCTCGTTCATCAGCATTTTATACTCCCCGGTGTTGGCGGCTCCTGCTTTTTCTGCACACACATCTTCAAAGCCCGCTACGCCAAAAGAGTCAAAGGCCTTTTTTAATGCCCCCGGAAATGTGAGCGTTTCGTCTGCTGCCATGGCCGCCTCCATGTTGGTGGCTAGGTGGTCTACCAATTCAATCTGCACATCATAATAGTGGATGCCCTGCTCTTTCGTGAACTGGAATAAACGCTCTATTTGATCATCACTGAGTTCCATAAATTGTTATTTGCCGGTGGATAAGCGAAGATTTAAAATGGTTTGCATCTGACGGAAAAAGGCCTCCATCTCGGCCAGTTTCGACGGTACTTCTTTGTTGCCTTTTTTGGTCAGGTGGTAATATTTTCGCGACCGGTTGCCGATGTTCTCAATCGTTGTTTCCAGCAGCCCCGCTGCTTCCATTTTATGTAAAGCCGGATACAGCGCACCTTCTGTGAGCGTAAGTTCACCACCCGTGAGTTCTTTTACTTTTTTCGTCATCTCATAACCATACATCTTTTCCTGTTCGCTGAGAAGTTTCAGAATGATTGTGGTTAACGAGCCTCTGAAAAGTTGATTGCTGGCATTCATATCATGAATATACATAAAGTTGTTATATACATAAAAATCTTAGGCATATCTTTTTTTGGCTACATGATTCATTATTCAGGCCTTTCGCCGGCAGCAGGTTGGATCTATCTTTAATGCTCAGGTAAATGCCTCCGGGTACTCATTTTGAACCTGTAAGGTCATACGCAGGTGTACGCGGTGCGTAGAAATGCGGGAGACAAAAAAGAACAAGACACCGATTGCCACAATGGCAACCGGCACAGAAAACCAATCCCCCGCTGTCAGGTTTATGATAATGGCATCCAACACAATCGCAGACCATTTTTTGTTTTCTAAGAACTTAAGGATCAGCAGTTTTTTCTTCGCCTCTTTCTGTTGTTTGGCGGCTTTTGTCAGTTGGAAATAATGCAAGACAGCAAAGGCCCCTACCACAATATGTAATCGCCAAGAAGGGTCAATGACAGTTCCCAATAAATAACCGGCTAGCCCAATGAGGAAGAGCAGGAACAAATTTTTCAGCGTAGCCCACTGTTTCGCCTCTTTTGACCATAGAGCCTCGTACCGGACGTAAACCGCCTCTGCCCGGTGGTCTTCAATGAACTTGAACCCTTTCGGTCCAAACTTGGTATAGGCTTCATCCAGTGCCGCGTGGAATGCGAGCGCCGGGTTTGCATCCATATCAGCTTCGATCTGTGACGCCAGGTGGTCAACCAGTTCTGCCTGTACATCGTAATATTGTACACCGTGGCGCCGGGTAAATTCAAATAAGCATTCGATTTGATCTTTCTGCAAGGTCATGATTTTTGGTTTTAACATGAACGAAACGGTTTTCCGGACGGTTAGGAGCTATGCAGTGCGTGTTCGCCATTGCCGGGCGGGCTGTTCGATACTGGAAGTGCTAACAGGCGCCCGTCATTAATGTACAGGTACTCACTGGAGGTTCCCACGGTGTCTATCAACGCAAGCCGTTCGGGAAGAATGGTAAGGCGGCTTTGCGGCGTGTGGCCTATTACCTGCATATATCCACCGGGCATATCTGGCACTAAGCCATGGGGCCGAACACAGATGGGACTTTGCCGGGAGGCATCACCAGCAGTAACCCTTTCACGGTTGATCAACCAAAACATCGAAGGTTGCCGCCTGAATAGGTCATTAATAAACCATTCAACAGAAACATCTTTGCTGTAGCCTGCAGAACGCAGCCAGGTTTTAGTGACGCCGGCATGGCTGAACCAAATATTCCCGACCGCAAAGCAGGTTTGCAGGAGGTCGTCGTCCAGAGCGCCGTGAAGCAGGCTTTGAATCCCCGTTTTCTGCCACTTTTGAAAGCCGACATACGTTTCTGTGACACCTTTGAGATAATAGTAATCGTGGTTGCCCAGCAACAACACCACCTTGTCCCGGCTTTTTCGCTTAAAAGCCACCAAGTCGGCGAAGTTCAACTGCTGATATTCGGCGCTTATTTCTTCTTTAGCGTCGAAGTAGTCGCCCACGAACACAATTCTGTGCACATCATGTTTGGCAACAATGTTCACCCAGGTGGTCAGTCCGTGTAAGTCTCCGATGGCTAAGAGTCGCACGATAGATATATTGAAAAAGCGCCAGTGAATAGATTGAGTGGTCCTAGGAAGGCATTTCCTGCAATCTGGCAAGACGGGAGGGTTTATATTTGGTAAGGCCACGGTGCCAGCTACTTTTTGTCCGCTTAAGTTCATACAGCAGGGTTTAAGCAAGGAGGAAATGATGTTGGTGGGAGGGCTGTTTTTGCACCAGCTTTGATAAACTTAAAACCTGTTTTGGGCCCTTTCCAAAATAAAAATGGTTTGAAACCTTTTGTATTTTAAGGCCGTAGTTTTGAAACGTTTTGAAAAACGTTTGCTATTTTCATAATCGTAAATCTCGGTGTATCAAAGGTTTAAATTTTTCATAAACCATTACGAACCAAAGCTTAAGTTTTTATGACAGAGGGGGGAAGACAAGAGCAACCAAAAAAGTTTGCTGACGAAAACCAAGAATACGTTCGAAATCTGGTGGAAGATGCAATCATAAAATTCGAAGAGGAAGAGGATATAAACGTGGTGCGAAATAAGAACCCTAATCAGTATAAGGATTTCGCAGCAAAGCTGAATGAAATTTCTCATCTTCTTCGGAACAAAGATCCTGATAATAGGGAATGGAAAACAGAGAAGTATAGCCGACTTAAAAGTTTTGAAATAAACCCTGGTCAGATTATCTATGCACGTGAGAATGGGACGGCAAAGCCTCATATTTTTGAAGCCCTGCATTGGTACCGCGATGGTAAATCCAGTCGGGAGGCTAGGCCCGTGCGGAAGGCTGGTCAGTTCTCCGGTGAGGAATTAATTCAAAAAATAAACGACTACGAACAGGAGATTGCTGAGTTAGACGGCGATATGAGTGACGCAAAAACCCAGATTGAAGAACTAACACATAAAAAAACTGAGTACGAGAAAGAACTTGCGGAATCTAAAACACAGGTATCCGATGTTGAAAGTACGATAGCTGAGTTCAGAAATAAAACGTTGGCCCTTAAAAAAGGAAATAATATCGCTTTTTGCATTGCCCTGGCATTTTTTCTGGCTTTCATTTTTTTTGTCATCAAATGGATTGGCCTAAAGAATGAATATGCTGAAGCTAAAACCGGATTTGACGCTCTCAAGCGGGACATGCGCCTTCTTCCTTACCAACCCACCCAGGCCGAAATCAACCGTCTCGAAGGCGTGTACATGGTTTATACCGCCTCTCCGCAAGCCAGAGCGTCCGACCCTGACCGGTATCATAAGGTGGTACCGAATATCCTGGTGGTAACCTACAAAGACGGCTACTTTACCTTCGACCGGTACGGGCACGATTTTGATCAAAAGGGTTTTATGCAGTTTGAACGATCAGGTCTTGTCTCCATGCACTCCTACATGCTTGACAGTTCCGGCAAACCCTCGCCGAAAAAATCATTGCTGGATATAGAAAATGGCAGAGACACATTTTCGGTTATTTCCACCTCCTGGAGTTTTGACCCCGATCCTGCCGACAATATCAGCATCGGCATCCGGGAAGTGTTTATCAAAATCGGCAAACCCGACTCCATTACACAGATCGTGAATAGCCCAAGGAATTTTGGTAAGGCGGGTAAACTCTTCGACCTGAAAAAAGGGGATGGCAGCATAGAGACCCTCAACATTCAAAATATAAGGCTGGAAAGTTTATCGCCCTCCCTTCAAGCCTTGCTGAATGAAAAAAGCATCCTGCTCAAAGACCCGGATCCAACGGTGATCCTGGAAAAACAAATCAGAAACTAGAAATCACAAATGGAACAGGCGAACAGATGGGAGCTGGAATTTGATTTTGCCGGCCCTTTTTTTAACTGATGCAGAAAGAGAACACCGACTATTGCAGTTTTAGAAACTAGTTAAGATTAATCCTGAGTGCTCTTGCCATAAGTTGATTGATAGACGCAGTGCATTCTTTCATACTGCAAGTTCGAACTCGCGCTAGTCCTGTGCACAATACCCCCCGTCATATTTTAGAAAACCGCTTGTTGTAATCCAGCGAAAACAAAATGCCATTTCCACCTAATTCATAACTCTAACGAGTTATTTCTGCCGGTATACCCTAATTTTTATAGCCGGTCAAAGGCGCAGCATTCACTTTTGCAATAATTACTAATCCTTTTAAAAGCATTGCATAATTCAATTTAAAAAAAATAATGGGGAGATATATTTTAGCCCCTGCAACGAAAACAAGCAGGATGAAAAGTTGACGTATAACGTCGCTAATATAATGAGATCCTGCTCTACTTTTTTCTATCGACTATTAACTAACAGAAGGGCTGGTTTTACAAAAATTAGAAAAGTATGCATAATACTGCTATAATAACATACGCTTCAACATATGTTTTATTTTTCGCGATGTTATGCATTAGCAAAACAAAAAAGTCCAATCGTTTAGTAAGTGCCCAAGATTTTGCACAAAGTCCCCGCTTACTTTTATTATTGCATTTAGCAGGTATATTTCTTTTCGGAATATTGCCCCTTCTTAATCAAGCACCTGTTGAGATAGTTATTTCTCTAAATACTTCTGCAGCCATATTGGCCACTTTGCTTACCCTAATTGTTATATGCTTTATACTTGTAACTGTGCCGCAGATCGTATTAAAGCAGATTAATTCTCACGTCTACGAAACAAATAAGCATCCGCCCTTTAGACCTTCATTTCTCATTAGCTATTTTATAATCCGAATACTATTTATAACAGCTTATGAAATTTGGTTTAGGAGCTTTTTGCTTAATGCATGCATTGAAGTATCGGGTATGCTGATAGCCCTACTATTTAATATTACCCTTTATGCCATTTTACATAGTGTAAATGGGAAAAAGGAAATGCTGGCTTGCCTTCCCTTTGGATTACTGCTTTGTTTTTTGTGCATTGGCCAGGGTTCAGTCTGGCCAGCCATTGCCATTCATGTGGCTTTGACTCTTTCATACGAGGTCAGTTGGATACGGAAAATTACTACTCAAAAGCTACAACATGAAAGTTTTAATTACGGGCGCAGCTGGTTATATAGGTAATAAGCTAGCGCACTGTTTGGCTAACAGGGGCGTGTTGGTTCATGCATTAGTGCGGTCCGATGAGCAACGGGCAAGCCTTCAGCATCCTAATATTGTTATTTTTAAAGGAGACGTTTGCGACATGGAAACCCTTAAACCTGCTATAGAAAACTGCAGGCAGGTTTACCATACTGCTGCTAAAGTAGGTGCTTGGTTGAAAGATCCCTCCCTGTTTTATACGGTCAATGTAGGTGGCACAAACAATGTATTTCTTGCAGCCGTAAAAGCCGGAGTAGAAAAAGTTGTTTTTACAAGCACCAGTGGTGTGCTGGGACCAACGTCGGGTGCCCCTTTGCAAGAAGATGCTAAGCGGAGGATCAATTTTAAAATAGATTATGACATTTCAAAGAAGGAAGCTGAGTGTGTTGTAATGGATCATATCAAAAATGGAGTAAATGCTGTTATTGTAAGTCCTTCCAAAATATTTGGGCCTGGTGTTACTTCTCATTCTATGACAGCTAATGCAATAATTCGCTCTTTTCTTACAAAGAAAATCACTTTCATTCCTTCTCCCGGCACTTATCAGGTTTGTTTTGCTTTTGTGGATGATGTGGTTAATGGCCATTTTTTGGCAATGGAAAAAGGGACAGCGGGAGAAAAATATATTTTAGGAGGTGCTAATATCAGTTATTATGATTTTTTTAATCGCATACGCATATTGGCAGGGTATAGAGCTCGCATAATCTCGATGCCCAAGAAAGCCGTAAAACTATGGGCTTATCTACAACAGGCTAATCATTACATTTTTAGCGCTCCAGTTCATTTCCCTGCAAAAACAGTGGATCATGCATTTACTAATTACACTTTTTCCAGCCAGAAAGCAATAAGCCAATTGGGTTATGCCATCACTCCACTAGACAACGCTCTTCTTAAAACAATCCAATTTTTAAAACCTGACGGATGCTAAATAATTATTATACCGTAATCACAGGTGCCAGTTTGGGATTCGGAAGAACATTGGCCTTGGAATGTGCATATAGAAAAATGAATCTTATTCTGGTTGCATTGCCGGGTGAAGGTTTGCACAATCTAGCCGATAGCATTAAAAATACTTACTTAATTGATGCCATCCCCCTGGAAATAGATCTTTCTGATGACCATGGCTGTCATAGATTATATCATGAAGTGGTCACAAGGGGACTGGAAGTAAATATGCTTATCAACAATGCGGGAGTAGGTAGTACAGAATTCTTTAGTAAGGGTAACATCAAACAGTATCAGCAACAGATAAAGCTAAATGTGCTAGCAACTACGATGATTACACATTTGTTTCTTGAAATGCTTAAAAAAAATGCCCCTTCTTATGTTATGAATGTAGGGAGCCTTGCTTCATTTTTTTCATTACCTAAGAAACAGGTTTATGGTGCCACAAAGTCTTATATCTTTTATTTTTCTAAGAGTCTACGAAAAGAAGTCAAAAAAGAAAATGTATTTGTTAGCATAGTCTGTCCGGGAGGGATGTATACAAACACGATTATAAGACAATTGATTGAATCAGGTAGCTATCTTTCGCGGCTTTCGAGTATGAGCCCAAAAGATGTTGCACCAGTAGCCTTAAATGGCCTACTAAAGAAAAAAGCTGTTATAATTCCTGGAAAAATTAATAAAACTCTAGTATTCCTTAACACCTGTTTGCCTCGGTTTGTTGTGAATTTCTTAGAGGCCAGAGCCATGCAAAAATTACATACACCATATACCATTATGGATAATAAAAAAAGCAACCAAATCCCTGTGTATGCTTTGCCTTTAGGCATAAAGAAAAATTATGTAAATAAATAAGAAGATGGCAATGACAACATTCAATATTGCAGGTACTATTTTAATCTTGATTGCCTTTTTTATAGAAGTTGTTTTACTTCTTCTTCAGAAGCCTGATAAAAACTTAGTGCAAGACATGAAGTCCAATTTTCTTTTAGGCTTATTTATCTTATTCACCGGCCTGTTTATGAAAGGAGTAGAGTTAAGTTTGTTTTCTTTTTTATATAGCTATTCGCTTTTTCGGCCTGAAATGTCCTGGTGGTTATGGATCGTAGGCATCTTAAGCTGTGACTTTATTCACTATGCCTATCATTGGCTTGGGCACAAAACACAGCTTTTTTGGGCAGCACATGTTACCCATCATTCCTCTGAATACTTTAACCTTTCAACAGGGTGGCGCACCAACTTCCTGCATCTTTTTTACCGATTTTTATTTTGGTCTCCTCTGTGCTTTTTAGGACTTCCTCCGGAAATGGTATTATTCATCGAATCTATTACAGCTATGCAGAATTTTTTAGTCCACACAGAAAGGGTGGGCAAATTAGGAGTATTAGATTGGTGGTTTAATACCCCTTCCAATCATCGTGTTCACCATGGCTCAAACCCTGAATATATTGATAAAAACCTTGGAGGAATATTGATGATATATGACCATATTTTTGGAACCTATGCTAATGAAGTAGCTACCCCTGTTTATGGAATAAGCCATAACATTCATACGAACAATCCTACCAAAATCATTTTTCATGAATTTGTACAGATTGCTAAAACATTTCCTAAAAAAAAGGGTGTTTTAACGAAAATCAAATACCTGTTTTCGCCTCCTCAATAAAGTCCTTAACCAACCTAACATTATAGCTAATAGTACTACAATAAACTAAACAAACTCATCATGAGAACGATTGTAAACTGCCTAATTGTTTTATTGATGCTTCTATTCCAGAAAACAGAAGCTGCCACCCCACCCTTATCCCATGGTTATGTACTGCCTACTATTGATACGAATTTGAGCAACTCTCCCATATTAACTACCATCTTTGATGTCCCTCCTAAAAAACCAGGTTTTTTAAAAAAACTACAGTACAAAATTTTACAAAAAAAAATAAAGTTTTTATTGGGTAAAAGGGATAAAGGAACCCCATCCAAATCAAACGTAGCAAGCATTATATGCTTAGCATTAGGCCTAACTGCAGTGCTTGGTATTTTGGTATTTGCTTCAGTTGGTTTAGGTATTGGTGCAGGTGTTGCAGCTTTAATAACCGGAGGAATTGCATTGAGTAATAAAAACAATACTGGGAGTTCTCGGGCAATGGCAGTCATCGGTATGATTCTGGGTGGCGGCGTCCTTTTCTTACTGCTTCTTTTACTCTTAATGATAGAAAGTTTTAGATAATTGGAGTTTTTTGATTGTCGTAACTTTTTCAATCAAATACTTTGTTTTTAATAGTATTTTAATTTCTACATAACCTCGATGTACCGAAGGTCCATGTAGGGGCATTAATAAGAAAATGCGGATAAATGCGGATAAACTCGCGAACGAACCCTTCGTAGTTTTACGAGACAAGTGGAGCTTAGCGGACAAGAGTCGAACCAGTTATTAGAAGATTTAATAATGCTTACACAATGTTTTGCGTGATTTTCAGCAAGTTATACGTGATTATTTATCCTTATTTGTGGTTCGACTTTTTTGCATTGCTCCGCTTAGGTCTATCTCTACTTTTTTTATAAACCTGCGATATATCGTAGGTTCTCGTGTTCTATTTATCAGTGGGATTAACAAATAAGCTTCCTTGGAGAATCATAGATCAAACATCGTGGCCACTGGGCATTAGGAGTTCGAATCATACATGCTGAAGAATGTTGATCAGTTAACCTGTTGGTTGGTTTTAGCCATTAATTGTTCTGTTGCGACCAATGCTTTCAACCGCTCAAAAAGTGTTGTAAGGCGAAGGCTCAGTATATCGGATGATTTGCTTTCAATAAAAAGTTGTTCCACTTCTTTTAAAGAGGCATCTACTTGTTGCACATTTACATTCTTACCCAGCTTTTTCGCGTCAAGCAAAATGGCTTTTATTTGGCTGTAATTTTCGGTATAAACTTTCTGGTAATCATTGAAAAGCTTTTGCAGGTTGTTAGCTAAATCCTTTGCGCCTTTAATGCCATCGGCAGGGTAACGAACAGACGTTTCCAATGTAATTTCCCTACCCCAAAACTCTTCTACTTTTTGCCTGTCAAGATATTTAAGAAACAGTTCTTCGTTGCTTAGGTTCTTAATGCTGCCACGTTGAATGTTTTTGTAAATTATGGTAGTCATATCCAACATGTATTCCTTCATATCAAATTGCAAGTCCCGCATACGGGTACTAAGCCGGTCAATATTTTGATCTAATAAATTGTTAGCCGCATTCAGCTTTTCGTACTGTACAAAATATTTGGATGTAGCCGTGATAAAGGAATCTAAATCCTCTCTTGTAATCTTTTTCTCCTGCACGGTAAGGTTGCCTACGAGACTTAACAGTGTAGGAAATACAGGGTTGATTGATAAAAGTGTTTTACCTAATCCTGATTTGGATTGACTGCTAAGTATAGAGGAAACGATGCCGCTGAATTTTTGGGTGTTGGTGTTTTTCGCTTTATCTAAAAGTGGCTTTAGTGCCGTTTGTATTTCGTTCTCTAAATTAAAACCCATATCCGATGAAGTTGGGTTGTTGAACGAGGTTATTTTTATACGGTATGCTTCTTTTTTTAAAAGGCTGTTGAAAGAGTTGATGGAGTTGATGGATGCATCGAGAAAATCAATAGTAGATATGAATTGCTTCGGAGCAAGAGACCCATTAAAAAATTTCTGCTGCGGGTTAGCGGCGGAACAGATTTCAAGATAGGCTTGATTAGCATTACTTCCTAAGGCAAAGAGAACTAATATTGGAGTCATCAATTTCCACATAAATTTTTATTTCACTTAAATTGTAAATAGCTGGAAATATTGTTTGCCTAATTAGCTATCGAAACCAAAATCGAAACCGACTAAATATAGTACTGACAAAAACGTAAGAAATGCAAGTAATGATTTAAAGACGTAAATGAATTTATTGCAAGAAAACTGCTTTCGCCTTACAAAGTTTCATTCAAATTTCTTGATCTCTTCTTGAGGAAATAAAAAAAAATTGCATTACCAACCACAATAGGAAATACAAGCACAACAATAAGATAAATACTGCTTTTACCGTCAAGATCAAAATAATTAAAAGCGATGGTTGCCAGAAAAGCAATTAAAAAATTAAAAGCAAGTCCAGACCAACCATACAATCTAAAAAATTTAGAAACCCTATTCATAAGATAAATTTTAAAATTAAACATCAGTGCATACTCTAACTTACTTATTCAACTTTATTAAATAATAAATAATCCAATAGCAAATTATACATGTCAATTTGATAATACGCAATAAATAAATGGCTTCTCTTCAGCCTTTTGACAAATTTAGTCAATTGACTTATCACTATCGGGCTTACTCTGAATTTAGAAGTAAGCCCGGTAATGAAATATTTTTTATCTACTACCACCAACTAAATAAGCAACCCATAACCTGACCTGCTAGATTACCTAAAGAAGATGTAGATGAGGACAATACGCCGATAGCTAAAGAACCACCTGGCCCTAAAACGGCTCCACCGATCGCACCTCCAATTGCACCACCTACATCGGCAGCTCCAAGTTGACCAAATCCTACTTTACATTTTTTGAACATTTTTTTGGTATTTACCTTTTCAACTATGTTAGTAGCTGATTGATTCGATCCGCCGTAATTTTCATCAAATGCAAATGAATTATTATCCCCGCTTCCATAGTTAAAAGCTATGGGGTTTGAAGAGTTTCTAATGCTATCCTGTTCAGCAAATAAATCCGACCATCTCTGCGCATTGGCTTTCCAATAATTAAAAGAATAAATTGCTATCGTAACAGGAATACCCACTGTGTAAACTTCTGTCTGATTGCTTAAGCTTAGCGCTTGCTGCTGCAAAGTATTTAAGGAAGCGAAAAAACTTGCGTCGTTTGTTTCATCGTAGTTCACTATAAGTGTTTTCAAGTCATTTAGAATAGTCCCACCAGCAGCTGAATAGTTTGATGCAGAAAATCCAATAACATTATTTCCAATATTATAATTAAAATTTATTGAAAATGTTTGATTAGAAATATCCACGCTATTGCTTTGAAAAAATTCACTATTCTTCGATTCAATTACCTGCTTCAACCCGATTGTATCACTGAGGTTTAAGTTTTGAGAAGTTATATAGGATAAGAGGTATTCCTGATAATCATTATGCAGTTGTCCAATTCTATTGACCGCTTGCAATGGTGTTTCATTGCTAGTAACACAAGGCGTTACAGAATTAACCTCAACCTCTACATCACGGGCTAAACCAGTACTAAGTATTGAGCCATCAGTTTGGGCAGTCAAATAACCGCTTGGCACAACTACTGTAAATGGCTGAGCTATTGTCCTGTTCTCCACATCCCGGATGATTCCTGATACCGTAACATTTGACTCCTGATTTTCCGTGGCCAATGTCACCCGAACGCCCCAATAGGTAACAGAACTGGTTTCGTTTACAACATACGGCTGTACCGTAACTCCCGGGCAACTTTGTGCCTTTAAAACGTTGATAGAGGCAAAGATGAAATAAATAAAAATGGCAAGTATCTTCTTCATAAAATGACTTTGAGAATTGCGCCTACTCTATTCATAACCCGGTTTTCGGCTTCCCCGTACCAATTGGCCAATTGATACAGCAAACCTAAAACCCTGAACTGCCGCTTAGAGGTAGAAAATCATTCCTTTATTCATATATTTTTCTTCCATCAACAGTAGAAAAACGTTTTATTCAAAGAGCTTAATTCTCCCAAACTTAGCAGCATTTCCTACTTGCTAAGGGGAGATTTTTCTCCCCCGACCGCTTTAAAGGGAATCATTATAACAACAAATCCATTTTGAGACTTTCCCGCACGGCATTTGAATAGTCCACATCCTTAGCTAATCAATTATAGAATCAACTTACACCATGAATGAAAAACTTGTGACGATTGGCGTTGTGGACGACCATCCTGTGATGCGCAAAGGGCTTGCTTTCTTTTTTAAGCATATTGGTAATTACGAAGTTATTCTTGAAGCAGGAAATGGAAAAGAACTACAAGAAGTGCTAAAAACGAGGTCTATTCCAGATATACTCTTATTAGATTTATCAATGCCGGTAATGAACGGCTTTGTTACGATGAAATGGTTAAACGAAGCCCATCCTGAGCTCCCGGTTATCATTTTTACCAGCCACGAAACAGACCTTACCAGTATTAAGCTGTACTTACTAGGTGTTAGGGCCGTTTTACAAAAGGGCTGTTGCGAAAAAGAGTTGGTAAAAGCAATTACACGAGTGAACGAAGAAGGATATTATCATAACGACCCTGTTTCCCGCCGCTTACTTCTTCAACTTCATCAGCATAATGGAAAACGCAATGGTGATTTGAGACCATTGCTCAACGACAAAGAAGAACGATTTTTGCAATTGGCAACTACTAACATGACATACCAGCAAATAGCCGGTGTATTAGAAGTTTCCGAACGAGGGGTTGATAAAATAAGAAACCGCCTTTTTGAAAAACTGGAAGTTCAAAACAGAGCTTCACTCGCCGTAAAGGCTATGCAAAACGGCATTGTAAACCCGGCCGCATAATTTGTAAGTAATTGTATCCTTAAATAGACGAAGCAATACTGCTAATTTTCTATCGGCATAGATAGGATGTATTTCTGGAAAAACTTTCCTTAATTAGAGAATGAATGCACTTAACTGTATGTCGTCAACTTCAAAGGCTTCGGCTAAAGTAATGGAAGCCTACAGCCTTGGGGTGCAAGGCAACTTTGTGAAGCCAAACACCTTGCAGCAGTACTCCGAAATGCTACATGCTATCATGGTATATTGGAATTATTCCGAAAACCCAAATTCATAAAAGTATGCCTGGAAACTTAAATCGTTCCGCAATGGTTTCTGTCACAAGGTGTATTTAGCAATCGGGATAAACTTAGGAGGAGTAGAGCCTTATGCGTTAAACAAACCGCTATTCAAGTGCGTCAACGTTCCTCACAATGAAGGTTGATGCAGGGGCCTTATTTCGAAAATGCGTAGAAGTGCGGATAAACTCGCGAACAAACCCTTCGTAGATCTACGAATAAGGTGGAGCTTACCGGACAAGAGTCGAACCAGTTATTAGAAGATTTAATAATACTTACGCAATGGTTTGCTTGATTACCAGCATTTAATACCTGATGATTTATTGCCATTTGTGGTTCGACATTTGTGTTTCTGTCCGATTAGGTCTATTTCTTCTTCCTTTGTGAACCTACGATGTATCGTAGGTTCAACTGCTCGATTACCCGGGCAACAAACGGGGCAGTGCAGATTGATACCATTCAAATGGGGAATGATGGAGGCAGTGATGGAATATCTCCTGTACTTGACTCCAGGGCAACGTTGTTGACAAGTTCATAGAATGCTTGCTCCTCTATGGTGATGACTTTTAAATCCACATTACAATTACAACGGAAATGCTTAATTATCCTCTGGTAAGAAAGTCATTGAATTCAAGAGGCTCAACGCCTTCCAGAATACATAGGCCAGGAATGCGAATTTTGGTTGCGCTGGTCTGAAAGGATTTGGCTTCCATATTGATAAGCGGAAGCTTTAAGGTTTTAGCAAGAGCAACTATAGCAACGTCATTCAGGCCAACAGTTCCTCTGCGGTTATTATTATATTCAGAAATAACGCTTTTGTATCTGACCCGCATATCCTCTACTGTTGCAAGGTACGTCTGCCAGTTCCAAGCTTCACCCACTTCAAGAACCAGCTTGTTTTTGTTACCATTTAGGCAGGTGCCGATGTTACCCGGCAAATAGCATAACTCGTCGTAGATTTCTTGGTTGACCGCAAAGACGCCGTTTACGATCTGTGTTCTTACGTGGCTCCAGATAGGCTGATACATCGGAATATCTTCGGGCATTGATTCCAAAGGGTTACTGATTCCTGATGTGTCTAAGCAATATCTTTTCCCCTCAATCATTAAAGTGTTTTCTAATATCGAATAGATGGGTGAGGTTTTTAATACCCATGAACTCGGCAGCGTTATGGTTTGTTATTCGGTTGTTTGTCCATGCTTCCAGTACAAGCCCTGTGTACATATCGCCGTTCCTATTGCGATAGCGTGAGCCATAATAAAGGCTAGGACCACCGCCCTGTGGCTTATTCTCTTGCTCTATAAATTGGGGGCGTTTTACCTGCCAGTAGTATTCTGCATCAACTACCTCAAGCTGCACCAGCCTGACAAGCATTGCATGTTTGCTGACGGCAAACTTGTTGGCAAGCCTCGCAAGTTCCTCATCACTTATTTCTGGTTGTTTTGGTACGGGATGGATGAATTGAAAAAGTGATTGTTTTGGCATCAAGAATGCGCCAGCAAACTTGTTACACCAAGATTCAACAAGGTTAACCTGGTTCCTTCTCTGCACCGATTCACCACTCACTGCACTTTGACCAAGGATGATGTGTGCAAACTCATGGCATAGTGTAAACAGTGAGCCGTTAGGTGCTTCTTTACTTAGAATGATAATAGGCAGGACTTCATTATAAATGCACAAGCCCCTTGCCTTACATTTACCAAGGTCTGAGTTCTTAAGAATGAGTACACCATTATTCTCAAGCTTCATGCGAATAATCTTAACAAGGTTCGCCTTAGCCTGATAACTCAGGCTGAATTGCGCCATTATAGGGAAGTCAAATAAACGCCTTGCTTTCGCTGCTACCTGTTCAGGGTCAGAAGCGAGATTCGCCCTTAACCCTTCTGGAAGCTTCTGCGGTGTGTCGCCATTTATCTCAAACAGGTCAAGTGCATTCACGCGCTGCGATTCACCCCATGCTTGCACTTCCCGCAATATCCTATTCTCATGGTCTATCGGTGTATCACGTTGCATCCTGAAATCAGGAACAAGTATTGTTTCTGGTACATCAGGAATTTCTTTGGCAAAGAATTCAAGGAATGGCCTGCCATATGCCTCAGCTAAGTTGCGGGCTTGGTTAATCGTGGGAATAGAAACACTGTTTTCCCAATCACTGATTCGCTGAGGCTTCACGCCTATTATCTGGGCGACTTCACCTTCTGAGTAATCCGCGCGACTTCTTGCCCACCGAAAAACAGCGGGATTGTAAGGAAGTTGATTTGAGCGACCGGCGACCATCAGGGCTGAAAAATAGTGATTTTAAAAATTAAGTACGCTATTCAGCGCCTTATCTGTTTTCTCTTTAACGAAATTACACTGATAACCTATTGCGGATAATGTTAGAATGATGGTAAAGGTCTTGAAGTACCTGAACGCTTATTTATGTCAGACGACTTGTTTGTGGGAATATAGGGTGTATCCTGCCTTCATGCTTTTCAAACAAAAGGATATTGTCGAAGTTTGAAGATGGAATTTCAGGTATAAACGCAGTTTCCATATAAAAGTTGGAAAAGCTGGCAATATCATCAATTACTATTAGAAGCCATAATAGCCGATCTACAGTAACTTCTTTCCGGTAGTTATGAGCCTTATCATCCTTGTCAGCTATGCGCTCAAGCAACTGCCTGGAGAATTCAGCTTCAGTATAAAAGCTTTCCCCAAGCTCAATATCAACCCTCGAATCAAAATTTTCGGCAATTTCAATTTGATAGATAAATGCGGGCTTAGGGACAGTTCCACCAGTCAATTCAGACCTGACAAATTCAGCTATCAGAGTGCCCATATCAATTTTCTGTTTCTTAGACAAGTTCTCTGTTTTGAAGCTGACATCACCAATGATATTGAGGTCATAGTTAATGAATATGTTTACTGTTTTTGAAAGGTAGCTCAGGTCTTTTACAGATTCTTCAACCTGTTTAAGTACCCATCTTACGACTTTATAAATTCGTATTGTAGCCTCGCTGACTAATCTCGTATGTTCAACACCGATCTTCTTTCCTGAGTACGTAAGAACAAAATCAGGATGTTTTGCAAGCTTCTCAGGTACTTCCATTTCAAATATGCCGCCATTCCCTCCCGGTTCATCATTTGCCGCTATAATAAATCTACCAATATCATCAAGTTCATCATATTTATCCTTACGGGTATTTGGGTTGGTGCTAAGTAAGGCTGTAAAGCCCTCTATAACTTTCTTTAACCTATCAGAACGCTCCTTTATTACAGAAAGCATAGCAGCGGAGTTAAATGCAGGAATTTCCTCTATTGGCTTATTTGTAGCCTTGGCGAGAATTGCCCGGTACCGCTCATCGGAAAGTTGCGTCGAAACTTTTAGAACCTTTCGGTGTGTAAATACGAAAAAAGGCTGATCCATATAATTACCGTTGTTGCCTTAAGTTACAAAAAACTATTGCTCTAAGTAATCCTGAATATCATCCATAAGTTTCAGCCATACCCGCTCCTGTGCAGGTGGTAGTAGTTCACTCAATGGCTCATTCGGGCCGTTAGCTGCTTGGAACTCGGAAAGAGTTCTCGATTTCAAAAAACGGCAAGGTTCGATAATTACGGGATGAATCCTTGTCCCCTTATCCTCAGCCGCTTTCAACAACTTTGGCAACTCCTCATTCTGAATAAAATCAGAAGCAAGGAAGTATGTTGACACCAACAAAATAGCATTAGTGGCTTCGGTTAACGCGGTTTCTATCTCGTCTTTCCATTTCGCGCTTGATTTTATCCGCTTATCGTCCCAGGTATCTATGGGTACGTCTCGACCTAAGACCTTTAGGTGACTCTTAAGCTTTTTGAGATAATGACCATCATCATCGTGAGAGTAGCTGATAAAAACCTTTCCTTGCTTCGGTGCCATAGTTGTTGTCGTACTTGACGTTGTTTTATGCGGACTGCCATAAACCAATGCCTCATCAGGGTCTTGATAAAGCCCTTTCAAAGTTGAAAAGGAATTTCCTTTTGTTTTTGCTGCATACTCAATGGCTATATCGCTACTCAATACCGGCTGGCCTATGTTAGGGCTATAGCAATAGAATGACTTCAGCTTTGGAAGCTTGTCAACGATATCCTTGGACGATAACTTCGCCAAAGGATTGTGCGCGACCCATAGCGCTTTTAAGTTCGGGAAAGGGGTGCCATTAATGAGCGGCAAGTCATCTAACTGGTTGCCCGTTACATTAAGCTCTTCAAGATTAAGAAGATTAGCCAGCTCCGGCGGTAAACCCGTTAATTTATTATTTGACATATTAAGGATCTTAAGCCTTTGAAGTTTCTCAACTTGCTTTGGGATATTGACTATTCGGTTGTAGTTCAGGACAAGCACTTTAAGGTTGGTAAGTTCAAACAACTTTGCACCAACAGTTCGAATCTGGTTGTTTGTGAGATCAAGGGTTTCAAGGCACCTTAATTGAGCGATCTCTTTTGGTATAACGGTTATATTGTTATTGGCCAGATTGAGTTTATACAGTCTCGGCGTAGTGAAAATCTCTTTGGGGAATTCCGTTAGTTTTTGACCTGAATAGTCTAGGGCAGTTTTCTTAAATCGCATTCATTAAAGTAATTCATAAATCTACTAATTTAAGTAGTTTTGAAGTCTTGCGGAGGACAAGATTTTTCCGTTGGGTAACTGAACGCCGTGTGCAAGCAAGAGATTTACTTGTACACAGTAGGTGTCAGGTATCTGATGTGGCTCAGGCAACCTCACAAATCGTAAATTTAGCTAAGACTCGTCCCGGTAGCAATACCACACGAGGATAATGTTGGGAGCAGAATTAGGAGCCGGTTCGTCCACTCTGAGTTCTGCTTCCTTATTTTAGAAGGATAAACCGCATCTAAGGCATCATCTGTCTGCTTATGAATGAAGTTGCTTTGATAGCCTATAATGGTGCTTATAATAGAATGGCGATAGAGTGTTTGTAGAATACGAATATCTATCTTATCACCGGCCTGCTGTCCGAATCTATGCCTAGATATATGACACGCTACTTTCTTGGTAATACCCGCTTTCACAGCAACCTCTTTTAAATACTCGAGATATGCCAGAGCATAGAGGGGCTGTAATTTTTCTCTCGTCAAGTTAATGGTGCTAGGTGGCATATTAGTATCAAATTGAACTTCAATGGCATAATCGAGCGATTAAAACCATCGGTATATCGAAGGCTTTAGTTTGATTGAGATGCGTATATATACGAGCAAAAACGAGCTATCAATACTTGGTATATCTACGATTAAGGTGGACTCTACCAGCAATTTGTCGAACCAAATATGGCAGCTTTTGGAGTCTATTTACAAATTGAAGCCGTTTTTATAAATCCCTCGTGTGATACTGAAGAACTAAATAAATCAAGCCCGGAGTTTTGCTTCATGGGAATGCACCGGCAGCTACAGTATAAAATACGGTATCGATAAAAAACAATGTTTCTGAATTAACAAGTACATTTTCATCGTGCATATCTTCAAGAATCAACCCAAGTCCCTCATGTTGATAATCGTTTCTTCTGGTATTGCTAAAGCCATTAAATTCCAATAGGGCTTTAATGTCCCTCAGGTCAACCTGTGCATCAGATTTAATGAATGGTTGCCTAACAACGGCATGTAGCCTGTCATTTTCTTTGAAAAAGCCAATCAAAGAATAGGAAGTATTCCCGAAAATAAGATTGTGTAACAGGATGCTATTAAAGAATTCCAACCAGGTCGCATAATAAACTGCATCGTTGAGTTTGATGACGTTTTTATTATCTGAATCGAGGTACACTCTGGCTTCTCCACCTCTTGTCAGAAACCGGTCATTACCTGGAAGCTTAGCGATCCATAAATTATTTTGTCTAATATAAGGCTCTATAAAGCGGACCTGCTCTTCTTTGAGGATGGCTTTACCTTCGAAGTCATCCTTAACCGTTGTACTTGTTGCAAAGCTTGTGCATAGGAGGTTTCGGATTGCTGCGCAAGTATCCGGCTGCCCCGTAAGGACAGTTCCTGAAGTGATATTTTTAATTTTGCTTTGGGTATCATCACTTAACATTTAAACGAAAATAACGAAAACTGGACAAAACAAAAAGCCACCATGCCTGAATCGCAGGAGGTGAAATCCCTAAATTCTTCATCAATAGGATTGAGTCCATAAGGTTGTTCTACCTTGTGCCTTTATTGAAAAATTTAAAGCCCCTGAAATTCAGGGCCATCAAAAAATTATTTATCAACTCGCCTTATTAATTTCAACTTGAGACACTCTGACACTGGTTAGAAAATAATACGAGAGAATAATTAATGCTGAATTTTCGATCGTAAAAGAGACCGTTACTACACTCTTTATTTTCCACTTATTTTTTCTTCATAGGCACAGGAACCTTTTCCTTCGTAAAGGTGTTAGATGGTGCTTTCTCAAATTCTTTTTCGTACTGCATTTGCCGTCACCATCGTCTCTATACACCGTTTTTTGAGGGGGTTTTGCGGACTTGCTCAAAAATTATTTTTCTTAAAATTACTACTTAAACAAATGAGAATGCCTATTGCTGCTTCCTGTGCCTTACTAATGTTTTCTATAAGAAGGTTGAAATTATAACTATGCTAAAGCCGTAGCAATTGAGAAGGTTTTTTGCTTTATAGTTGGTGGCTAGTACTTAAATCAAAGAGGCGATTCTCTTCTTTTTAAGGCGGTTGAGGTCGTTAATTGCCGGAGAGTTTTGCGGAAATATCTGAAATATCGGAGCTGATATGCATAACCGAAGTAATTGCATATCGCAGGCAATCCGACGACCATTTTTACAAGAGTTGCCTCGGTCTAATTGACCGCTCTTACTCTTTTAAAATGTAAAACCTCCTTTTCAACTTTTCAGGAATTTTACGGTCCTTTCTTGCGTTTTACGAAAATCCATTTTACATTTATGCTTGTTTAGTCACCAAAGTTTACCCTTATGAAACAAACTTTAACCAAATTACATTTTCCTGCTCAGGTCGGTTTATCTCTTTCTTCAACGTGCCTTGTTTCAACAATTTTTCATCCTCAACCATACGGATTATAAATTTCTTGTAAAAACACAACGCTGCCTCCAAATCCAACCCCTCCTTTGACAAAACCGGAAACTGTACTATTTGTTTACCGAACCGGCCCTTTATGTCAAAAGCATTCTGTATTCCTTTGTTCCTGCTTTGCTCTTTTCGTCTTTGTGCACAGACTTACTCAACCGCACATCCCTCTACCTTGGGCATCAGCCTGAACCTGATAAATTATAATAGTTTTTCCCTGCTCTCCTCAACAGACGCTATTCCAGGTCTTGGAGTAAGCTACCTAAAAGGGCTCACCAACCGATTTGATTTGCGGGCAAGCCTTGACGCGGAGTTTCGAAAAAGCATGGTCAAGAACAGTGTATATAATCTTGAGTTTCTTCAAACCCGAACAGAGGTTTCGGGCCGGTTCAGGCTTTTCAGTTCCCTTAAAAGTGTTCAGCCTTACTTTCTCACGGGTCTTGGGGTAGCCCAATACAAAAACGCATTGACGCCCTATCTACCTGTAAGCGCGGGTGTAGAACTTCGTCACAAAAGCATGTACATAAGCCTAGAAGGCGGTTACCGCTTGGGGCTCAAGCCGGAGTTGAATCACTACGCCTTTAGCTTAACCATTTCGGGCATTGTGGCGAGGCCAAAAAGAGCGAAGCAAAAATTGTCTTCTATCCAAGAACAGCCCAGAGCAATTTTTTTAGACCGCGACAATGATGGTATGATCGATTCATTGGATTACTGCCCGGACGTACCGGGGCTTTTTTTACTGCATGGATGCCCAGATTCAGACGGCGATGGTATGCCTGATTATGTAGATAATTGCCCTTCCGTTTTTGGATATATAAAGTATAAGGGGTGTCCTGTACCTGACAGGGATAGCGATGGAGTAAATGATGATGAAGATCGGTGCCCCACAGTGCCGGGCCTAAAATCCAATAATGGTTGCCCGGTAATAGCAAAGGATATGACCCAGCAGATTAACCTGGCTGCGAGTAATATTTTCTTTGTAAGCGGGAGCTTTGAACTGTTGCCTTATAGTTTTACTGCGTTGGATAACCTTACCCACATTCTTGGTGAAAATAAATCTATCCAGCTCACCATTGAAGGGCACACAGACGACGTAGGCAATCAAAAGGCCAATCAGATACTAAGCGAGAACAGGGCAAAAGCGGTAGTTTACTATCTAAGCAAAAAAGGCATCGAAACAAACAGGCTTACGGCGATAGGGTATGGCAGTCAAAAACCTATTGCCACAAATACTACAGAAGGCGGCAGAGCAAAAAACAGGCGGGTCAATATAGAAGTAAAGTAGCTACAGCGTAAGCATATAAGTGTGGTAAATGATAGTGGTTTTACATTATTTTTTTTCTAAAAGTTCAAGTGTTTTTCTTTTAACAGCGTGAACACTTTTTCTGATTCACTGTCCTGATATGTTTGCGCCCATGCAACATACCTGTAAAACTCTTTCCCATGTGGGGAATGGCCACTAATCCGTCGTACCATTTGCTCGTTCATGCCTAAACAAAGCATTGTGCTAATACCTGTTCTGCGCATGGTATGGGTACTCGCAATGTCGCAAAAGCGGACCTCTTGTCCTCGCTTACTTTTTAAATTTGTTCTGTTTCCACGCTGTTCCCGACTATAAGAAACAGGATGAATAAACCCTGCCTCTTCCAAAACCAATTTGATGTACTTATTTAGGTTTGCATTGTTAAAAAGCGGTAACAATTTTTTTTGTTGCCTTTTATATTTGTCTAATATCTCCGTTGCATAAGCAGGTAGCTTCATTAAGCTGTAGATACCTGTCTTTTTCGATTGAACAGTCAGATAACGTTCGTTCCCAACAATCCGCAAATTTGCCTTTTGCAGACAAACCAAATCACTAAAGCGCAGGGCGACTGTACAACCAAAAACAAAAAAATCCTTTGCCTGCTGAAGGCGGGGACTCAGACGTTTACTTAATTCTTCATTATAAATAAGATGGTTCAATTCTTCTGGTAACAGAGGAAAGATGGCTGTTTCCTCTTTTCTTACATAAAATAACCGTTGTACATTACCAGTTTCCAAGTTTTGGTGCCTGGATAGATAACTAAAGAACACCTTGATGTTTTTAAAGCACAAACCCACATAGTTATCGTAACAACCTCTGGTATTATAGAGGAAGTCTGAAAATTTATTATAGAATTTTTCCCAGTAATTTTTTTCTCTTTCTTGCTCCCTGGAGGTGAGCCGGTTCCATCCAATGATACGCAATGGAAAAGAGTGCTTCTCAGCAAAAATTCTCAACAGGTGCAAAACAGATTGATAGTTTTTAACTGTTCCGCTTGAAAGTCTTTTTCCATTGGGCTGTAATCGTTTTCCCTTTTTACTATCCTGAATGAACTTCTCAAATAAAAGCAAAAAGTCATGTTGCTTTTTAGCAGAAAGGCTTTTCATAAGCGTAATTTTTTTATTTAAAAATGGATTGTAAAGATTGGAAAAACAGCCAAAAAGGAACATTTTGTGCAGGGTTTACCAGCCTTCAGTTCTTTGAAAACTACGATCAGAGAAAGGTTACAACCAAAATAACATTCCTCCCTTCGGGATGCTCATGCCCGGAAGAAGAGGAACACTGGGTAGTAATGGAGTGTGGACAGGCACCGGAGGACGCAATGGACTGTTGGCTAATCTATCAGTTACGAACCGAAGTGGCAATACACCATCTGAATACAAGGCAACAGTTGATATTGAGTTTGTGGGTGAATTTGTAAGTGGTGACGGAGATGCGTTTGAAGCCTTTATCACAACGGATGATGGTAGTGAAAGTGGTAGTGGAATGGCCTCTGATGCTGGTGGTTACCGTTACGGCTTTAATGGTAAGGAGCAGGACGACGAAGTGAGTGGAGAAGGGAATCTATATGATTATGGCTTTAGAATCTACAATCCAAGACTCGGAAAATTCTTAAGTGTTGATCCTTTAATGCAAAAGTATCCAGAGTTAACACCTTACCAATTTGCTAGTAATACGCCAATACAGGCGGTCGATTTGGACGGTGCTGAAAGCATGTTTGGATGGTCCATCGGATTAACCCCTGAGCAAACTGCACAAGCTGCTGATGCGTGGAATAAACAAAATGTAAAACTGGTTAATGGAACAGCGAGCGGAGTAAAAAAATCAGTAGTTAAACTTTGGAATGCAATAATCCACCCATGGGAAACAATTAAAAGCATAGGGTCTTTTTTAGAGGAAGCTACGTTAGATATGTCTACTGTTAAGGTGGCCCCTTCTCCAAATCTTGATGCCCAAGCTAAAGATTTTAAAGAAAGGGTTATTAATGGTGACACTTATACAAGGTCGGAGTATTTATCGGAAGTGGGTACGGACATACTTTTAACGAAAGGCATAAGCAAAGGCTTTACAGTCTTAAAAGGTATGGCATTAGCTGAAAGGATGGCTGCAAGGACAAACTTTGTAGCCGCTAAGTATGCAGCGGCAATTGAAAAGTATGGCCCAAACCATATAGATTTTACCAAGCCAGTTTCAGAGGTAGGTAATTCAGGAAGTTTGGTTAATGGGAAGAATCTTGTTCAGTGGCGCGATCCATCCAATCCAAATGCAAGTCCGTTTTTTACTTATGACGGAGTTGACCCTAGTAGATTGGGAATACCAAAAACTCATACTCAAAAGTACAATGTTGCACTTACTGGGCAACACACATTTTTGGAATCTACAGCAAATAAGGTCAAAGCTTTTTCACCACAGAAAGACCCCGGAGTAAATGGGATGTACAATGGAGGAGGTGCTCAATTGTATTCCGAAGAAGCTGCAAAAACTGCAACGTTTACACCAGCAAAACAATAGCGTATGATTGATAACATAGATAATAAAATTGTAATGCTGCTAAAGCATAGAGACTCTGATTACGTCAAAAAATATCCGGAATTACGAGCATGGATTTGTGATACAATTGGGCATTGCTATAGTTTAGAAAGTTGCATGTTATTATCTAATCAAAAATTAAATGCTTATTCTGCTAATTTTTTTACAGCTAAAACTGCAGTAAACAGACACTATAGAGATTGGGGATTAGACGAAGTTGCAGATATTTATAATGAGCTTTGTACAATAGCTGAACCTTATTTAGAAAATTGATTAAACACAACCAAAGCGGCTGAGCAAGTCAGCAGCTTGATTGTTTTATAATGCGTAAGCCTGGTGCGTATTAAAATCTCTTATGTAAGCGGTAATCATTTTCAGAACCAGGTTTTTTCTTCTGCAGCCAGGGAAGAAATCTTTTATACTGGATAATCAGTTCAGCATCGTTTAAAGATTGTTTTGCTTTACTCTCTGTATCTCACATCACTAAAAAATCAATGGTAGTGCGAAACACATCGGCCAGGTCTTTTTAGCCCGTTGGGCTTCCGGTCGATTTGCCGTTGAGCCGATGTCGGAAGCCTGTCCGGCACTACCAGAGGAATCACCCCGGCGGAGCTTTAATTACCTGATATTATCATGGCATAAGACTACTACCCCTTCGGTATGCTCATGCCCGGAAGACGGGGTTCGCTGGGAAGTAATGGGGTGTGGAATGGTACTGGTGGCATACCCGCCAATCTTAAAATCTATACCCGTAGCGGCAATACGCCTGCTGAGTACAAGGCAAGTATTGATATTGAGTTTGTTGATGAATTTGTCAGTGGCGATGATGATGCGTTTGAAGCCTTTATTACCGATGATGCTGGTAGTGGTACGGTCAGTGGCGCAGCGTACGATGGTAGTGGCTACCGCTATGGCTTCAATGGGAAAGAGAAATCGGACGAAATAGAGGGGGAAGGGAATGCCTATGATTATGGTTTTAGAATTTACAATTCGAAACTTGGGCGTTTCTTGTCCGTTGATCCGCTTACAAAAGGCTATCCGATGTTAACGCCATATCAGTATGCCAGTAACAGACCCATTGATGGAATAGACTTAGATGGATTAGAATTTTTGTCTTTCCATAAATCAATGTACCGGATGCAGTTTGGCGTTTCTTCTACAAATAAAGTGACAACAACCAGCACAATACTGCAGACAGTTTATGAGAATATTCCTGCGGCTTTGCAGGATGCAAAAACTCAAAGCTTCAAGTTTGTAAACGGTGGTCCTGTTACGACAAAAGGTCGAGATTATAACTCAACACTTGATGGTGCAATAGTCTATGATCTTAATAAATATTACGGCAGACAAACTCCTAAATTTAATGGACTTCCTCCGGGGTCAGCGCCTGAACAAACAGATGCTACTAAGCCAGTAGGTAGTTATTATGGCAATGATCCAACATGGGGATCATCGGGCTTATCTAAGGTTGGTGCAGGGCTTGCGGCTATTAAGGAAGCATATGAAATAGGAGAAAATGTGGCTAACTCAAAAGTTTGGAATGCCCTTTATGATGAAGGTAATTTGCGCGGAGGCTTTTACAGTGCAACAAATACAATTGATGCTTGCATGGCTATAAATTCTAAGACAGGTAAAAATTATTTTGGCGATGCTTTAAAAGGTAATGAACAAAGAGTCAACTTGGTGAACTTTTTGACTGATGGATACTTACCTACTGCTGAAACAGATAAATTAACTGGCTCAGGATACAGCAAAATGCGCAGAGAGGCTTATGGCAGGCAACTATTAGTTGCTTGGCATGGCCTTCAGGTAATGCAGTCCCAGGGAATGACTATTCAGAATAAGACAAAGAATGCTGTAAACGGTGTGCTAAGTAAATACAAGGCAGATGGTGGAGGCAATGAATACGATAAGATCAATCAATTTACTTCAACCCAAAAACAATGATTAAATTATTAATAATCATACATCTTACTTTTTTGACGAGCACCAGTTGTAATAGTGTTAGTGTGTCTAAAGATGAAAGACGTACAGCTATTGAAAAAGCTGTTATCGCAATATCAAAATATGATACGTCGCAATTATATAAGTTAGTAGACACGGGCCGGTGCTTTAACATATACAGCAAAGAAGGATTTTTAGATAAAGTGGATTATGTGTATAGGCATTTGAAGGACTGCAGTAATCAGATCGTTGACAGTACGATAAGAATAGAAAAGGAGCAGCCATATTATACAAAGTATATTATCCCATTTTGTTCAGCTAAAGAGCAGGCTAAAAACGATAGCTTTAGTCTGACCTTTAGCTTTGCTGATTATCGAAAAGATGGAGTGATAGATTTTATGGACGTTATAGTTCGTCGAGAAATCAAGAATAGTACAATGCCTGTTCCAACTGAAAATTAAGATATGAGGCAGCCTGTGGTAAATACGGGCAGCCTCATTTTATAGTTGAACCATTAACAGATTGTCAGTTGCTTTTTACGTCAATAGATTTTTTATTGGGCGGAGGCTTTTGCAGTTGCTGGCATCCTCGCCGACTATCCTTGCGATAGTAAGAATAGATAACATAAAAAAGCCGCAGAGAGTTCAGCGGTTTTTTTATGTGTTGCTGGTTGTTTTGTGTTATTGATTATGTTCGTGCAGGGAAAAGACGACGAGAGCAGTTTGGTTTACTTTAGAAGATATTAGCGTCTGCGCCAACATCTTTCATTCTTTGACAAGCCTCTCCCTTCGGGATGCTCATGCC
>DASQMG010000104.1:0-3830 GCA_035645595.1 Flavisolibacter sp. | reverse complement strand
ACAACATAATTCATTAAAAACAACTTCATCTATAGAGGAGTGCTATGGGGCAACCGGTTAGGGATGGGGGCAAATTAATTTATGGCTGGTCAATTAAAAGAAGTCCGCAACCGTATTAAGTCGGTGCAAAGCACACAGCAGATTACAAAAGCAATGAAGATGGTAAGCGCTGCAAAGCTGCGCCGGGCGCAGGATGCCATTATTCAAATGCGTCCGTATGCTAAAAAGCTACAGAAAATGCTTAGTAACATTGTAAGCAATACCGAAATAGAAGGTGGCAACGTGTTGGCCACGGAGCGAACGGTGGAGAGAGTATTATTATTGGTTATTACGTCAGACCGCGGTTTGGCCGGCGCTTATAACACCAATGTAATTAAACTGGCCAAGCAAATAATCAAAGAAAAATACAGTACGCAGTTTGGCAAAGGAAATGTGACCATCTGGAACATTGGTAAAAAAGGCTACGAACATTTTGTAAAAAACAACTACAAAACATCGGATGCCCATAAAGATATTTTCCTGAGCCTTTCTTTTGAGAATGTGCAGAAAGCCTCGCAGGCTGCTGTCCAGGCTTTTCAGGCAAAGGAATTTGACGCGGTGGAGATTATTTATAGCGAGTTTAAAAACGCCGCCACACAAGTGTTTAAGGCAGAGTCTTTTCTTCCCATTCCCAAATCCACTAATACAGGCGCCACTGCTACAAAAGCTGATTTTATCTTTGACCCGGGCAAAGAAGAATTGATTGCGGAATTAATGCCAAAGATTTTAAACACGCAACTATATAAGGCTGTGCTGGATGCCAATGCCTCGGAGCATGGTGCCCGTATGACCGCGATGGACAAGGCAAGTGAAAACGCCAACGAGTTGCTGCGCAGCTTAAAGATTTCGTACAACCGCGCAAGACAGGCGGCTATTACTACCGAATTAACCGAGATTGTAAGCGGTGCAGCAGCATTGCAAGGGTAAAAGTTTGTTGTTCGACGGCCGTTAGAGGTTGTCCGAACAACAATCATCTGCCAACAGCTAACTTTTTACAAATGGACGTTTCCAATCTTATACCGCATATTGAATCGCTCATCTTCGCTTCCGATAAGGCGTTGACCGCATTGGAAATAACCGAGCTTATCAACCAGGCATTTGGCTTTATGGACGAAAAAATTTCTGTAGAGCAGATCGATGCCTCTATTGAAGGCATTGTAGAAAAATACAACTCAGAATTTTACCCTTTTGAAGTGGTACAAAGCGGCGGCGGGTGGCAGTTTTTAACCAAGAAAGAATTTCATAAAACAGTTGCGCAACTCAATGGCGAAAAATTTTTAAAACGCCTGTCATCGGCCGCTTTAGAAACCCTCGCAATGGTAGCGTACAAGCAACCGGTAACTAAAGGTGAAATAGAATCGATCCGCGGGGTAAGTTCCGATTATGCCATTCAAAAATTGCTGGAAAAGGAATTAATTATCATCACGGGCCGTAACGAAAAGTTGCCAGGGCATCCTTTGGTTTATACAACTTCAAAGAGCTTCATGGATTATTTTGGTATTAACTCACCCGAAGAGCTGCCCAAGATCAGGGAAGTGCTGGCAGTGCAATCGGTAGAACCAACCGTTATAACTGCTGCCGGTTCTGAGCCAAATGAAACGCTTGTTGTAACAGATGGTGGCGAACTGATAGCGGCTAAAGAAGCATCTTCAGATAGTGATGCAGCTCTCTTTATTGAGGAGGCTGCAGTCGCCGCCCTTCCGCACAGTTCTGCTCCTTCGGAAACCTTGCAAGATGAAATTGTGGAGGAGGAGTTTATTTCTGACGAAATATTCGCCGCCGAAGACGATGTGATGGAAGAGGAAAATTTTGAGGAGGAGATAGTAAAGATCCGGACCGCTGAAGAATCCTCTGGTAGCGATGGCAGGAGTTCCCAAGATGATGAAATATCCCTCGCAAATGATGATGACGTGCCAAAAGAATAGTCGCATCCCGTTCTTCCTTTAAATATTCTAAACCCAGTTCAGATAATGTTATCGGCCACCCAACTTATTGATTTAGCAGAACGCTTTGGTACACCGCTTTATGTGTATGATGCTGAAAAAATAAAAGAGCAATACAAAAAGCTGAATAACGGGTTTGCCGATTGCAATGCCCGGTTTTTTTATGCTTGTAAGGCACTCACCAATATTAATATTCTTAGTTACATCAGCTCTCTTGGCTGCGGCATAGATTGCAGCAGCATTAACGAGGTTAAACTGGCGTTGCATGCCGGTGTAGCATCCGAAAAAATTCTTTATACATCGAATGGAATTGCTTTTGAGGAAATAGCGGAAGCCGTTGAGTGCGGCGTTCATATTAATATTGACAGTCTATCAAACCTGGAAAAATTTGGTAAGCGGTTTGGCGGCAGTTATCCTGTAGGGGTTCGATTACGGCCCAACATTCTGGCCGGCGGAAATCTGAAGATCTCAACAGGGCATGAGAAAAGTAAGTTTGGTATTCCCATAGATCAACTTGATACCCTGAAGGAGATTGTTGACCGGTTTAATATTAAAATCCAGGCGCTGCATATTCATACAGGAAGTGATATAAAGGATGCTGATGTATTTGCACAGGGGATTAAGGTGCTAAGCGAGTTGGTTCCGCACTTTCCCTTTTTGAACGTAATTGATTTAGGCGGCGGATTTAAAGTTCCGTACGAACCGGAAGATGAAGAAACTGACATTGCGCTGATAGCAAGAAAAATAAAGACCTATGTCGACTCCCATCTTTCTGGTAATGGAAAAAAATATGAATTATGGTTTGAGCCAGGCAAGTACCTTGTTAGCGAAGGTGGCTACCTTCTAACACAGGTTAATGTTTTAAAAGACAATGGCGCACAAATTTTTGCCGGTGTAAATAGCGGCCTTAATCACCTCATTCGTCCCATGATGTACGATGCCTACCACCATGTGGCAAATATCTCCAATGCACATGCGGATGAAAAAGCGTATACCGTAACCGGGAACATTTGTGAGACCGATACGTTCGCTACTAACCGCTTACTGCCCGAAGTGCGTGAAGGAGATTACCTTGTTTTCTATAATGCAGGAGCTTACGGGTTTGAGATGTCATCCAACTATAACAGCCGCTTGAAACCAGCCGAAGTTTTAGTAAAAGATGGCGAAGCATTGCTGATCCGAAAGCGCGATGAATTTGGGGATTTACTAAAAAACCAAATAAGAGTTTTATAATTAAAAACCCCTCCGTAGCGAGGGGTTTTATTATGATAAAGGTGAAGCTTTCTTACAAAACTTTTACAGTGGTAACCGTGCTGATTTTCGCAGTTGATGCCATTTCCTGACCAGCAACGTTCATAGTGCTTTCAGTGGTATTGGAAGATGTTTTTTGTTTCAATAATCCGGTGTTTCTATCCAATGTTATTGTACCATTCGATTTCAGGTTTCCTTTCGAATCAAGCGTCATGCCCATCATTTCCTGCTTGGTTGCAAACTCACCGGAACTTACGTAGTCCAGAATTACATCGGATTCGGTTATCTCCTTTAAAGTATAATCAGTGCGGAAATTCTTTCCATCTACCACTGTTGTATCAGTCCATTTATCACCTTTGCCTACTTCATAACCCGGCAGTAATTTAAACAAGCTTGCCATTCCTGCCTTTGGGGTTGCCGTGCTCATGTTCATTTGCGATAATACCATGCTCATCATGTTCTGGCTATTGTCGTCTTTTTTCCTGGCCGTACCCTCCTTCACCGCTATTATTTTCCCGGTTGGGTCAACAGTAAATTCTGCTTTGGTATCCAGAATTTTTTTCAACGGTTCACCAAGGTCACCTTTTAAATCCTCTG
>DASQMG010000103.1:0-16673 GCA_035645595.1 Flavisolibacter sp. | reverse complement strand
ATGACCTCACGGGCAAAACCCACTCCGATATTGCCCGTTTTAAAAAAGGTGGTGTGGATGCCCAAATCTTTTCCATCTTTTGTAATGAACGTTTTGGTAAAGACACCGCTTACAAATTTGCCAACATCGAAATAGACTCGTTGTACGCCATTGTTGGCAGGAATGAAGCTAAAATGATGATGGTGACTAACCCACAGCAATTGCAGGCAGCCATCGCACAAAAGAAACTAGCCTGCCTGATGGGTGTAGAAGGGGGGCACATGATAGAAGACAACCTCAGCTACTTAGAAAATTTTTACAAACGTGGGGTTCGTTATATGACCCTTACATGGAATAATTCCACTTCCTGGGCCACATCGGCGCTTGATGAGACCACGAAAAAAGATTCGAGCAAACACAAAGGGCTTACCGCTCTTGGAAAAGAAATTATAACACGAATGAACAGGATGGGGATGATGGTGGATATCTCTCATGTTGGCGAACAAACCTTTTGGGATGCTATCAATACTACTACAAAGCCGGTGATTGCTTCGCATAGTTGTGTATATAACCTAAGCCCTGTTTTTAGAAATTTAAAAGATGAGCAGATAAAAGCCATCGGCAAAAACGGCGGTGTTATTCACCTTAATTTTTACTCCGGTTTTTTAGATAGTACCCATCAGAGAAAATCGACGCAGTATGGACGGCTGCATAAGCAGGAAATAGATTCATTAGCCAACTTAAAATGGGCAGGTTATGAAATAGAAGAGTACCTCTTGGCAAAATATCCCGCAATAGCAAACGACCTGCAACCACCGCTTTCCCTGCTGATAGATCATATAGATTACATTGTAAAATTGATTGGTGTTGACCACGTAGGTCTGGGGTCCGACTTCGATGGCATATCCTCGGCACCAAAAGAATTGAAAGATGTTACTAGTATGCCGCTTATTACCAAAGCGCTCCTGAAAAGGGGTTATAGCAAAGCCGATGTGAGAAAAATTTTAGGTGAAAATTTTATCCGTGTGTTTAAGGCCAACACGGTGAATGAACTATAATGTTTTAATTCCAACCTTTTTAACCCTGATTAATTACCGCCGCCTTACTTACTTTGTAAAACGCCTTTAAAAATTTGTAAATCTACCTGGAAGATGGATCAACTAACTCTTGGCATTGGTACCCGGCTTCAGCATACACAACATGGCCCGGGTGTAATAGTTGGCGTTCGTTATGCTGCCTATCTTATTTCCTTTATTTATCATGGTATAAAAGAAATCGACAAAGAGGATAAAGCGCTGGAAGAAATCATCCCTGAAAATGTTACAGAAGAAATAGAAACACATTCGGATGTAGAGAAATCGCTGCTGAAAATATTGCGCCTGTGGAGCGGTGTGAGTGAAATAGTTCCCTTAGGGGAACGCTGGCAAAAAGGAATTATGAGCTTGCAGCCGGCAGATAAGACTTTAAAGCCAAAAGAGCTTCCGATTGAGGATTTTTTTCACAAGATTGTCATGCTGCGGGACCGCGTAAGAGTAATGGAGCAACAGATCAACGCACATAAAAAACTTACTGATGAAGACAAGGTTAACCTCCAGCAATACATTACCCGGATTTATGGGTCGCTTACTACGTTTAACGTGCTTTTTAAAAATAAAGAGCAGTGGTTTGTGGGAGACAAAGGCAGTAATGAATAGGCAATAACCAGCCGGAATGAAAGGACAAACCGCCGGCTCTGTTATGTTTGTATAGGTATCTGTACTACAACCTGGCAACCTTCGCCCGGCGCCGATTGAATTATAACTTTTCCTCCTAATGCTTCGGTGCGGTTGGTAATGTTGTTCAGCCCTAAACCTTTTTCAACTTTAAGGGGGTCAAAGCCTTTTCCATTGTCGCTTATTGTTAACTGTATTTGATTGTCTGTAACATTAATATGTACCGCAACGGCTGATGCTTTTGCATACTTTATAATATTGTTTAGCTGTTCCTGTATTATACGGTATAGGGCTATTTTTTGATGGCTGGTTAAAAATTGGTCTAGTTCAGGTGGTGCGATAAAATCAATAGAAAAATCGCGGGTCAGCCTTACTTTATCAATCATATCGTTCAGTGCCTCCGTTAACCCGGTTTCGAACTTATTTCTGATGGCAAGGTTATGCGAGAGATTACGAATTTCGTCGATGGCTGTATCCAATAATTGAATAGTTCGCAGCAAGGTAACGCCTTCAGGCACCTGGCCGGAATCAAGTATCGCCAGGTACATTCGTACCACGGAAAGAATCTGGCTGATGTTATCGTGCAGTTCCAGGCCTAATTTGACTTTTTCTTTTTCTTCAGCATCAAGCATGGCGTGCATTAATTTTTTTTGCGCCACTATTTTTTCCCGGGACAGTTCCTGCTCAAGGTTCTTAGCAACGGAAAGGTCAATGCCCGTTCCAAGCAAGCATGCTGCGCCGGCGTAATTAATGGAGGTACCGGTAAAGTAATAAGGAATTTGCCGGCCATCTTTTGTCATCAGGTGGGCCTCTACATTCCACTGGCCGGTTTCAAAAACCTTTTCAATGGCTTTAAAAACAAGGTTCACCTCTTCCCCGCTAAAAAAGTCAAGCGGTGACATGGTTTTAAATTCTTCTGCTGTGTACCCTGAAATTTCTTCAAACTGTTTATTCCATCGCAGGAACGTGCCATCCTTTTTATACAAATAAAACAAGCCCGGCAAACTGTTAATGATGGTATGGGACAGCTCAATTTCTTTTTCTAATTGGCGCTGTACTTCTACCCGTTCTGTAAGGTCTCGTACAGATGCGATAAAAAGCCCGTCCCAGAGGTGCTTTGCATTCACCTCTGTTTCAATAAGGCTGCCGTCTTTTCTGCGTAGTCTTCGTTGCTTTATCGTAGCTACGCCTTGCTCCAGGTTAGTAAAACCAACCGGGTCGTTTTTTATATCTTCTTCCAAAAGTATATCCGCCAGGGTCATGCCCCGAAGTTCGTTTTTTGCGTATTGCAACATTTGGACAGCACTTGTATTAGCATCCTGTATTTGCCCGTATCTATCAAAAATGGTAATAGCATCGGCTTGTTGCTCAATTAAAGATCGATACCTTTCTTCACTTTGCCTGAGGGCTTCACTTGCCTGGCGGTGTTCCGAAATATCACGCATAATAGCCATTATCCGTTTGTCATCAAACATTTGAGCTGTTACATGAATAGGCACCATAGTTCCATCTGAACGAACGGCCTCCCGTTCCATTGAAGTGCGTTCACCAGCCCAAAGCTCTTCCCACATTATAGGTTCCCGCACCAGTTCTTCTTCGGTATATAAGTCTGGTATGGTCATGCTCAATAGCCTTTCCTGCGAATAACCAAGCAGTTCACAAGCCCGTTGGTTTACTTCCAGGAACTTGCCTTTATTGTCGCTTATAAAGATAGCATCGGAGGCCTGGCTGAAGAGTGTACGGTAACGTTGTTCACTTTCCTGCAACGCTTTTTCCATTTGCTTACGGTTACTAATTTCCACATCCATACAAACAAACCGCGGCTCCCCGCTAACGGATGAAATTGAAAACATGGTGGATATACAAAAACCTTCTGTGCCATCGCGGTGACGAAAAGACCATTCCTGCGGTTCGTGTAAAGTAGTGGGAACTGTTACCCCCCTGATCTTATTTAACCATAGTTCTACATTTTCAGGCGAGTCAATTAACTCGTTAAGTGTCTTCCCTATGGCTTCTTCGGCGGTCCAGCCAAATATGGCTTCCGATGCCTTGTTCCAGAAAAGCACTTCGGCCTGGCTGTTATACCATTGTACGGCTACGTTAGGCGTGTTTTGCAAACAAGCCAATAACTGTTCGCGGCTTTGTGCACTTTCTTTCTCTACACCGATTCGCTTACGGCTTACCACCACCGCCTTACGTATATATTCTTTTGTGAGATTCGCCTCTGTTACACAATCCTCTGCCCCTGCTTCTATTGCCAGCAGGGATAGCTCCTCATCCTGGTCCTGGGTTACAATAATAACTGTGGAATAAGAAAACCTGCTTTGTAGTTTTATAAATTGTTGCAGATGTTCTATGTTGGTAAGATTACTATGCCACAACACCAACTCGGGTAAAAACGGTTCACTGGTAGCTTCAACTTCAACTGCTGTTTTTTCCTCTATTGTAGTAGATACAGAAGATAGCTGTAAAATAGATTGGCAATTATGGGCGAGGGGCTCAAGTGACGAGCCGGCTTCGATAATTAGCAGTTGGTTTAATTTTTTCACAGCTTTACGTTATGCTTATATAATAAGGCCATTCTTATCCGGCGCCATTGTAATCAAAAAAGTGCAAAAGCCTCAATCTTCCTGGCATTACAACAATGGAATGGCAAAGCACTATGGTGTTACTCCTACTGATATATGCAATTAGTCAGCCAATGCCACTACTATAGCAGCAGTGAAATCTTCTGCTTTTATGATACCTGCATATTACCGGTCGCACATCCCCGGGCATTATAAAACAGATAGCCTCCAAGTGACGGGAGGGTTGCTGCCAGGCTAAATTTTTAGTTCGACGCTCATTTGTAGTTTATATATACTAAATATCCCTAAAACAACATCCGGAATATGTTCGTGCTGTGTGTAGGAAGCAGGATAGCTATTGGCATTGAAGGTGTAGCTAAACCGGTTGCTTACAAGAGCAGTTGAATTCGGATCGCCAGTGTAAAGTTCGTCTTGCCTGTTTAAATGTTTTGACATTGATGCAAAGATTTTTAATACCCGTCCAGTCCTGTCCGGATCGCTCTCACTTTAACTTATCAAGGTTAGCGTCGCTGTTTTCCATGTGGGGCGTGGATGGTTGCGGCATTTTAGCGGTACATGTTACCGGAGCCATCACTTCGTTATCTGTGACGGGTAGGGGTTAATACATCTTTTTTATACTATGGCATAAGTACGGTTGCTGAACTGATCATCATTGGTATTGCGAGACAGTTTTTCATTGTTTGCTTTTTAATTTTTTATGTTGCCTAAGTGTTGGAGGAGGATTTATTTTCTGTTCATGATTTTTAATGCAGAAAGAAAAGCATTGAAGTAAAACGCATTACAATAAAAGCCCCCGGTTTATACGGGGGCAGAAATTAGTGAACCAATTGGTAATATGATTACTTAAGGGGCAACTTATTGCTGGCTGTATTTGTATTCGATAGTGGCAACATGAGCCCAGGTGCCAAAGGTGTGGACCTCCTGCTTTACAGGATAGCCATCGCTGTTATAGTTGTACGAAGAGTATTCGTGTTTGCTTAGGGCGGGATTATCGTAGTTCTGCAGGTCTTCCGACGCAATCATTTTTGCAGGGCGGCTTCCAAAGATGTTTAAATAACTGTCAAGGCCTGTGCGCTTTGACCATGTTTTTAAGTGATCAGCTTCCAGTTTATATGTAAAATAAATGGCGCTTGATTCATAATTGCCGCCATTGTACCATTTCACCTGGTTTAATTGCTTCGAGCTGGCCGCCCAAATGAACTTTGAATAAACAGTTGGATTTAGTTTGTTATAGCACTTTGTTAGCCGGTTGCTGGCATCATACTGGTAAACAAATACGGGTGAACTGCCGTTGTTACTAGCAAAGCCGATATGCTTGGCTTCAGTAGCTCTCCCGGTGGCATCAAGCGTGTATTCGATTTTACCAACAAATACATTGTTGAAAAAATATACGGCTGTCAATAGATTTCCCAGCTTTGTGTACGACGTGAACTCCGAGGCGCTTCTTATTACTTTTTGAAGTGATCCGTCTGCGTTATATACAAGAGAGTCGCCACCTTTCTTCACCAATTTAGGCGCAGCTTCAATAGGTGTAAAATTATCCCGTGATGTTTGCGCTTCCATTGCAGGCGGTGTGGCAGTTTCGGGTTGACCGGCCTCTTTTTTACAGGCGGTAAAACTGGCAGCGGCGGTAACAATAAGGAGCAGCGATTGAGCGAACTTTTTCATGATTTTGTTTTTTAATTTTTGTTTTATTTGTTTGTAGGGCAAATATTGCTTTGCTAAAAAGGGCTTTCCAACTCGGCTCTCCGTGCGGCTATTATCAGTTAATCATTGGCAAATTTG
This sequence comes from Flavisolibacter sp., assembly GCA_035645595.1. Classification (GTDB taxonomy): domain Bacteria; phylum Bacteroidota; class Bacteroidia; order Chitinophagales; family Chitinophagaceae; genus Flavisolibacter. The sequence goes on along the minus strand of DASQMG010000103.1, from coordinate 10,609 downwards.
TTTGACGGGTGCGCCAGTTCCTTACCGTTGGCTTGCTAATACCTGCCGTTTGCTGTTTGACGCAATTCGTCCTAAATTGAAACCGTATCTTTTTCATTGATGTCAATAAGAATACTGATAACGCTGCTCCTTTTTATCCCGGGCTTTCTTGTGCAAGGCCAGTCACGCTATTATTTTTCTACCCTTAGCATGGACCAGGGATTATCCGGCAACTTCGTATGGTCTATTGGCCAGGATAAGTATGGGTTTATGTGGATAGGGACAACAAATGGTCTGAACCGGTACGATGGGCACAGCATCAGGCAATACTTCCACAACAGTAAAGATTCATTTTCGCTCCCCGGTAATGTGGTGTATTGGAGCTTTACCGACAGCGACGGCGACATTTGGTTTGCCTGTGGCTTTCAGGGTGTGGTGAAGTATAATTATGCAAAAGACAGGTTTGAAAAGCTGCCAGCTTATGAGGCTTTACAAAAAAGTAAGAAATTCGGCGCACCGGTATGGCGCATTTCACAAGATCTCCAGAACCGCATTTATTTGAACTGTGGTGGTAATCTGTTTCGTTATACCAAAGGGCAAAATAAAATAGAAGACCTGACACCTCTGTTTCATGGTGCAATTGATAATGATGGTGTAGCCATGGTGTTGCCGCAAAGTAAAGACAAGGCATGGATTATGACCGATGGCGGTTTATTCTTTTTTGATTTGTTTAAAAACGAAATTAAAAAAGTGCCTTTTGATGTGGAACGTTTAGGACATGGAAAAGCTGCAATGCGTGACGGTGAATTTGTGAACAGCGAAGAAATACTTATATCGATGGAGCGTCCGGGGTTTGTTTTTTTCAATACACGTACCTGGCAGTTCAGGGAGCCGCCGGCGCCGTTTAACCCGGCGCTTTCAAAAAACTTCACCGGTACAGGAGGTGTCGTAAAAGACAGCAAGGGACGCATCTGGCTGGCCAATTCTTTTTATGGTCTTGTAGAGTATTTGCCGGCCACCAACAGCACCTACTCATTAAAAAACGAACCGTCGTACCCATACCCGTATGTAGAACAGGAAGGACAAGGCATGAATACGTTCGAAGACCGTGACGGCAATATCTGGTACGGCACTTCGCAACGAGGGGTAGTATGGTTTCAGCCGCAGCAGGATTTTATTAAGCATTACCAACGCAATTATGCTCATCCTACTTCTTTAGCCAGCGATGGTGTATATGGGTTTACCCCGGCAGGCAATGGCGAGATGTTTATTGCCACAGCAAAAGGTTTAAGCCGGCTAAACAAAGGCAGCGGACAGTTTTTCAATTACCCCCCGTCCTTAATGGCAGAAGGCAACTATCCTGCAGGGGCTATCCGTTCATTTACAACGCAAGGGGATACTATTAGTATGGCTACAGATTTTGGTCTTTCCTTCTTTAATAAAAAAACGGGTGTGTTTAAACGCCTGGTAGCTGGGAATGAAACGGCACGGCAGCCTTATGCACTTTTTACCAACCGCATAGCCAAGATCTTTTATATATCACAGTCAGAACTAATATTAATCGAGCTTAATGGGCGGACAGGGAAACTCAACATAAAAACAGGGCGGTGTTTTCATCGGGGTAACGACAGCACGGATGCTTTGTTTTCTTTTGATGATATTCAGTCATCGGTATATGACGCCGGCAGAAAAATTCTTTGGCTGGAAGCCAATGCAGGAGAACTATACGAATATAACGTGGTAACAAAAAAAAGTACCCGCCATTTTTATAGTACCGACAGCACGATAAAAACGATTACAGCAATGGCGGTAAACGGCAAAGGGCAGGTATGGTTAGGCACCGATAACGGTCTTTTTCTTTACAACCCGGTTTCAAAAAAAAGTAGCGTGTTTAATTTGCCCACCGCCACGCAAAATATATTCAACGTAGTTACAGGGAGTGGGGAAACAGTATGGGTTACCACACCAGGTGAAGTAGTAAGGCTTGAAATGACAACTGGTAAAATGGTCCCGTTTAACCTGAACGCATTGGTGTTGCATGTAAACTTGTATAAGCGTTCGCTTTTTTTGGATGAAGACAACAATGCGTGGGTAGGAAGCGACAAGGGCTTTTATGTAATAGACGGAAAAACCTTTCAGCCGCATGATGACACAGAAGAGCCGCACCTGGTAAACTTTAGGGTTTTTGATCAGCCTAAGATCTTTGACCAGCCTTATTATGATCTTAACAGGGTAGAACTGGATTATAATGAAAACTTTTTTTCAATTGATTTTTCCGCCCTCGACTTTTGCCGCACTGGCGGCTTGCAATATGCCTACCGGCTGGAGCCATTTGATAAGGAGTGGAAGATCAGCGATAAAAATTCAGCAAGCTATACTAACGTACCGCCCGGTACGTATAAACTCTTGCTGCGTTCGCAATATGGCCGGGGCCTGTGGAAAGATGCACCGCCGGTTATGGTTTACATTCATCCTCCTTTTTGGCGTACCTGGTGGTTTATTAGTTTAATAGCCATTGGCATGGCAATAGGTATCTATTACCTGTACCACCTCCGTCAAAAACAAAAACGGGAAAAGCGGATGGACGAAACCATCGATTATTTTGCTAACTCGCTGTATGGCGAAAACTCAGTAAACGAAATTTGCTGGGATATTGCCCGCAATTGTATCTCTCAATTAAAGCTCGAGGACTGTGTGGTTTATTTGTTGGATGATAAGCGGAACGTGCTCGTGCAGAAGGCGGCTTATGGGCCAAAAAATCCAAAAGATCATGTAATCATTAATCCAATTGACATTGCCATAGGTGAGGGAATTGTAGGATTGGCAGCAGCTACAGGTAAACCGGTTATTATTAAAGATACCTCTAAAGACAGCCGATATATTGTAGATGATGCAGCCCGGTTATCGGAGTTGGCCGTGCCAATTATTCATGAAGGAAAAGCAATTGGTGTTGTTGATTCAGAACACTCCCGCAAAAGCTTTTTTACCGATGAACATGTAAAGGTCCTTTCCACCATTGCAGCCATCAGCGCCAGTAAAATCGCAGAAGCCAAGGCGGAAGAGGCGGCAAGAGAAAGCCAGATACAACTCCTGGAAATAAAAAAGTTATTGGCCGAGAGTCAGTTGATGGCGCTCAGGGCGCAGATGAACCCGCATTTCGTATTTAACTGTTTAAACAGCATACAGGAATGTATTGTAACGCAGAAGTATGGTGAAGCAAGTTTGTACCTGAATAAATTCTCAAAGCTGTTTCGATCGGTATTAAATAACTCCGGTAAAGTAATGGTAACACTTGCCGAAGAAATTGAAGTGCTGGATTTATACCTCACGCTTGAACACATGCGTTTCGAAAAGTCGTTTGATTATTCAATTCATACCGATGAAGACCTGGAGGCAGATGAGATACTAATTCCCTCGATGCTCCTTCAGCCGTATGTAGAAAATGCATTATGGCATGGGCTAATGCACAAGGAAGGGGATCGAAAACTTTGTATTTTTTTCAATAAGGAGGAAGACGACACATTTAAATGTGTGATTGAAGACAACGGTATTGGCCGCAAAAAAGCATTAGAGTTAAAAGAACAACAAAGCAAAACCAAGCGCCACGTATCAAAAGGAATGTCTATTAGCAAAGACCGTATTGAACTACTGCAAAAACAAGGGCAACATGCGCATTTGTATATAGTTGATAAGTACAATGAAGCCGGTGAAGCCGCTGGTACAAAAGTGGTAGTTGAGCTTTCCTCTTTTCTTCAATAATATAACTGCTATGAGCTTTCTGCAAAATATCCCTGGCCGTAAGAAAAGTAGTCTCACCCTAATAGCTATATAATCTCGCCATAACATTAGTAAACGCAATGCAGCGCAAGCCTGCCATACGCCAGTTTCCATAACTTAAACCCGGTAGTCTTTATTTGAGTTCCGGGCAAGATTTAATCGCCTTTTCATCAACCTCGCAAAACAATTTGTACCGTGAATTTTACACTTGGTTAAGTCAAACCTGCCGTTCGTTGTTTCCTTGTTGGTTACGGTTTTCTATCATATCATCTTCGTGCAACAAAAATCAACGCCTAAATCCTAAATCATGAAAAAATATTTTACGCTACGTCACACCGGGTGGGCTATCGTTCTCTTTGAAATGGTCATGTGTGCCGTGTGGTTCCTCAGCGTGTTTATGGTGAACGGAACGGATACCATTGGAGCCGATCATCTTTCTTTATTGCTGCTGGTTGCATTAACTATTGCCAGTATTAGGCTGATGAAAGCCCGTAACCCCCTTTTTAATAAAGCGGTTTTATGGATAGCCATACTTCCACTGATGTTTATTGGATACGAAGCAGCGGCAACTTTTATGATGCCCTATGAAGTTCAGGCCTTCTCGTCTCCGGCAAATCAACTGCTGTTTGTGCTGAACTCCGTTCGTTGAACCGAAGCCGCCGCTTGCTGTTTTGTTCTGTCACTCTTTGTTTTAATTCCAATCTTTATAGGGCAAACCAAAAAGAAGTTTGAAATAACTTCAATAATCAATCAAAACAGCCGTTATGATTAAAGCCCTGATAATAGATGACGAAGCTAAGGCCCGCAATATATTGCAACACTATCTCACCAATTTTATTACAGAGGTCACTGAAATACGCCAGGCCGATGGTGTTAATAGCGCACTTGATATTCTCGACGTTTACCAACCTGATATTGTCTTCCTTGATGTAGAGATGCCGCATAAAAATGGTTTCCAGTTCCTGATGGAAATTAAAGACCCTACATTCGATGTCATCTTCACCACCGCTTATAATCAATACGCCATACAAGCCATCCGCTTTAGTGCGCTGGATTATTTATTAAAGCCCGTTGACCCCGATGAGTTACGGGGTGCTGTTCTACGCCATATAGAAAAACGGGAAAGCGCGGCCGAAAAAAAGGCGTTATATAATAACCTTGTAAACAATATTGAAAAGAAAGAGGTACGCGATTTTAAAATAGCCGTGCCTTCTGCTGAAGGCGTTTACTTTTTCACCATTGATGAAATCCTTCGCCTGGAAGCAGACCGTAGTTATACCCATATACATTTGGCCAAAAAGCGGCCATTTATCGCTTCTAAAACTTTAAAGCACTTTGAAGAAATGCTGGAAGAGTTCAACTTCATCCGCACGCATAAATCACACCTGGTAAATCCAAAACACATTACCCATGTTACCAGCGATAACGAACACTTATTACTTACTGATGGTTCGAGGGTAGAAGTGTCGCGCCGTAAAAAAGAAGAGGTACTGCAACAATTGAAGCTGCGCTAACCGGATGCAAAACAAAAGAAGCCATTTGCTAAACGGCTTCTTTTCTCCTCTCCCTATAAACGTTTCTTTGTTTCTATAACAATAAAACAGAAAACAATGCTACTAACATTTGTCACACCCGCCATAATTGTCTTATTTCTTTACTTCATATTGAAGCTTACCCTTTTCCCGCTGTTGCAAATAGCCCGTATAAACCGGCGGCTGAGCAGGGAAGGGGTAGAGGCACAGGCAGTGCTATTAAATATGGAGCAAACCGGGGTGTATGTAAACAACAGGCCACAGGTAAAGCTGCAAGTACAGGTTCATCCACTAACCGGGCGGAATTTTGTTAGCGAAGTACGGGAAGTGCTCTCTCTTATTGACCTGAGCCAGTTACGCATTGGTACCACACTAAAGGTAAAATACAACCCTGCCAACACAAAAGAAGTGATGGTTTTACGAAACTGATTTTCTTACTGGCTCTTCAGCAAGCTCAGGATAACAAAGCCGAAGGGTCATCTAAACAAATTGTTCAAACACCCTGTTTATACCTATCAGTAAGTACGCGTTAGCCGGATGTTTATTTAAAGTAGCAGTGCCCGTAAGCACTGCTTTCTTTTTTGCCATTTACTAAATGAGATTAACCATTGGGTAATTGAAGTTGAAATGTCGCAGCTCATCTTATACCTTACTCGTTCAAATTTACTGGCAATGAATACCTTTCTAGTTTTCATAAATAGTGTTACCGGGATTGCAGGCATTATTCTTTTACGCATTAGTGTTATTATCATTCGTACCGGGCTACAAGCCCAACGGGTAAAACAAAAAGGCATAGAAACCGAAGCACGTATTCTGCAAATAGAGGTGATGAATGAACCGTCACGTCGCATCCCGTTTGTTAAACTTAAATTGGCTGTAACTACCGTAGAAGACCGTACTTTCATTGCCAGTATAGCTACATCTTTTCATCCCTCCCGCCTGACGCAGCTTACAAAAAATGGAACTCTTACCATCCGGTATAACCCATCCTGCATCTCGCAACTGCAAATAACAAAACCATCCCAAGCGGCTATAAGGCAACCGCCTTCAGGGTGGCAACCAGTATCAACCAGCGTTTATCTGGCAATGGCGCAATAACCAAAACTGGTTACAATTACTATTTCTGAATAATAATACCTTGCACCTGATGAGTTTCACTGCTTAAATGAATCATATGCCAACGACTGCCGCTGCTGTTCTGCAAAATCCTCCTGCATCGCCCCTGCTACAAAATCAAAAATCATTTCGCATAGAAAGCATTGATTTGTTACGTGGTCTGGTTATGATCGTTATGGCATTAGATCATACAAGGGATTTTTTTCATGCCCCTGCTTTTACTGAAGACCCGCTTAACCTGCAAACGACTACGCCCTTCCTGTTCTTCACGCGGTGGATCACTCATTTCTGCGCTCCCGTTTTTGTGTTTCTTGCCGGTACATCTGCCTGGTTTCAAGGTGGCAGAAAAAGCAAAAAAGAGTTGAGTGGCTTTTTAATTAAAAGGGGTCTGTGGCTGATACTAGCAGAGATAACACTGGTTAATTTGTCTTTCAGTTTCGATATTGGCTTTAGCGTAATCGGTCTGCAAACTATCTGGGCTATTGGTATAAGCATGGTGCTGTTAGGATTAATTATCTGGCTGCCCTTTCAGCTGATTGCTCTTACTGGCCTCCTTATTGTGTTCGGACATAACTCCCTTGACTTTTACGAGGCCGGCAAACGCTCTGTTCAACTCGGTCTGATATATGATTTGCTGCACCGCCCTAATTTTCATGATATACCTGGTAACCACGACATTCTGATCCTTTATCCTTTTTTGCCATGGACAGGTTTGATGATAGCCGGATACTGTTTTGGAAAAATTTTTACCACATATGAGGGCGTGCAAAGAAGAAAAATACTCACATGGCTGGGTTTTGGAGTTATTCTTTTTTTTATTGCTTTACGGGCCACCAATTTATATGGTGACGCACAACACTGGTCGGTGCAAAAAAATCCGGTATTCACTGTGTTATCCTTCATTGACACAGTAAAATATCCGCCTTCGCTGTTGTACATGTGTATGACTATCGGTCCTGCTATTTTGTTTTTGGCCTGGGCCGGTAAAACAAAAAATGCGGTGTCAAAATTTATAACCGTGTATGGCAAGGTGCCCTTCTTTTATTACGTACTGCACTTTTACCTGATTCATCTTTTATCAGCCGCCGCCTTTTTTCTAAGAGGCCACTCTTTTAAAGAAGGGCTGGTAATGGCTCCCAACAGCATCTCTAAATTTTTAATACCGGGTGAAGGGTATTCTTTGGCCATTGTTTATATTGTTTGGGCTTTTGTAGTAGCAGCCCTCTATCCTCTTTGCCGATGGTTTAGCCGTTACAAGCAAACCCATAAACAATGGTGGCTGAGTTACTTGTAGTTTCTTAATTTTAGGAATGAAGTTTTTAATTTATCTATTGGCAGCTTTTTTAAGCACCGTTTGTCTGCATGCCCAACAGGATGCAGATATCCTAATAAAAAACGGACGCATATTAGATGGCACCGGCAACTCCTGGTACTGGGGCGATGTAGCCGTAAAGGATGGAAAGATCTTACGCCTGGGAAAAGACCTTAGTCTAACGGCTAAAAAAACCATTGATGCCAAAGGGTTTATAGTAGCTCCTGGCTTTATTGATGTACATACACATATAGAAGGCGACGAAGTAAAGAACCCCACAGCAGATAATTTTATTTATGATGGTGTAACCACAGTGGTTACCGGCAACTGCGGCTCCTCGAGCGCCGATATAAAAGGCTATTTGCAAAAACTTGATTCAATAAAACTCTCCATCAACGTGGCTACGCTTATTGGTCATAACGACGTTCGTAAAGCAGTGATGGGAACTTCTAATCGGAAAGCCACAGCAGAAGAAATAGCAAAAATGCAAGCCCTGGTTGAGCAGGGAATGAAAGACGGCGCAGTTGGTTTTAGCACGGGGTTAATTTACATACCAGGCACTTATTCTTCTACTGAGGAGGTAGTGGCATTAGCTAAGGCAGCTGCTAAATACAAAGGTGTGTATGCTTCCCACATGCGGGATGAAGGCGACGCAGTAGTGGAGGCTATTAATGAAGCTATCCATATTGGGCGGGAGGCAAAAATGCCGGTGGAAATTTCTCACTTTAAATTAAGCGGACAGCAAAACTGGGGGCGAAGCAAAGAGACGTTGCCCATGATCATCAGGGCAAGAGAAGAAGGTATTGATGTAACGATTGACCAATACCCTTATACCGCCAGCAGCACATCGCTTAGCACTTTATTGCCCGATGAAATTTTGGCCGACGGGCAGGATTCAATAAAAGCAAGACTGGCCCGCCCGGAGATAAGAAGGTATGTAACAGATTATATGCTGAAGAAATTAAAGAAGCGCAAACTCAAACATTTCAGCTACCCGGTGGTAGCATTTTACAGGGCCGATACAACCATGAACGGCAAAAGTATTGAGCAGGTGAATTTGTTAATGGGCCGAAAGAACAAAGCCAAAGAAGAAACGGAAACCGTGATGGACATGATGATGAAAGGCGGTGCCGGAATGGTTTTTCATGGCATGGGCGATGAAGATGTAAAACGTATAATGCAATACCCTTTCAACATGTTTGCATCCGATGCGTCTATCAGGGTTTATAACCAGGGAGCACCGCATCCCCGTGGGTATGGTACCAATGCCAGGGTACTTGGTAAATATGTTCGGGAGGAGAAAGTTATTTCTTTAGAAGAAGCTGTACGCAGAATGACATCCCTGCCTGCGCAAAAATTTGGATTACAAAACAGGGGTTTATTACGGGAAGGTTATGCTGCCGACATTGTAATTTTTGATGAAAAAGAAGTGGCCGATTTTTCTACATACGAAAAGCCTCATGCGTATTCAAAAGGGTTTCAATACCTGTTAGTGAATGGTGAAGTAGTAATTAATGAAGGAAAACATACCGGCTTACGAACAGGCCAAACGCTTTTGCCGGGGAACAACAAGATTCTTTAGCGTCTCTGACTTCTTGTCCCGCCATCAAAAAGTAATCCTGATGGTGCTGCTGTCTGTTAAATGCACTTCTTTTTTTATTGATTGACTGTCGCCTTGTATTTGCAGCGTGTAGTTTCCGGGAACTACCACATTTGACAAATAAAACTCGCCGCTGTCGTTTGTTACCGATGCCATATCATTAAATTCATGAGAGCCACCGGCAATCATCACTACAACATCTTTAACAGGTTGTCCGGTGGTGTTCTGTAAAATCCCTTTAACTGATATTCTTGTTTCCATATGTGCCTTTTTTGGTTTACAGGTTGTTGTAAGAAATAAAAAAGGAAAGAGCAGCAGGAGAAAAAAAGCCGCTCTTTCCTTTTTACTTACATGCCTTGCGCCTTCCATGCCTGGATGTTATTAAACACGGTTGATACAATACGGGTAGCCGAGTTGCCAGAACTGTGCCCGTTTGTATGAATGCCTACGCAAATCCTGGACTCACCTACCTTCACCCAAACCGGTGCGCCGCTTTGTCCACCCATGGTGTCAATATTATATGTAATAACACGGGGGGAGATAGACTTAGGTTTCAGTGCCATAAACCATTGCTCGGTACCTTTTGGCGAACCCGGGTTTGGTTTATCGCCGGGGTAACCGGAAAGATTCATTACGGCATTAGCCAGGTAAGAATCTTCCTTGGTGGCATAACCAAAATAGCCTGTTAGATCACCAAGGCGTTTGTTAGTTGGTAAAATGATGGCGCCATAATCATTTTCCCTGTTTCTGTTTTGTGTCCAGCCTGTTACACTTCTTAAATCGTTGGATACGGCCGTACCGTACGGTTTTACATTAACGCCGTCCTGGGCAGGAATTACTTCAATACTTTTTGCCCAGCCGCCCTGGTCGTGCATATACACGCAGTGGCCTGCAGTAATAACAGTGCGCGGACCTACCATCCAGCCGGTACCAATCCATGTTGAGTTGTTCTGCGCTGTTATTTTAAGCGCACAAATGGCCCGCCACGGAAAGCTGGTTGTGGGACTGATACGTACTCTTTCGTCGGTGCCGATAATTACTTCATTGAGTGACCGGGCTTGCGCCAACAACTCGGGGTAACTGGCAAAAAACGCATCAAGTGCTTCTGTTTTCTGGGTACCTACTTCGCTGCCCAGGTCTTCAAGCACCGTTTCTGTTTCATCAGCATCAGCTTCTGTGCTTCGGCGGTTAGATACCTCTCTGTCTCCTTCGCCGGGCTTTAAAGCCGGGCGGCCATTTACTACTTCCACTTCCGTGTCGGTGAATGGCGGTGCAAAACTTCCTGCTGGTAGA
>DASQMG010000102.1:0-2193 GCA_035645595.1 Flavisolibacter sp. | reverse complement strand
TACAATCATTTTACACCGCAGGCTGACCATATTTTTTATGAGGACCTTCATGCTTAACCAACGCGGTTGAAGTTACAATAGATGCCGTATCGAATCGTATAAATAAAATGGGAGAAGTAGTTTACGATTTCAACGGGTTTCATAATCATTAACTGCCTGGCGAAAGCACTCCTTCACTCCCTAAGCCTAAAATTCAAAAAAGCATTGTCTTAATCCGAAAGCAAGTACATCAAACTGATAAACCTGTTACTATAGTACAGGTTTACCAGCAGGCAGCCTAAAGCCTAGACCAAGTTATTTCCATTGCATGTTTACTTAGATGCTACGCAGCCATCCCTTGACATCACCCTGGCACCTATAATGGATTGGTAAAAAATATATCCAGGCGCCCGTCTTCGATTGAAGATCTGTGCAACCCTACATAACCCTTTATGGTTGTCAACCCCACGTGATTAATGAAGATTGGAGTTGGCCCTGATGACTGAAGACGTTACTCCTGCTGCAGTTCCTAAGTCCTATTCAGGCATTTCGATTGATGCAGTTTAAATCTTCAAAAGCTACTTCCAAGCGTTTGCTAAAACTTTCTTCTGCTTTACGTAGCCACACACGTGGATCATAGAATTTTTTATTGGGCTTATCGTCGCCATCAGCGTTACCTAACTGCCCTTGCAGATACCCTTCGCTCTTTTTATAAAAACCAAGAATTCCCTCCCAAAACGCCCACTGCAAATCGGTATCAATGTTCATTTTAATAGCACCATACCCTATTGCCTCTCTTATCTGGTGTTGTGGCGAGCCACTGCCTCCATGAAACACGAAATAAACAGGCTTTTCGCCTGTGCCAAAATGCTCCCGGATATAATCCTGGCTATTTTTTAATATTTCAGGCTTTAATTCAACATTACCGGGCTTGTACACACCATGTACATTGCCAAAAGCGGCTGCAATAGTGAACAACTCTCCTACTTTCTTTAACTCCTCGTAGGCGTACGCCACCTCTTTGGGCTGTGTATATAATTTATCGTTTTCAATTCCGCTGTTGTCCACGCCATCTTCCTCGCCACCTGTGACACCCAATTCGATTTCAATACCCATTCCGAGTGGTGATAACCGCTTAAAAAACTCTACAGAGGTTTCTATGTTTTCTTCAATGGGTTCCTCTGAAAGATCAAGCATGTGAGAACTAAACAGCGGGTGGCCCTTTTCCTTAAAATACTGTTCGCCTGCATCAATCATCCCCGTAACCCATGGCAGCCATTTTTTAGAGGCATGGTCGGTATGTAATACTACCGGCACGCCATAATGCTGAGCAACGTTATGAATATGCAGGGCACCGGAAACAGCACCGGAAATATTTCCCTGCAAGCTATCGTTTGGCATTCCTTTACCGGCAATAAATTGTGCACCGCCATTTGAAAACTGAATAATTACCGGTGAGTTTACTTTAGCCGCTGTTTCAAGCGTGGCATTTATACTGTTTGTTCCGATTGTGTTAACCGCAGGCAAAGCAAATCCATTTTCTTTGGCATCCTTTAAAACCGAGGTTAATTCCTCACCAAAAAGTACACCTGCACGATATTTTTTCATTCTGTTAATTTGGTGATGAAATTAAGGGAAGCTTTTTATTTAATGGTTACTGAAATTAATTTAGGGGTTCACATCTCACTGGTGATAAGCATAAAAGATAAAATCATTTCACGGAATGCAGCCACTCAAACCTTAAACAACGGACACGCTGTTGTGCATGGCTTTATCAAACGTACATAGTCCGGATTTTATGTGAGCCGCCTACAAATACTCCACGGGGCGGTAACACTGGTTATCAACCATCCAACTTTTGAAGGCAGAGAACTTCTGGCAGCTCAACAAAACTTTTTATAACCCTGTCAGCGGAGACAGGTGTTACCGGGTCACTTTCCCATCCCTCCCCTTTGAGCCAAACGGTCTGGCAGCCGGCTTTTTTGCCGGGTTCTATATCCTTTGCATAGGAATCGCCAATTACGATGCATTCCGCTGCCGGTAGGTTAAGCGATTGAACGCCCAATACGTATATCTGTGGATCAGGTTTGCGGTGGCCAACTACAGACGATTCGATGATATTTTTAAAATAACCGCGTATGCCAAAGGTTTCTAAAACAGACTGAATATTGCCATAAAAATTAGACACCATTACCAAAGGATAATGTGCTGCAA
>DASQMG010000101.1:0-24393 GCA_035645595.1 Flavisolibacter sp. | reverse complement strand
CCGGTTCCTAAGAAACCCGCAAAACCACTTGCCGTAAACTTAGCTGTTTCTTCGGCAATATTGAATCCAGCCGCAACCGTATTAGTAGTTAATCCATTATGCAAATGTATCAGCAGCCTGAGGCGAAGGGTATTAGCAAATTTCTTCCACTGGGTTGCGTTTCCTTTATAAGCTAAATCTGCCGTAGCTATATCTGCATTGTTCGCCGGCGCTATTGCATCAGGAGTATTTAACAAGGTCAGGGCGGTATCTAATTGCTTGAATAGGTCTTTATAAATATCAGCTCCCTTATCATATTTTGGAGTAGAAGTTACAGTACCCTTAAAAGCATCGAAATAAGGAACATTATTATACACATCTACCAAAATTCCAAAGTTATGTGCCTTCATAATCCGGGCAATAGCTTCATAAAAACCGGAGCCTGCAGCTTTAGCTTTCCGCTGCATGATATCATAGTTGTTCGTATTAGCATAGATGTCATTCCATACAGCCACCTGAAAGTCATTACCAAATTTGTAGGTTTCAATTTCAGTTAAAGACTGGTAAGAACCGGAGCGGGCCCAATATCCCATCCACATTTGTAGGAATGCCCAGTCTACCGCTACAAACCTGCTGGTGTTTTGTAACGCACCTGGCAACAGCACAGAAGGAGTTACAGAAACATCTGTAACATCATCGGGATTTGAATTGATATTAAACTTATCTTTTTTACACCCGCCAGCACTGATTAGTACTACTGAAACAAAGGTGGCGTAAATTATTTTTCTAAATTTCATGTTACTATATTACGAGTTTACAATATTAAAATCTCAAAGCCAGGTTAGCACCAAATATTCTCGTTGGAGGCATATTGAAAGCTGAACTTCTACCTGCGGCATTAGATGCGGTACTTGTTGTAGATGCCCTGCCAATATTGTTTGGATCCACAGAAAATTCAGGATCTGTCCATTGGTTGGATTTAGGTAAGAACATAAACAGATTCCTACCATTGATGCCGATAGTTGCTCCCTTGATCACACTACCTAACTTGCTGCCAAAAAACCGGGTAGGAATTTCATAATTAAATGCTACCTCCCTGATTTTCCAAAAAGCTCCACTAGCTAAATAATTAGTAGTTACGCCTGTATTTAAATCGCTGTTCCAAAATAGGCGGCCATAAGTTTGCGTATAAACATCTGTATTTAAAACATACTTGCCAGAACCATCATCATACACGGAATTAGGGAAGACAAAAGCGCGGCGGCCATTTTGTGCGCTTCTTTCAGAAATACCATTGTCATCTAAAAATCCGCCTAACTCATCTACTACAATCTGGTTGCCACTGCGGTGGTCGGCTACAGCACTAAAGGTTAATCCTTTCCAGCTGATATTTAAGTTCAATCCTAATAAATGCTGAGGTAAAGTGTTTCCGAATGTAGTAAGGTTTGGATTTTTTGTTGGCATACCGGTTGTTTTATCCACTATCACACGGCCCTGATCATCTCTTACATAGTCAGTTAGTTTGAATTTAAAAATAGACTGGCCAACAATTGCATAATTAAAATTCCCAACACCTAACTCATTAACACCATCAACAAGAGAAGTAACTTTATTAGACTGATTGGTATAATTCACTTTAAAATCAACATTTACCTTGCCAATTCGAACCAAAGGAGTTAAACGTAAATCCAGTTCCAACCCTTTGTTGATGAATGACGCAGCATTTTGTCTTGCAGTTGTATATCCGGTTGTATTCGATAATTGTACGCCGATGATTTGGTCCGTATTATCCTGATGATAATAGGTACCTTCTAAATTAATTCTGTTTCTTAAGAAGCCTAACTCTATTCCTACTTCTTTATTTATCACGAACTCAGGATTATAAGATGCAGCCACGGTGAGTGCATTTGCCTGAAAACCTAAGATGTCCCCGTATGGGAAGAAAAGAGAATTAGTGAAGGTGTTTTGCAACCCGTATGCGCCAAGGTTTACATTGCCGGTTTTAGACCAGGCACCTCTAAGTTTCAAATAACTCAGTGTGCTGCTTTCTTTTAAAGCAGGTACTACCTGGTGCAGTAACAATGATGCACTCACGCCAGGATAAAAATAGCTGATATCGCTTTTGCTTTCCAACCCTGTTGGTTGGGCTAACCGGCTATCCGTATCGTAGCTGCCTGTTGTTTCTAAAAAGGCCCAGTTGTCGTAATCAAACCCAACTCTGTAAAAGAGGCGCTCCAGCCTTGCCTGGGTATTAGTTTCGCCAATAGTTGGTTCTCCCCTGCGAAATGCAGTACTTAAAAGTTCTGACGTACCTAAATTTCCACTTCCCACACTCAAAAACCTGCCTGTGGTTT
Source organism: Flavisolibacter sp. (assembly GCA_035645595.1). Lineage (GTDB taxonomy): Bacteria > Bacteroidota > Bacteroidia > Chitinophagales > Chitinophagaceae > Flavisolibacter. The sequence goes on along the minus strand of DASQMG010000101.1, from coordinate 22,060 downwards.
GACGATAGGAATGACCTACCGTAGCATTTAAGCCAAAAAGGCTGAATTTTTTATTAAAATTCGCGAAACTCTCGGATGTAAGCCGGCTATTGAAATTAGAAGCATCGGTAACAGCAGAAGTAATATTTACTGTACCATGGTCCCTTAATGTTGCCGAGAAAGGAGAGTAAGTAAATGCGCCTCTTGTGGTTCGGGCATCTGAATTGCTTATAGATATACCAACCCGGTAAACGAAGTTTAACCAGTCAGTCGCTTTGAAATTAAATTCCGCATTACCAAACACGTCATCAGTTTTACCAATTTCGCGGTAATTGTCTTTAGCGAAGAAAGGCGTCTTTCCCTGGTTATCTAAATAAGGCGTAAAGTACCCATTAGGGCTAGAAAAATAATCGTTTCTCCAATCTTTAAACCTCGCCAGGTCATATTGACCAGGTGTACCAGTTACATTATAGTAAACTGCCCTTTTGTTATTAGTTACGTTATATTCGGAATTTGTATACCTAAGATTAAAAGCAGCTCTGAATTTACCATACTCGCGGTCTGCTCTTATAGTAAATGCTCTACGATTGTTTACATCATCCGGTACTGTGCCTTTTATACTTACATTTTGAGCACTCAAATAAAAGTCGCCTGTAGAGTAAGACACATCTGTTTGATTGGTAACGCCGGTCTGCCAGAAATTACGGATGCCGTTTTTGTTATACGAATAAGGAAATTCTAATTTTTCACCATTAGGTCCTGTTTGACCATATTGCCTGATGGAACCATCAAATTCATCACCCCAGCTTTGCTGCTCAATGGGCTCAAAAGTACCAAAGCCGGCTGCATCAGGTGAATAACCGGAACCATAGCGCTTTTGAAATTTAGGCAGGTAAGATATTCTCTCAATTTGTGCCGTATGGCTTACCGTAACGGTGGGCCTGCCTTTAACACCTCTTTTGGTGGTAATCACTATTGCACCATTTACCCCATCAGGGCCATATATAGCTGTACCAGTTGATGATTTCAGAATACTGACATCCGCAATGTCATTAGGATTTAATGAGTTTAAATAGCTAATGCTGATAGGCACGCCATCCAAAATCAACATAGGCTGGTTGTTTCCGGTAATAGAACGGATACCCCGTAAATTAATACGGTTAGTTCCCAACACATCACTACTGGTAGTAGTAATATTTAAACCCGATACTTTACCAGTTAATCCATTTTGCAGGTTTACCGGAGCAGCCTGGGTTAGCTCAGCAGCTCTTACCCTGGCAGTGGAATATCCTAATTCCTTTGCCTGACGCTGAACACCTAATGCTGTGGTAACCACAACCTCTGCTAATTGATCTTGCCGTGTTGTAAGAGTAGCAGTAACCGTGGTACCAGAAACTGTCAAGGTCTGGTCCTGATGACCACTGGCTGTAACACGCAACTGTGCACCATCAGTTGTTCTAATAGTAAATACACCGTTAGCATCAGCTCTTACAACATTATTTTTTCCAACTTCAGTTATTGTGGCAAATGGAATGGGCTCCCCTTTTTCGTCACGAACTGTGCCCGTGCGTGCGGTTTGGGCAAATGCTAGCACACTCAATAGCAGCATTGATAGCAGCAGCGTAATTTTTCTCATTGAACTTCTAATTTTTAAATTTAATAAATCAATAATCTCAATTCCCGGCGTCACACGTAGAGAAGTAAGCAATTTATATAGACCAACTCTTTGTTAAAATTGCTGCGCCAAGTTATAGGTTTTTTAATAAAACAGGCTTTTTTAAAATCTTTTTTTATCTCAAATTTAAAAATTATACGTGGCTTGAATCTTAACTTCAGTTCGCTTATTTCCTTGAATTTCATCTAGTCCTGAACCAACTAATAGTTTTCCTTTATAGATGGTTTGGGCCATTCGTAGCCAAAAAGCAAGCTTTTTACTTGCGTCATACGTAATAGTAAAATAGTAGCGAAAGCCTGTATCGAAAAATGCAGGAATGGAAAAACTATAAAGCACATCGCTTTCATAGACATAAATGCGGCTGTTATAACCTCCTGTTTCAAAAAATTGCAAACGCAGGGTTCCCTTTATTTTATCTAACGGCTGGTGGCTGGCTTCTACATACGTTAAAAAGCCTTCTTCACCTTTCTTTCCCATCTTATCATACCAAATAATTTCAGTTCTCCCTTTCAGGGAGATTGTCTCATTAATTTGTGTACCGTAGTGAAGCCGTAAATTTTTCCTGGGCTTTTCTACGGGAACATTGATGATGCTTTGCGTTCCGCTTTCATTTAGTTGCTTATTTTCCGTTCGGTAGCGGAGGTAGAGTTCTGCATGTTTATTGGGATGGTAGCTTAATTGCGCCAGGTAATCGAAGCCACGGCTCCCACCATTTACCCTGTATTTTAAAAACGGTGCTTCATAAAAATCAGCGTATGCAGCTAGTTGCCAACGGTACACAGGCCTGATAATAATCCCGGCATACAATCCTTTTTCGTTGCCTGGCAAAGTGTTTTCGGTAAAGGCATTGCCAAAAAGAGAGCTATACTTTTGCGATAAGTTGCGGTATAAAATAGAAACATCAATCTTAGGATCCAGGCTGACCAGTGCCCCTTGTAAAAAAGCCTTATTTAGATTTTTATCTATGGCCGCTTCTCCAAAAAGATGCATATTATTATAAGTATAACTATAATCCACACTTACGTTTAACGCCTGTTTGCCCGTAAAAGCAAACAAATTATAGGGTTCATCTCTTTTCTGCATAGGGCGGGAAAACCGGTGAACTACCGCATTTGCACTTAGTTTTAACGACCCGCTTTGGTAAGAAACGTTTCCACCAAAAGAAAAGTCGCTCAACTTATACCGGTCCGCCACTTCGTTTTTAGTGCGGTAATAACCCGATGTTCCAAAGGAAGTGAAATGGTCAATTGAATCAGTTTGCAGGTTGCCACTGAATTTTTTATACGAAATAAACCCCGTTGCCTCAAACCTGTTGAACCTGATAGTAGCGGCAGCACCGCGGTTAAAATTAAATTCACCGGCAGAGCGGTAAGGAAGAAGCACGGCTGATTGCCGTTTTATATTTATGGCATCCACGCTTTTGCCGAAACCCAGCGACTGCCACTGTGTAAGACCCTGGCCCAGGTTCACTACATAATCGCCAAGCGCAAAAGCTTTTATTTTTCCCAAGTACCGGGCAAATAAATGAAAGGAATAAAAGTCAAAGCCTGTTTTTTGCGCTCCTTTAAAAAACTGTTCGCCGGCATCTTTATCAGCTACAATACCATAGTATAAAGTTGTTTTATATTGATAACGATACCGGAGTAGTAAATGATTCCGATCGCCTGGATAGTAGCTGCTTAAAGAACTATCATACCCTTTCGCTTTTTCAAGTATGCGTCTTGCCCGGAAAAGTATATATTGCTCTCCACCACCGAAACGGGAAAGTAGTGATTCTTTCAGGGATAGGGCCTCGCCTACAAAAACATAAGGCTGTACCTTCCTGATGGTCAATAAATCGAAGCCAGGTACTGCTTGCAGCTCATAAATATGGAGCAATTTGCCAAAAAGAGCACGATAACGAAGAAAGTTAGCGATTTGCAGATCGGTTAAAAAGCGGATGAGCTGCAAATCTTCGGCAGTAGCCGTGTTTAAGTTAACGGGATGCTTTAAATAAAAATTTAGTTGCAGTAAGAATGCATCGTCCTCCAAAGCTTCGTCACCTAAGTTTTCTATTTGCTGTTGTGTAGTAACAGGCAGCTCTTGTGCACAACACGAAAACCAGGCGAAGAATACTATAGTAAAGATGGTTTTCATTTTGTTGGCGATGCATAAATTAATAACAAGCCGGGAGTAACACCCAGATAGGGGTGAAAAGAAGCCGTCATATCTACCCGAAGGCTTTTCAACTTTACGCCAAAACCAATATAATAAAGTGATGTGGCCGTGCTGATACCGCCACGAGCAACCAATTTATCTGCAAATACATAGTGTAATCCCGCATTTACTGTTAGCGGCTGGCCCTCAGGTTTCTGTGCTTCAGCACCAATAAATAATTGTGAAGAGGCATCGTATCCAATGCCCGCTGCATATATTGAGGGTAGCTTTTCTTCTTTTCCTATTTTCATTCCAACCGGGTTATAAACATGCAGACCTGTATGCACCTGCTCGGTAATATGAAAAATAGCCCCGGCATCAAATATTATGGCGGAAGCGGCTCCATACGTTGAAGCTCTCATAGAAAAATAATGAAATTGAACACCCACATCAACCTTACTTCCCAAGTTTCTGGCATAAGCTAAACCGAGTGTTGTTTCATTATACAAGCTTCCCCCAGAGTAATCCCCATTCAACCCAAAGTTTCCTGTTGGTGTGGGTAAGGCTGCCGCAAAAGAATAAGTAGGAAGTTCCTGCAACATAAACCTGCGTTCAGAATAAACGCCCGCTGAAAATTTTTCAATTCCGGCCAGCGAGGCGGAATTTGACCTAAATGAAAATGCGTCCTTAAATTGTGAACTATAGGTATGAAGAGAAGTGTAAACACCGGCAACGGGCGTACGGGCAGTTTGCCCATAACAGCACAATGAAATGAAATAAAAAGCAGTAAAAAGAAGAATTCCTTTCACGCCAGTTAGTTTCTAGTAAGATAGAACATAATGTTGAAAAACAAATTTTAAGTAAAACAGGAAAGAACACCCAGAAAAGGAACAGCTCATCAGCAGGCTTTAGGTGATATGCTTCTCTTCCTGTACCGTAACAATTTAAGTAAAACAGGTATGAGGTGAAGAACCCCTAAACCCAAACCCTTTTATCTTTGCCGGATGCAAATTTTGAATGGCAAAGAAACTGCAAAGGCAATTAAAGATCTATTGAAGATTGAAGTAGCGCAATTAATGTCAAGAGGTGCGCCGGTACCACATTTAGCAGCCATTTTGGTAGGCACTAACGGCGCCAGTGAAACCTACGTGGGGTCTAAGGTAAAGGCCTGTCATGAAGTTGGATTTAAATCAACCCTTATCAGGCTGGAGGATGATGTTTCGGAATTAAAATTACTGGAACTTGTGCGGGAATTAAACACCGATCCGGATGTGGATGGCATATTGGTTCAACTTCCCCTGCCAGCTCATATATCTTCCGAAGAAATTATAAATACTATCGATGCTGCTAAAGACGTAGATGGCTTTCACCCCATTAATGTGGGACGTATGGTACAGGGGCAGCCAACTTTTGTTCCGGCCACTCCGTATGGTATTATGCTGATGCTGGAACATTATAAAATACAAACCGCAGGCAAACATGCTGTAGTAATTGGACGAAGCAACATTGTAGGCCGGCCCATGAGCATATTATTAAGTGCGGCCACCGCTCCGGGAAATTGTACCGTCACTATATGCCATTCCGGTACGCAAAACCTCAAGGAAATTTGCCAGACTGCTGATATTATTGTAGCAGCATTGGGCAGGCCGGGTTTTATAAAAGAAGACATGGTAAAGGAGGGTGCTGTGATTATTGATGTAGGCATCACAAGGGTCACCGACGCTAGCAAAAAAAGCGGCTATCGCATTAGTGGCGATGTCGACTATGCATCGGTAGCGCCAAAAGCCTCTTATATAACACCGGTACCTGGGGGCGTAGGACCTATGACAATTGCAGCGTTAATGAAAAATACATTTAAGGCTTGTGCTATGAAGCACTATGACTAATGCGAAAATTCGCCAATTTGAAAATGGGAAAATGGTTGAGACAATAAATAGTAGAGAAGTAGACTCTGTTTTAAGAAGCAGAACCGTTTTGCCAGTGATGGAGCATTTTTATACGCTCCAGGGTGAAGGGGTGCATACAGGCCGTGCCGCTTATTTTGTACGGTTAGGTGGTTGCGATGTAGGTTGTGTTTGGTGCGATGTAAAAGATAGTTGGGATGCAGGTAAACACCCCTTAAGGAAGATCGAAGATATAGTAGCCTTGATTAAAGAAACGCCTTCGCAGATAGTAGTGATCACAGGTGGCGAACCATTAATGCATGATCTATCCCCGCTTACAAATGCCTTGCATGAGGCGGGTCTGCGAACGCATATCGAAACATCAGGCTCCTCACCTCTTTCAGGCGAATTAGACTGGATAACCTTATCACCAAAAAAATTTAAAGCCCCTTTGCCCGAAGTTTTGCCAAAGGCGGATGAACTCAAGATTGTGGTTTTTAATAAAACTGATTTTGCCTGGGCAGAGAATTGGGGTAATAAGGTTTCACCCGATTGCAAATTATTTCTGCAACCCGAGTGGTCAAAAGCAGAATTAATTACACCGTTGATTGTTGATTATATAAAAGCCCATCCGCAGTGGCAGCTATCGTTGCAAACGCATAAGTATATCAATGTTCCTTAAAATGTTTGATTCAATGTCACAGTTGAAAGAACGTTAAAACAAGTAGAGAATTACTGAGCTTTTTTTAGAGTTGGTATCTTCAGCGTATGAAGAACCGCATTCTGTATTTTATATTTTTCATTTTCTATTCTACCTTATCTGCTTCCGCCCAATACGATGCTGAAAAAGCTGACAAAAAAGCGATTGTTTTATATAACGCTGCAATGGAACTGGCCGAAGCAGGCAAATATAAAGAAGCCATCATTGCCTTGCAGGATGCAACTCGCCGCGACCCCGGGTATATTGATGCCTATTTATCGTTAGCAGGTATCTACGGACAAATAAAAGATTATAGCCAAAGCGTTTCTTTTTATGAGAAAGCTATCAGTATGGACAGTGCTTATACCGCTGAATCACTGCTTCCGTACGCTATCAATCTTGCCGGCAAGGGTGATTTTGAAAAAGCCCTGCAAACCATTACTTCCTTATTAATAAAACCATCTCTTCATCCAACCACAAAAAAAGCAGCGGAGTATCGGCAGAAGAGTTTTCAGTTTGCCATTGACTATGCAAAAAAACATAATAGCAATTATGTTTTTGCACCGCAGAACATGGGCGACGCTGTAAATACTTCCGAGTCGGAATACTTTCCTACCATGCCCGTCGATGGAAAATTGTTGGTTTACACCAGAAGGCTTAATGGACTAAACGAAGACTTTTTCGCCAGCGAAAAAACCGGTAATGTCTGGGCTAAATCCGTTCGCTTACCGGGCAACATCAACACCCAACAAAATGAAGGCGCACAGAATATTTCAAGTGATGGAGAATGGTTGGTATTTACAGGCTGTAACCGCCCTGATGGTGCGGGCAGTTGCGATATTTACATGTCGTACAAAACACCGGAAGGCTGGTCGCCTGCCTTTAATTTAGGCAACAACATTAACAGTGATCAGTGGGAATCGCAGCCTTGCTTATCACCTGATAAAAGAGAATTATATTTTTCCAGCCGGCGCTTTGGCGGCTTGGGTGGCAGCGATTTGTATGTGTCGCGTTTATTGCCCAGCGGCAAATGGGGCAAGCCCGAAAATTTAGGCCCTGGTATTAATACCGTTGGCGATGAATACTCTCCTTTTATTCATTCCGATAATCAAACTTTATACTTTAACTCAAATGGTTTGCAGGGGTATGGCGGCGACGATTTATTTATAGCAAGAAAAGGTACCGATGGCGGCTGGAGCAAGCCTGAAAACCTGGGTTACCCAATCAATACAATTGATAACGAAGGAACTTTATTTATTGGTGCTGATGCCAAAACAGCCTACTACGCCAGTGATCGAAGCGACACCAAAGGTGGGCTGGACATTTACTCATTTGAAATGCGGGAAGATGCCCGGCCTGCTCGCACTCTTTGGGTGAAGGGAAAGGTATTTGATAAAAAAACGGCCGCGGGATTACCTTCATCTGTGGAGTTAATTGACCTGGCTACAAAACAAACGGTTTCAAAAGTGCAAACAGATGAAACAGGCAATTACTTACTTACCCTTCCTGTTGGGAAAGACTATGTATTTAACGTAGCAAGAAAAGGGTATTTGTTTTATTCCGGCAGTTATTCATTAAAAACGAAAGCTCCGGATTCTACGTATCAAAAAGATATACCACTTCAGCCGATAGAAGTAGATGCTGCCATTGTTTTGCGCAATATTTTTTTTGATACAAAAAAGTATGATGTAAAGCCTGAATCCACCATTGAATTAGACAGGGTTGTTCAACTATTGAAAGATAATCCTACAGTAAAAATTCAAATTGAGGGCCACACGGATAATGTGGGCACGGCTGCCGATAACCAGAAACTCTCAACTGCCCGTGCTGTAAGCGTAACAAATTACCTGGTAATTAATGGTATTAAAGGCGACCGTTTTATTGCAAAAGGTTTTGGCGCATCAAAGCCGGTAGCCGATAACAAGACAGAAGAGGGCCGTTCGCAAAACAGGAGAACAGAGTTGAAGATAACGGCCAAGTGATGATGAATGACCGATGATAGATGACGGACTTTTCTTAATTTGCTGTCATCAGCCAACAATCATCTGTCATCTTCTTTCATGCATTCCGAACTTTTCTACCAGCTTTCCCTTACGCTCATCCCTAATATTGGCGATGTACAAGCCAAAATTTTGGTGCAGCATTTCGGTGATGCAGAGTCCATTTTTAAAGCAAGGATTTCAGAGCTTGAAAAGATAGAAGGTATCGGGGAAGTAAGAGCAAGAAGCATCAAACATTTCAAAGAGTTTCATTTAGCAGAGCACGAAGAAAAGTTTATTGATAAATATAAAATCCAGGCTCTCTTTTTAACGGCTGAAACCTATCCGAAACGGCTACTGAATTGCTACGATTCTCCCACACTTCTTTTTTATAAAGGCGCAGCCACCTTAAACGCCTCCAAAATCATAGCTCTGGTTGGTACCCGAAGCAATACCGATTATGGTAAGAATTTTACAGAGAAATTAGTAAAGGACCTTGCAGAGCATAACATTTTAATTATTAGCGGACTGGCATTTGGTATAGATGCCATAGCACACAAAGCCTGCTTAAAATATGGTGTACCAACGGTAGGTGTTGTTGGGCATGGGCTTGATAAAATTTATCCTGCCCAACATGCTCCTTTGGCTAAAGAAATGATTGAAAAGGGAGGGGGTGTGCTCTCGGAGTTCTTTAGTGGCACAAAACCAGACAAGCATAATTTCCCTTTACGTAATCGGATTGTGGCTGGTATGAGCGATGCTACTATAATCGTTGAATCATCGGTAAAAGGCGGCAGCATGATAACAGCAAAATTAGCCGATGCCTACAACCGTGATGTATTTGCAGTACCGGGCCGTGTAACAGATAAAGTAAGTTTGGGCTGCAACCATTTGGTAAAATACAACAAAGCTATTTTGCTTACCGATGCAGATGAATTAATGGATATATTAGGTTGGAAGGAAAAAAAATCAGGCCCTAAGCAACAGCGGGAGTTATTTATAGAACTAACAGCAGAGGAACAAACAATTATAAGATTACTGCAAGAAAAAGAAGCCCTGCCTATTGATGAAATAAATATCAGCAGCGGCTTAAGCAGCAGTGCTGTTGCCTGTGCTATTTTAAACCTGGAGTTACAGGGAATTGTGCAAGGCATGCCGGGAAAAATGTACAAGATGATTTGACTTCAAAGTCGTAGCCCCAATCGCAACCCCGCAGTAAAATGAAACCGGGTTAATGTATAATCAAACCGCCATCCCTCTTCAGGTAACAAAACAAAATTATTCTTTGGCGGCTCGGTGCTGGTAAGCCTGAAATTCTTAGACTCATATTTATTGAAGATCATCCGCAAGCCCATACCGAGAAAAACATCTGCAAAAAATTGTTTACTTAGCGGAGCTTCAAAACCCATTTTTACTGCACCGGATACAACAGGAGACTTTATTGCGGCACCCTCATAAATGTAGTTGGCGGTTTGCCTGTGAACCACTCCTTCATCATTGTCAACCAATGTTCTGAATAAATAAGTTGTTTGTAAAGAGAAGTACCTATGGGAACTTTTCATTTTACCAGCCCGGCATTTTATTTCTGCACCGGCTCGCCAATAATTAATTTCTTCATATGTATCGTCTTGCGGATAGAATGTAGGAATAGCTATTTCCCCCAAAAAACTCCACCTCTTGCTTAGTTTATACTGTAATCCCACCTGCGCCGCCACACTTACCGGAACAAACAAAGCAGGGGAAAAAATAATTGAAACTCCTGCTGTAGAATCCTGCCCTAAGCTTTTATGCCCCCAAAAGAAAGCAGGTAAAAACATATAAAGGCTAAGCATTCTTTTCATTCCTCTAAAAATAAACTCTCCCCTTGAATGTACCAATTCAAAAAAGTTGACAGTTGGCAGATAGTATCTCTGTCGCGGCCAGTTATTGTTATATTGAAACTATATTTAATAATTTACATTGTCAACTGTCAACCGTCAACCGTCAACCGTCAACTCTAAACTCCCCTCCCTATCTTTGCCTATGGCAACAAACCCCACCACAAAAACCTTTATTGAAGGGCTAACTTTTGATGATGTTCTTCTTGTTCCGGCTTACTCGGAGATTTTACCCCGCGATGTTGAAATAAAAACCCGTTTAACTAAAGATATTACCCTTAATGTTCCCATGCTCTCAGCAGCAATGGACACGGTAACAGAAGCCTCATTGGCCATTGCATTGGCCCGCGAAGGTGGCATAGGCATCCTGCACAAAAACATGAGCATTGAAAAGCAAAGCGACCAGGTACGTAAAGTAAAGCGCAGCGAGAGCGGGATGATCATTGACCCGGTTACTTTAACTGATGATGCTACTATCGGTGATGCTTTACGCTTGATGCGTGATAATAAAATCGGCGGTATTCCCATTGTGAATGGGGGCGGAAAACTAACAGGCATATTAACCAACCGCGATCTGCGGTTTGAACAAAATATGCATCGGCCTGTGAGTGAGGTAATGACGAGTGAGAATTTGATTACGGCACCAGAGGGAACTGACCTGAAAGGGGCGGAAAAAATTCTTCACCGAACAAAAATTGAGAAATTACCGGTTGTGGATAGTGCAGGCAAATTAGTTGGCTTAATCACCTACCGCGATATTTTAAAGGTTACTTCTTATCCTAATTCCGTGAAAGATACACTTGGCCGGTTGCTGGTAGGTGCAGCAGTAGGGGTCACAAATGATTTATTGGACAGGGTGGCTGCTTTGCAGTCTGTAGGCGTGGATGTAATTTGTTTGGATAGTGCACACGGTCATTCCAAAGGAATTATAGATGCGCTGAAAAGCGTACGAAAGTCTTTTAAAAAGATGAATGTAATTGCAGGAAACGTTGCTACTACCGAAGGCGCAGAAGCCCTGGCTAATGCCGGTGCCGATGCAGTGAAAGTTGGTATAGGACCGGGCTCTATCTGTACTACACGTATTGTGGCTGGCGCCGGTGTACCGCAGTTAACAGCCATCATGCAGGCACAGGCAGCATTAAAGAATAAAGGTATTCCATTGATTGCCGATGGTGGCATACGCTATACTGGTGATATGGTAAAAGCATTAGCCGCCGGGGCTGATTGTGTAATGATGGGAAGCATTTTTGCCGGTACCGAAGAAAGTCCGGGCGACACCATTATTTATGAAGGCAGAAAATTTAAGGAGTATCGTGGCATGGGTTCACTGGGTGCGATGTCGGTTGGCAGCAGCGACCGCTATTTCCAGGACCCTGAAGCAGACGTAAAAAAATATGTACCCGAAGGCATTGAAGGCCGGGTGGCCTATAAGGGAACGCTCAGGGAAATTGTCTATCAATACGTGGGTGGCCTGCGTGCTGGCATGGGTTACTGCGGCGCTAAAAACATTGCTGAATTACAAAACGCAACGCTGGTAAAAATTACAAACGCCGGTATGCGGGAAAGCCATGCGCATGATGTGGAAATAACAAGGGAAGCACCTAATTATAGCCGGAAGTAATGGCCCTGCAAAACCCTGTCCCCGGGAAAACTTAGGGTGTATAGACTTTTATTATTTCATTTTTTATCCCTTACGTAAACGTCACCTTGTGCATACAGGATATATTTTACAGGTGTGAAGTATAAATCGAAGCTAATGCAGCAGTTTAATATTTTTCCTTTTGATGTAGTAATGCCATAAGATCATCGTAGCAACAGAGCGGTAGGGTTTCCAGCTTATTGCCATTAAAATAATTTCTTCTTTAGAAAGCTGTTTACCGGTTATCATTCTCAGCGCATTTACTAAAGCCAGATCACCGATGGGGAAAATATCGGTGCGCTGTAATGCATGAAGCAGGTAAATATCAACCGTCCAATCGCCAATGCCTTTTACTTCTTTTAATTCTTTTCTTACTACGCCATCTTCTTCTTTTTCAAAACGCTTTAAGCTGATTCGCCTGGTAAGGATTGCATCCGCTAATTCCCTTACATATACAATTTTTTGCCTACTGAAATAACAGCTTCGTAACTCTTCGCCGGTTAACTGCAAAACTTTTTGCGGCGTAATCTTATCAATCTTTTCTTTAAGTTTTCTATACGCTGCATAGGCAGAAGCCAGGGAAACCTGTTGCTCTAAAATGGTTAGCACAAGAGTTTCAAATGTGTTGGGCCTTGTCCAAAATGGAGGATAACTATATTCGTCAAGAATACTTTGCAGGTAGTGATTTCGCTTGCCTACGCTGTCGCAAAGCGCATAAAAATCAGTGAGAGCAAATGTTTGAATCATCTTACCAAATTGCATTTGGAAAAGTGCGCTGCAGGTGCTGCATTTCGGCCAATAAAAAGCCTAAGTACTCTGTATGTTTACCTTCTTTTCCGCCGCTTTGTGCCCATGTTGTTTTAGGTAGTTCTAACATTGCCTCATCAAGCACGGCCTGAACTTTTTGAATCCAGCTTTCTTTTAAAGTAGCCACATCAACCTCCTCGTAAGGGGCACCTATAAACATCTCTCCTGTAAAAGGCCACATATCTGCCAAAGCTCTTTTTATACGTTGAGCACTTTCACCCGTTCCATCGCCCAAACGTATTACCCACTCGCCGCTCCAGCGGAGATGATAAGCTGTTTCCTTGATTGATTTTTCGGCGATAGCTGCTAACTGTACATCGCTGCTTTGTTGAAGTTGTTGATACTGGTAGAACTGAAAGGCACTAAAAAAGAATTGACGTAAAACTGAGAAAGCCCAATCGCCTTTTGGTAATTCGGTAAGAAGGAGATTTAAGTACTGGTGTTCGTCACGCAGAAAAGCCAGATCATCTTCCTGCAACTCCCTGCCAAATGTTTTCCATAACCGGGGAAGGTATTTATCTACTGCTTGTTTATCGGCCTCGCTAAAATCATTATAAACTGTAGCAGCGTACTGGTAAAAATTCCTTGCTTGTCCCAGGTAGTCCAGGGCAATATTAGTGATAGCAATATCCTGTTCCAATACAGGTCCGTGACCGGTCCATTCGCTGTTGCGCTGGCCAATTATCAACGCGTTATCAGCAAGATGGAGCGTATATAAGAAAAGTTGAGCCGTTGACAAGTTAATAGGTTAATAAGTAAGCAATCTGTGAAATTTTGTTATTCCTGCTACTCTGTTGTTACATGTGGTCTACTTCATCAGGCAGATCGTAAAATGTTGGATGGCGATAAACTTTATCGTTAGCTGGTTCATAAAAGCTTTCAGCTTCATCCGGGTTAGAGGCATGAATATGCTTACTCTCTACCACCCAAATGCTTACGCCTTCCTGCCTTCTTGTATAAACGTCTCTTGCGTTTTCAACAGCCATTTGCGCATCGGCTGCATGTAAGGAGCCAACGTGTTTATGATCTAAACCCTGCTTGCTGCGGATGAAGATTTCAAAGAGCGGCCATTCAGAAGCACTATTGCTTTTATCACCTGTATTTGCCGGTTCCGCACTATTGCCCTTTATAGCATCATAATCACCGTAATAATATTTTCTAAACAGGTTCACTGTGATGAAGTTTTTGTAGGTTGATTTGTAACCAAACGTTCTTTACAATAGCTAAACTACCTGGCACAGTACAAGAGTGCGACACAACAGAAGTTTTATAGCAGCAGTACGGCTAAGTACCTGCCTGTGTTTCAGCTTATGCCGCTATTCCTTCTTTTATTGCTGCTCTTTGCTTACGCTTTTCAGCATGTGCTGCAGCGGCTTCTCTAACCCACGCACCTTCTTCCCACGCTTTCTTCCTTGCATCTAACCGTTGCTTATTACAAGGGCCGTTACCACTTACTACATTCCAGAATTCTTCCCAGTTTATCTTCCCGAAATCGTAGTGTTTACGCTCTTCATTCCATTTAAGATCCGCATCAGGTAAAGTCATACCAAGAAGTTTTACCTGCTCCGCAATCATATCTACAAAACGCTGGCGCAATTCATCGTTGCTGAATCGTTTGATCTTCCACTTCATACTGCTTTCGGTGTTACTGCTTTCAGCATCGTGCGGACCAAACATCATAATACTGGGCCACCACCAACGGTCAATGGCATCCTGCACCATCGCTTTTTGTTCAGCCGTTCCTTTGCTTAAAACCAACAGGGCTTCAAAGCCCTGGCGCTGGTGAAAACTTTCTTCTTTGCAAACGCGGATCATGGCACGGCTATAAGGGCCATATGAGGCCCGGCATAATGGAACCTGGTTCATAATGGCTGCACCATCTACCAGCCAGCCAATAGCACCCATGTCGGCCCAGGTTAAAGTTGGGTAATTAAAGATGCTTGAATATTTTGCCTTGCCGCTGTGCAGCTGCCCTATCATTTCATCACGGCTAATGCCAAGTGTTTCAGCAGCGCTGTATAAGTATAATCCATGACCTGCTTCGTCCTGCACTTTTGCCACTAAAATTTGCTTGCGTTTGAGCGATGGGGCACGGCTAATCCAATTGCCCTCTGGCAACATGCCTACAATCTCGGAGTGCGCATGCTGGGATATTTGACGGATAAGGGTTTGACGATACTTTTCCGGCATCCAGTCTTTGGGTTCGATGCGGATATCATCGTCTATTTTATTCTGAAATATCTGCTCAAGATTTTGCACGCTCATATAACATCGTTAAGGGGCAAAAGTAAGCAATGGGGTGCTTACTATTTTCTTAAAACCCTACGGCACCTTGTGTCGTATAAGTAGGGGTTAGAACTCGACCAATGTAGCCGTTACAATATGTTTCTTTCCTGGTTCATTATATTATGGCTTTTTAGGGGCTTCATTGGCGTGGTGGCTTTTGCCTTGATAAACCACTCTGCAAGCGACGGTGTACAATGAAGATTTGAAGCTGGGAAGACTAAATGAACACCGGGATGAATATAACAGCCCGATCTCGAACATTACAATACCTGCAACACTACGATTTCGCCTGCGCCTGACAACGATCCAACCCGGCCAACTTTATAAGCAGGTTATTTCATTCAATAGAAAGAATCTCCATATTTTGTAGCTCTTTTTGTTATACCTGTTTCGTTTATTTAGCATCAAAATCCACCAACACTTTTTCTGTTGTTGGGTGCGATTGACAGGTAAGAATAAAGCCATTCTCTACTTCATCCGGCTCCAGGCCCCAGTTTACCTCCATCCTTACCCTGCCCTCTACAATTTTTGCTTTACAAGTGGTACAAACACCGCCTTTGCAGGCGTATGGCAGGTCGGCCCCCTGCTTTAGGGCTGCATCCAAAATACTTTCGCTTTCATAACCAAGATCAAAGTCAAACAAAACGCCATCCAGTTTTACAGAGATTTTTGCTTTAGGCCCTGCATCCACTTCGGATGACTGTTGATGGATAACAGTTGACTGTTTCTGTCCCGGAATGGTAAATAGTTCAAAATGAATTTTTTGCCCAGCCACACCTTTGGCTTCCAGATAATTCCTTATGCAAAAGGTCATCTCTTCAGGGCCGCAAAGAAAAAACTCATCGCACCGGGTCTTATCAATCACCTTATCAAATAACAGGTCTAATTTCTCTACATCTATTCTTCCATAGTTGATAGGGGTATCGCTTTTCTCCCGGCTTAATATGTGGTAAACCCGAAAGCGGTCAATAAATTTATCTTTCAACGCCTCCAGTTCTTCTTTAAAAATAATACTGTTTTTGGTGCGGTTACCGTACACCAATGTAAAGCTGCTGTGGGGCTCGGTAAGCAATGTGGTTTTTATAATAGAAAGAATGGGTGTAATGCCACTGCCGGCAGTCACCGCCACATAGTTTTTAGACTGAGCCGGATTTAGGGGTGTATAAAATTTCCCCGTAGGTGGCATTACGTCTAAAAAATCACCGGCTTTTAAGCTTTCATTTGCCCAGGTAGAAAATACGCCGCCATCTACTTTTTTTACGGCCACCTTTAAAACACCATCAAACGGACTGGTGCAAATGGAGTAGTTACGGCGCTGTTCCCGGCCATTCAGTGTTTTTCTGATGGTAAGATTTTGTCCTTGTTTAAAATAAAAAGTTTCCTGAAGTTCCTGCGGCACATCAAGGGTAACAGATACGCAGTCTTCTGTTTCTTTCTGCACTTTTTTTACCCTGAGCGAATGGAAGTGAATCATAGAAGCAACCCGTTAAATAAAGCTGCTAAGATAATAGCTGCTGTTTCTTTTGCTATTAATTTAAAATTAACGGGAGGAGTGCAGGAATGTTTTGTTTCGCTGTAAAACAGTACGTTTGCACGCCGATAAAAATTACGAAATACAAAGTACGAAGTACAAACTGTCGGCACCTCACTTCGTATTTCGTACTTCGTACCTTAAACTTTATTATGTCTGTTATTGTAGTAGGTACTATGGCCTTTGATGCAATTGAAACCCCTTTTGGAAAAACGGATAAAATTATCGGAGGCTCCGCGACTTATGTGGCGTATGCGGCTTCCAACTTTGTAAAACCCATACAACAGGTTTCAATTGTTGGCTACGATTTTCCGGAAGAAGAAATGCAGGAACTAAAAGACCGTGGCGTTTTATTAGATGGTGTGGAAGTGGTGAAGGACAAAAAATCCTTCTTTTGGAGCGGTAAGTACCATATGGATATGAACACCCGTGATACCCTGGTAACCGACCTGAATGTGCTGGCCGATTTTGACCCGCAAATTCCGGATAGCTACCAGGGCGCCGAATTTTTAATGCTGGGCAACCTGATGCCAAAGCTGCAAAAGAGTGTGATAGAGCAATTAACAACCCGTCCTAAATTGATTGTACTGGATACAATGAATTTTTGGATGGAGATAGCCTTAGATGATTTGAAGGAAGTACTGACGATGGTTGATGTGTTGATGGTGAACGATGCCGAAGCAAGAGAACTGAGTCATGAATTTTCATTAGTGAAAGCGGCAAAAAAAATTATGGCGATGGGGCCGAAATACCTTATTATAAAAAAGGGTGAACACGGCGCTTTACTGTTTCATAACGACGAAGTGTTTTATGCACCTGCGCTTCCGCTTGAAGATGTATTTGACCCAACCGGAGCCGGCGACACCTTTGCCGGTGGCTTTATCGGCCACATTGCCCGTACGAAAGATGTATCGTTTGAAAATATGAAGACGGCTATTATTGTTGGTTCTGCCATGGCCTCTTTTTGTGTAGAAAAATTTGGCCCTGAACGTTTAAGAGAAATTACAAAAGAAGATATTGATAAGAGGCTGATGCAATTTCAGGATCTGGTGAGTTTTGATATTGAACTTGTCTAACACAAAACCTTTGAAGCTTTAAAGACCTCGAAGGTTTACCTGGTTAAAAAGATTGGTCAGCAAAATAAAAGAGCCTTCATAACTGAAGGCTCTTTTATTGGGTTAGGCTTAGCCGCGTTAATACCTGGCAGGCATAAACAACAAGCTTAATTAGTTTTAAGGCTTCTAAAAGAGTAACCGAATTTTACCCCGCCCCACACCGGCCAAAATCCATTACTATTAAAATGTGGCGTTAAAGCAATGCCCCACAAAATGCCGCCATTGGCCGGTTGCCGTCTATAGCCTAATGTTAGATTTCCATACACAGAATTTTTTTGATTAATGGTAAGATTTATTACCTCTGTTGGATAAGCGGAATAAGTATATCCGGGATAACTATAGTCGTATTTGTCATCATAGTGCAGAAATGTGGCTCCAACGCCAACTTCAACAAAATCGCGACCATTTTTTGTAGCCAGGTAATTTAACTGCACGGGTGCCGTGAATAATGATTCATAAGAGGTGGTGAAACCGCCAGCACCGGCTTTGATACCCCAGCCACTGGCTCCAGGCTTGAAGCGGGTTTCGCCAACTACGTTAAAGGCCATGCCATTGCCACCAACTTCAATAAACAGATTTTTGCGTGCGGTAGTCTCATTTGTTCTTTGAGCAGAGGAAAAGATTGAGAGACTGAAAAAACATAAGAAAGTAAATGTTGGTTTCATGTGCTTTGATTTTGTACAAGAAAATTAGCGGGATATATTTTAGGAACACGGGCGAGGCCACGATACAAGATATGTTTAACAAAATCCGGGCGCTATAAAAAGAAGCCCGTGCAATAATCTTGCTTTAGGCAGCTGGAAAAAGCGCTGGGTATTAAATGAAGCAAGAGTTTTAATTTGGTTTCCTTGCTAACACCACAACATTTTTAAATGCTTTTCTTTTGCCCTGCAGGTTAAAAATCTCTGTGAAAACAATGTACGTTCCAATGGCTAACTTCTGATCCCTCTCACCTAGCCCATCCCAGTTCCATTTGCCGGAAAGTCCAAGCAACGCATTACGTACTAAGTATTTTACAATCCTTCCGCCCCCATCAAAAATGGTAACATTGGCTACATAACCGCTGCCTTCTACTTTATAACTAACAGTAGCAATGTCGTCTGTACCATCGTTATCAGGAGAAAAGATCTTTGGTAAAACTTCAATTACCGCATTGACGCTTTCTATCAATTTGTACTGTGAATTTTTATACGTTGGCGTACCAAAGCCTACAGTAGAAGCAGCAGAATGCCAGTTGTTTTTGTCACCTGATTTACCAGCAGGGTCTATCCGTTCCAGTGCTACACCGTCCTTATTATCTATCAGGGCAAAATGCCAGTCGTCTTTATACCGCACTTCATCTACAATAGTTCCGTTAACATCAACAAGTACTACATCGCCTTCATCATCAGGGAAAGACGGCAAAGAAGAAAGTGGCAATAATCCGTCTGGGTTCTTTACCAAGTATTGCTGCTTTAAAACATCGCCATCACCGGTTACTACCATATAATCACCTGGAAAAATACACAAGGGTTCGTCCGCTAACTTCTTTAAAGAAGCAACACTACCGGCACTGCTTTTATTAGCGATATAAAGTTTGGATGCATCAATTACTTTTTTGCTCTTATTATACAATTCAACATAATCGCTGCCAGGCGTTTTAGGATTAAAAAGAATCTCATTAATCACTACATCTTCAACACCGGGTGTCTGCGGCAACCCGATTCTTGCTTTATTGTAAGCGCCAATTGCATTGCCTTTGCAATCGGATACGTTTGTAACAGATATAGTATAAACAGTAGATGCCAGCAAAGAGGAAGCAAGTTTTAGCTGCACCCTTTGAAACTGAGGCGCTATCGTTGTTGCAGACAGGATGGTATATCCAGGCAAAGAATAACTACTAACTGCTGCCCCGGATGCACTATCCAGGGGTTCGTTAAAAACTAAAACGACCGTTGCACTATCTACTGTAAAAGTTCGTAGTAATTGCGGGAGTGTTGTATCTGTATTTATGCTGTTTACCGAATTGACTTTACCGGGCGTACCACCCAAATTATTGGTGCTTGCCTTCCAGTTATCTTTTCCCGTGCAGGGATTTTTCGGGTCTATTATCTCAAGGCTCCAGCCGCCTTCTTTTTTAGCTTCGTTTTGGTACCAATCGCTTGTATAAGCCACGGTATGAATGACTTTATTCTGCGGTGATCGAAGTGTCAGCACGTCACCATCATTATTTATTGAAGGAAAGGAAGGAATGCCGATAGTTCTGCCATAAACCGAGAGGGCCGCTACATTGCTGTTTGCGCAAAGTATAAGAC
Organism: Flavisolibacter sp.; assembly: GCA_035645595.1. Classification (GTDB taxonomy): domain Bacteria; phylum Bacteroidota; class Bacteroidia; order Chitinophagales; family Chitinophagaceae; genus Flavisolibacter. The sequence continues at coordinate 2,159 of DASQMG010000101.1, read as the reverse complement.
TGCTGTCGGGCTGCAATAAAAAAGAACTACTGACGGTAGCCGTGGTTGTCGCATCGCTTAGCTTCCAACCACTAATGTTAAAGGCTGTTGTTGAAACGTTTCTTATTTCGATGTATTCTGCGTTGGGTAAACCTACTGCCGGCAATGGGTCGGCCATAATTTCGGTAATGACAATATCGTAACGATTAGGAACCTGCGCAGGGGAGTAATGGCCTGCCAGCAAGGCAAGTGCCAGCAGTTTGATTTTGGTCATACACCTAATGTAAATAATATCCCATAAAATAAAAACTGTATTTGGCATCCATAGTTTTTGCCCCTATTTTCGCACTCAATGAAAAAAATGATACATACCAAGCGCACAAAGAAACAGTTCTCTTATAGGGAAGGGGTGTAACGCAATCGTATGTTCAAAATAATTACAAGCCTTCCTTAACCGGAAGGCTTTTTTAGTAACACTAAACCATTAATCAAAAGATGAAAGTTGCAGTAATTGGCGCCACCGGCCTTGTAGGTACAAAAATGTTGCAGGTTCTTTCAGAGCGAAATTTTCCGGTTACCGAATTAGTTCCCGTTGCTTCGGAAAAATCAATTGGTAAGGAGGTAGAATTCAAGGGGAAGAAATACGCTATCGTTAGTATGCAGGATGCCATTGCCGGCAAACCGGCTGTAGCCTTGTTTTCTGCCGGAGGCAGCACTTCGTTGGAATGGGCACCAAAATTCGCCGAAGCCGGTATAACCGTAATAGATAATTCGTCTGCCTGGCGCATGGACCCTTCCAAACCTTTGGTAGTACCGGAAGTAAATGCAAATGTTCTCACAGCAAATGATAAGATTATTGCCAACCCCAATTGTTCTACCATTCAAATGGTAGTAGCCTTGCAGCCATTACATAAAAAATACAGCATTAAAAGAGTGATTGTTTCAACCTATCAAAGTGTAACGGGTACCGGCAAAAAAGCAGTGGACCAATTATTTAACGAACGCCAGGGCAGGGAAGGTGACATGGCTTACAAATACCAGATTGATTTAAATGCCATTCCGCAGATTGATGTATTTCTTGACAACGGTTACACCAAAGAAGAAATGAAAATGGTGAAGGAAACCTGCAAGATTATGGGTGATGACAGTATTAAAGTAACAGCCACTACCGTTCGTATTCCGGTAATGGGCGGCCATAGCGAAAGTGTAAACATAGAGTTTGAGAATGAATTTGATTTAGCCGAATTAAAACAGCTTTTAAGTGAAGCTCCGGGAGTAGTGGTGCAGGATGATACAGTACAGCAACTTTACCCAATGCCGTTATGGGCACATGAAAAAGATGAAGTGTTTGTTGGAAGAATTCGCAGGGATGAAACACAACCGAATACGGTGAACCTGTGGATTGTAAGCGACAACCTTCGCAAGGGTGCAGCTACCAATGCAGTGCAGATAGCAGAGTATTTGGTAGGACAGGGACTATTAAATTAGACTACTTATTTGCAGCCTGCTATACAAATGCAAACCGCGAAACCAGTAGCTATAAACCTTAAAACATCACACTCAATGCAGTTGCTTCGTTAGCTTCTATATCTTTTTGTACAGCTGCTATTTTTGCTTTTAAAGCATCTACAGAATGCCTGCCAAGCGGTAATCGTAATGATGCATTATTGGTATGCACATAATCAATCATAGCAAATGCTGCCTTTACAGGGTCGCCCTCCTGCCGTCCATCTATTCGCGAGATGTAATGATACATTTGTGCTACGGGTGTTTGCCTGTACTCGTCTATCCTTTGACCTGCCAACTTTACTGAGGCCGCTGCAAATTTTGTACGGAAAGGACCTGGTTGTACAATTACTACCTTAATATTAAAAGGCGCTACCTCTTGTGCCAGGGCTTCACTAAAGCCTTCTAAGGCAAATTTGCTGGCATTATACACCCCAAAACCACCGGTAGCCTTAAAGCCTGCCGCCGAAGAGATTTGCAGGATATGTCCACCACCCTGTTTACGCATGAGTGGTAAAATTTCTTTTGTGAGTTCAACAGCTCCAAAAAAATTAGTTTCCATTTGAGCCCGTATTTCCTCCATGCTAAACTCTTCTACAGCGCCAATGGTTCCGTAGCCCGCATTGTTTACCAGCACATCTACCCTTTCAAATTTCTCTATACCCTGCGCTAAA
>DASQMG010000100.1:0-6616 GCA_035645595.1 Flavisolibacter sp. | reverse complement strand
TCCTGAGGTTTAGGCACAAAAACAAAAAAGCCCCGCATTGCGGGGCTTATAATTTAAGACACTTCTTTTATTTTTTCGGTTTTCCTCCACCATCTTCCGGCTTCTTACAGCACTTAGGTAAGGCCTTATATGATTCAGGATTTGCAGAAATTTCAGCGGCATCATAACCTGCATTTGCGATAGAGGTTTTGAGCATCTCAATATTTGTACGGTCAGAAAGGTATTTTACAGTAACTTCTTTTTTCTTAACTCCTACGTTCACAAGCGTAACGCCGTCAATCCTTTTTAAATACTGCTCTATCCGCGTTTTACACATATCACACTGAACTGTAGGTGTGCTGATTTTTGCCACCTGAACCGCTTTTGTTTGGGCCGAGGCCGCAAAGGATAAACCGAGTGCTATGGCCGATGACAAGAAAAGCTTTTTCATTTGAGATTATTTGAAACGAATTTAATCTACTCCGGTCCAGTTTGCGGGATCCATGCTCCATTTTAACAAAAGTTCCTCCTCTTTACCTGTAATTATGCCCTTTTGTATAGCAAAAGAAAGCAAAGCAGGATAATCTGTTAACGAATACACCAAGACATTATCATTTTTAAAAGCATAAGATGCTATATCAAACCCATAACTGAAAATGGAAACCATCCCCTGCACAACTACGCCCTTATCGCGTAACACCTTCACAACCTGCAAACTGCTTTTTCCGGTAGAAACAAGGTCTTCAATAACTACCGTATTCTGCCCGACGTCGAAATTTCCTTCAACCTGATTACCTAATCCATGTTCTTTGGGCTTGGGCCGTACATAAATAAGGGGCAACTTAAGCTGGTCTGCTACCATAGCTCCCCAGGGAATGCCTGCCGTTGCCACTCCCGCTATAAGTTCAGCCTGGGGAAATTTTTCAAAAACAGCACTCGCTAGCTCACTTTTTATGTAATCCCTAATAAATGGTAAGGAAAGTAACTTCCGGTTGTCGCAGTATATGGGACTTTTCCACCCACTTGCCCATGTAAAAGGAGATGATGGGCTAAGCTTAACCGCTCCTGCCTGTAACAACTTTTCAGCAGTGATCGTTGCATCTGTCATACCCCGAAGGTAGGAAAACGCCTTTGCTGGTATATTCGTTGCAGAAAAATTGGTATGATTACAATCTATGTTCAGAACAAGCCCCTTTTTTTAATTGACAAAATCACCGAAACAGTTGATGGGTACATTCACCGGCCTGACACCATATTCATAGATGATTTTAACCCATCTGCCGTAAGAACGATGGTGCAGCAGTTAGAACATAAGGATTATTACGCAGGGGTCTTTTTGCATCCTGATCTTCCAGAGCTTTTAGCATTATTTGAATCACAGCTTACAGTTATAATTGCGGCTGGTGGTCTGGTATATACCCAGGCGCACGAGATATTGTTAATCTTCAGGAAAGGAAAATGGGACCTGCCAAAAGGAAAAGTAGATCAGGGCGAGGGCCTGGAGGCCTGTGCTTTAAGGGAAATAGAGGAAGAAACCGGCGCAATACACCTACAAATTGGGCGCCCACTACAGGTAACGTATCACACTTACCGTGAAAAAGACCTACATATTTTAAAGGAATCTCACTGGTTTTTGATCGAAGCAAACGAAAAATCACCACTACAACCCCAGATACAAGAAGACATCTCGGCATGTGAATGGGTGTCCATAGAAAGGCTAGCGGGTTACATGGGTAATATGCATGCGTCTGTTGTTGATGTAATGGAAGCCGGAACTAAAATATTGCTGGAAAAAAAGCTTTAGGCAAACACTCCCTTTCCGTTTATCCTGAGGCCGATTGTGCGTAAAACAGCAACGGGAACAAACTGGGATACATCTCCTCCGTTCCTGATAACGTCACGTACCAGTGTGGATGCTACAGACGTGTATTTCGGTAGGCAAGTGAGGAAAATGGTTTCAATGTTTTCGTCTAAGGTCCGGTTCATGTCTGCGATTGCTTTTTCATACTCAAAGTCATTAACGTAGCGGATGCCCCGCAGGATGTAGTTAGCGCCTACTTTTTTACAGCATTCAACGGTTAGCCCGTCGTAGATAACTGCCTCTACCCTTGGTTCATTCTTAAATAGTTCATTGAGCCATTGCACTCTTGTTTCCGCGGAGAACATAGGTTGCTTATTAGAATTAATCCCTATGCCTACAAAAAGCTTGTCATAGAGTGGTAGTGCCCTTTCGATAATATCTAAGTGCCCGAATGTTACGGGATCAAATGTGCCTGGAAAAAGCGCTACTCGCATATTTTTATTGTTGTTTAAATTCGTGAAGCCAGAGCTAGCTAACATTATAATTGGATAACAAGTAAAGGGCGGCCATTCGCACTGCAACGCCATTTTCAACCTGCTGCAATATAATTGACTGGTCGCTGTCAGCAACATCGCTATCCAGTTCCACGCCCCTGTTAATGGGGCCGGGATGCATAATCTTTATCTTTTTATTTAGTCCGTCTAACCTCTCCTTATTAATGCCATATGCAAGGCTATATTCCCGCAGCGATGAAAATAAGACCTGGCTTTGCCTTTCTAACTGAATTCGCAACACATTAGCAACATCACACCACTGCAACACCTTTTCTAAATCATATTCCACCCGTACGTTGAACGCTTCAGTTATAAACTTAGGAATGAGGGTTGGCGGGCCACAAACAACTACCTCAGCGCCCATTTTAGTGAGCAGGCAGATATTGCTTTGAGCCACCCTGCTGTGCATAATATCACCAATGATGGCCACCCGCAGACCCTCCAAACTCCCAAATTCTTCTACCATTGAGTAAGCATCCAGTAGTGCCTGGGTAGGGTGCTCGTTAATTCCGTCACCGGCGTTAATAATAGCAGCGGGAACATGCTTTGCCAGAAAATGAGGCGCTCCGCTGGCACTATGCCGCATAACCACCATGCCCACCTTCATTGACAATATATTATTAACGGTGTCCAGCAACGTCTCTCCTTTTGATACTGAAGAACCCGAAGCACTGAAACTAATTACATCTGCCGACAATCTTTTCTGTGCCAGCTCAAACGAAATCCTCGTACGGGTGGAGTTTTCATAAAACAGATTTACAATGGTGACATCCCGCAGTGAAGGAACTTTTTTTACAGGCCTTTGAAGCACCTCCTTAAACTGTTTAGCCGTTTCGAGAATCAGAGAAATATCTGTTACAGAAAGGTCTTTAATACCTAGAAGATGTCGGGTCGAAAGTGCCATTAAATTTCAAAGATAAAGTGTTTGCTATTGCCATGTCTTTTCATGTAAATCAATTTTGGCTATGATACTTCACTAAACCTTGCATTGGATTTTTCATTATGGTGCCCAGTTCGAACTCGTAGGATGAGCATAGGGTTTTTATTACATCCTTAAATCCGTCCGCTACACTACCTACGAAATTGACAGGGTATTTCCAAACCTCATTGTATTTGTTCAGGTGTTGAAAGAAAAAGTCATTGAGACCGTCTTCAATAATATTTTCGATCATATAATGACCACGGTTTTCTGCTAAAAAAAGGGCAAAAGAAGCAAGGTAACGGTTGGGAAACGGTTGCTTATAAACGTTGTCCAAAATTTCAACCGGGCTGGTTACAAATTTTGCGTCGAACCTCGATCGCAGATCTTCATCAAACGTGTTGTACATATAATATTGCACTACCTTCTTTCCCAAATACGCCCCGCTCCCCTCATCACCCAAAATAAAACCAATGCCCGGACTGTTTTTTACAATTGCTTTACCGTTATAATAGCACGAATTTGAGCCCGTACCTAAAATACAGGCAATACCCTTCTCGGTTCCGCAAACAGCTCTTGTTGCCGCCATCAAATCCGTATTCACAACTATGCTTGAAGAAGGAAACACACTCTTAAGTGCTTTTTTTAAACTAGCTGCATTTTTTGGATTAGAACACCCTGTCCCGTAAAAGAAGACAGTGTCTATAGGCTGTGTTGCAAAAACAGAAGCCACTTCTTTTTTTACTAAATCCATAATTCCATCCGTGCTAAGAAAGTAGGGGCTGATGCCTGGTGTAAAAACAGTTTTTGTTTTCTTACCATTGACGAGGCACCATTCAGCTTTTGTAGCACCGCTATCGGCAATTAAACTAACAGACATTCGTTTGTGCTTAAAGTATTGTTGAAATAAGAATGGGAAAATGCTGATTTTTGCAAATACCCTATTTTGCAAAACAAATACAAAGTAAAGGCAACGATGAGGAATAAAAAATTGCAGGTGTGGCTTCCGCTTCTTTTAGCGGTAGTGATGATAGCAGGGATGCTTTTCGGGTTTAAGTTGCACGAACAAACAGGCTCCAATGATTTTTTCAAAAGGGATAAAACTTCTACCCTCCAGGAAGCACTCAATCTAATTAAAACCCGGTACGTAGACTCGATAGGTTTAGACTCTTTAAAGGACGATGCGATCAATGCCGTAATGGATCACCTTGACCCTCACTCTGTTTACATTCCGGCCACCAATTTATCTGAAGCCAATGAAGAATTACAGGGAAATTTTGAAGGCATTGGTATAGAGTTTAATTTGTTTAAGGATACGGTTAATGTTATTTATATAATCCCGGACGGACCAAGTGAAAAAGCCGGTTTAAATATCGGGGATAAAATCATTGCTGTAAATGATTCCGCTATCATAAGTAAAATTTTGCCAATCCAAAATATCAGACGATTGATTCGAGGACGCGCGGGGAGCCAGGTACGACTGAAGGTTCTGCGCGGCAATACATTGCAAACCATTTCCGTTACCCGTGGGCGCATTCCATTACCCGCGTTGGATGCGACTTATATGGCAGATGCTACTACAGGTTATTTAAAATTGAACAAGTTTTCGGAAACAACCTACCGGGAGTTTATGCAGGGGATGGAGAAGCTGAAGGCAAGCGGGATGCAGAACCTGATTTTAGATTTAAGGGGGAATGGCGGTGGTTATGTTATGCAAGCTGTGAACATAGCCGATGAATTTATTGACGGTGATAAAAAGATCGTTTATACGCAAGGGACCAACATTGATAAAAAGGAGTACAACGCAAGTAAGGAAGGAGTTTTTGAAAAAGGAAAACTGGTAGTATTGGTAGACGAACTCACTGCCAGTGCTTCTGAGATTTTGGCCGGCGCCCTTCAGGATTGGGACAGAGCGACTATCGTTGGCCGGCGCACTTTTGGCAAGGGCCTGGTGCAGGAGCAGTATAGTTTAAGTGATGGATCAGCAGTTAGGCTGACAGTGGCCCGGTACTATACGCCTGCCGGACGCAGTATCCAGCGGCCTTATGATAAGGGGAAAAAAATTTACATGGAAGAACTGTTGCAGCGCTATGAACACGGCGAAACAATCAACCCCGATTCCATGCACCTTTCGAAGGAAAAAAAATTTAAAACTAATGGAGGCCGTACCGTTTATGGCGGAGGCGGCATAATGCCCGATATAAATGTTCGCTTAGACACTAGCTCATTCACTCACAATGTTACAAGGCTCTATTTGGATGGCCGCTTCAATGCGTTTGTTTACCAGTATTACATATCACATTTATCCCAATTTCAGCAGTATAAAACACCTACTGAGTTTGCTGCCAGGTATCAAAACACAGAGGATGCATGGAAGGATTTAGAGGCGTATGCGTTGCGGGATAGTATTTACCTGGGTAAAATTCCAGCACCTGATAGAAAAAATATTGAAGAAAGGATTAAGGCCTATCTGGCCCGGTTAAAATGGCGAACCCAAGGCTTTTACGAGGTCTATAATTTATATGACCCTATTTTTTTGAAGGCAAAAGAAATAATTGCCACCAGGCAATAGTGGGCGGCTCCGACACTTGTTTTATGTACAATTTCTTACTAATCGAGGACTGGGTAAACTGATGGTTACATAAACGGCGTGCATTGTCGTTCCTTCCACTTTGCGATCAGCGCACGTAACGCTTGGTAATTGGGTGACGCATTTCGCAGGGCTTGGGCATTGGTACCTCTAACCTCTACGTGTCCCCAATCGATTTCAGTTACAAAAAAAATTGTGATAAATTATTGAACATCCAAACAAATCGACCATTAAAAACACCAACGCTTTAATTATAATTTATTGCCCCGCACTGCCGGTCTGGTTACTATCTTGATACCTGCGTAAAGAAGTACTAAAAGTAGACGTTGCTGCCCTTTCAGCGCCAATATGTTACAGGGCCTAATATTAGTTATGATGCATCCCGCTTAGCTACTCTGTCTCTCATAAAGGTCATTCTCCCATACGATCCTTCTTTGTTCGGCTCGGGTATTAAACTTCGCTGGCTCCCCACTTAGTCTTCTGTCGCTGAACGGTTCTCTTGTTTCCATTGAAATAAATTGCCTTCTGTCCTCTCCGCCCCTTCTTTCCCTTACGGCTGGTCTGCCATTGAATTGCTGCATAAAATTGGTTTTGTTGGTTATATATAGTTGGATTTAAATTATTTCCGGAATGTCCTCACCCAGCCGTGCTGTTTCACCCTCGTCTAAATCATCATTTGGACTACTAGCCGTCAGTTCAGCATCCTCAACCATATCTTTTTCCGCCTCGGCGTGAGCAGATACATTCAACTTTTTTTGCTCATCACTAATTTC
>DASQMG010000099.1:0-2754 GCA_035645595.1 Flavisolibacter sp. | reverse complement strand
ACCTTTCTTTGAACTGCTTAGATCAGGCAAAGACCGGTTGCCCCCTTGTGACCGTTATAAGAATTGCAGCTAAGGTTCGTTGCTTAGCACTGGCTTAAGATGTTTTATTAACGCTGAACGTTTAAGGCCCGCTAGCTTCATGGGTGGATTGTGTACTAACTTATTAATCCGGTAGCTCACTGTCTGTCCTTCGCCACTATGAATTTGGAAGGCAATATATCCCGACAACTCGCCCACGGGATCTTCCACGGCAACTGACAAGGTTCCATTTATAGCGGTCCATATTTGATGACCAATGGCAAGTATTTCGTAATGGTTCCATTGCCCCTTTTTTACAGCTTTTTCTCCCTGATTGGTCCAATCTAATTTTTTGCGGCCGTGTTCATGGTAAAGCTTTCCCCAAACACCCTGGCCTGCATCGGCCTGGTAGCCCAAAGCCTGCCCGGATTCATCAACCTTTCTGGAGCGAAATTGAATACCCGCATTTCGATCGTTTGGTTGGAGCAATACATCAACGCTTAAATAAAAATCTCTTACTTCAACATCGGACCAGAGAAACTGGTTCTTTGCTACCTGCACCCCTGAATAGCCTACAATCGCTTTATCCTTGACGCTCCAATAACTCATATCAGAAGAAGCCCATCCTTTCAGGTCCTTTCCATTAAAGAACTCTTTCTGTATGGCACCGCCTGATTTGAAAGACATAAAGAAGAAGACTATAGCACTCACCAGAAATACATAAATGAGAAAGTGTACCCGGGTTCGGGTGCGGAGAGGGCCGATTGTGTTGATTGACTTCATTTAAAGGTGGCTTGAAAAAATTTCACGCTGTGATATCATAAATAGAAAAAACGCAAACCCAATTAGCTAAAGTAGAGAAATCAAAACAGCTTTTGGAAAAAAGGACAATAAAACAACAGGCGAAATCACCCTGAGCATTATCTCTGATGCCGCATCGATACTGTATTGCCGCAGGAAATTTGCAATACCCTGTTTTTCTCTTTTGCAACCACCGATGCAAACGCACAAGTTGTCCATATGATTTTTAGAGGACTGGTTAACCAACATCCCACAATGCGAAGGACATTAGGGAGTAGGGTAATTGGAGAATACCAGCCTACCCATAACCCGTCCGTTGATAATTTTTTTATGGACGAGAATAGCATTTCGCCAACTTTTACAAACAGCCTGTTAACGGCCCGATCTTAATTAGGGCTTACTGTTATTCCTGTTTAGGAAGTTGGCCCCGGTATACTTAACCGGGCTTCAATTCATAATTCCTATATCAATTTGAATTATATCGACTTAGAAAGCCTATCAACTCATAATAGCTTTTGCCGCTTCTTCGCCGGTGATGATTGCTCCTTCCATAAAGCCCTGCCAGTCTGCTAAATGTTCTCCTGCAAAGTGAGTATGCATGAATGGCTTTTTTAAAACAGGCATAATGGTGTACCATTGCCCTGGCTTGTACAGTGCATAAGCCCCTTTGGAAAAATCATCATTACCCCAGTAATAATTGGAATGACTTAGTATTTTTTGCTGCACATCGCCAAAGGCCGGCTGTAATGCCTGACAGATAATGGACGTATGAAAACTGTCTTCCTGGTTAGCTATTACGGCCGCTTTATCTCCAACGGTATAAGAAATTAAAACACCCTTTGAGCCCGGTTGGTTTTTAGTGGCATGATAAAAATAATGTGCCGGCAGGTCCGTTGCATAATCAAAGTCTTCAGGCCAGAATCGCTCATTAAATAAAATAGGATGCTTATTGATCCTGGCATATTGTAACGAGTTCAATGCAAAGATTTTTTCTGGCGGAAAAAGGGGTAACCATTGTATTTTATTAATTGAAAAGGTAGGTAAGGTACAAATCACTTTATCAGCTGTAAAGGTGGCGCCGTTTTTACATTCTACTTTTACGGTATTTCCTCTCTGATCTACTTTAGTCACTAAATGGTTAAGTAAAATTTTATCTTTTCCTACACTTCCGGCCAGCTTTTCAGCCAGCATTCCATTACCACCTTTGATTTTAAAATCCATTTCATTTTTTTCACTGCTCTCAGCATATTCCGCTAACGCAGCATATGCCGATACATGACGAATGCTTTCACCAAAATCAGTACTGTCCAGCAATTCGCGTATATCCAGATCCTGTCCATCACAGCCATGGTTTACCAGGTAACGCCACCAATCATAAGAGTCCAGCTGCTTTTTTTGGGACAATGTCATTTCATTATATTTAGCCAAAATACTTTTCCATTTCCTGTCCCATTCATCAGAGTATTTCCATTGGCCTTTACCGTAGTGTTTTCCTTTATAAAGGAGGTGTGTCTCAAATTGATTATTAAGCAGCTCCAGCCTGTACTCCCGACATAGCTCTTTTATACGGTCGTGCGAGTCACCTACCCATTCCGCTCCTAATTCCACTACCAATTCTTCACCAGGGACCTTATAAGAAAAAACCCTTCCACCAACTCTATTACGGGCTTCCAATACCGTAACTTTTATGCCTTTTTTTACCAGCTGATTAGCTGCGGCGAGACCAGCAAAGCCTGCCCCTAAAATAATAACATGTTTTGGCTTGTTAATAAAGAAAGCACTGGCATTTTGTGCATTCAGTAAGGTGCCGGCAACCATTACTGCGCTCCCTTTTAAGAACGATCTACGTGAAGTCATGATTATAAGCAGTTAAGTATTTAAAATTAACTACATATGGTAAACGCAGCAACTTTTTTTGGAGCAACTTTCTAAAAA
>DASQMG010000098.1:0-6414 GCA_035645595.1 Flavisolibacter sp. | reverse complement strand
GTTTATGAAGTTGTGGCATTGAACAACATCAGTTTAAATTAAGAGCAAACGCAAAAAAGTGATTTGAAACGGCGTGCTTAGGGTCCAGCTACAATTTTATAAAGCTACTATGGATGGCATGCCCTTCTATTCCTCTACAATTATTTTTTTTGCTTTGTTGTCCCAAATAATTACTCTTTGTTCTGTACTTGAGGTAACAATCCTGTTTCCTTTCCTATTCCAGGAAACGCCCCATATATAATCTTTGGAACTTCCTTCATGAATAAGATTGCCTTTCTTATCCCATATTCTCAGGGCATCACTTGCAGAGGCCAACCTATCGCCTTTTGCATTCCAGGCGATGTTCCTGTATTCACCTTTGCTTATATTAATTGATTTAAATAACTCCCCGTTTGTATTCCAAAACTGGAGTAAAGGTTTGTAATTGTTTTGGTTGTCACCATAGTCGCCAGTTACAAAAAAATCACCAGTGCTATGCCAGGCAACACATAATAAAAGAGTTTGTTCTTTCCTATGAATAATAGCTTTCAACAAGTTGCCGTTACTATCATAGACTCTTATCTTATCTCCAACTGTAACAAAGATGTTTTTCTTCGGATGCCAATCAATCGAGGTGATACTTTTTGTATTATCGTGATTGATTTTGCGAAGTGGTTTTCCACTTTTGCTAAATATTAATATTTGACCATCATTATCGGCAACTGCTAAAAATTCACCTGAATGATTCCAATCTATCCCCCTGGCTCCATCTGGAGAAATTCCTTCTAATTCTATTATCGTATCTGTCTCAAAATTTAAGATTCTCACCTTGTCACCTGATGTTTGGGTTGCCACGGCAAGTATGTTTTCCACCGGATGCCATTTTACACGAGTGATTGTGTTGCCGGTTAAATAGGATTTTAAAAGTTGTAAGTTCTTAGACGAATATATTTTTAACGATTCAATGTTTCCACCAACTGCAATGTACCTCCCGTCGGGGCTCCAATCTGCTGTCCATAGGATTTTTTTGTCCACTCCATTTTGCGCATAAACGTAGTTCCCAAAAAACATCAGAAAAACTACCAGAACTATTCCTTTTGTTTTGTCGTTTGCCATACGCTGTTATCTTCAGGGTTGCCATTAACGGAGAAGCGCTTTTTGAAGGTGGGATATTTGGAAATATGTAGTTTCACTTATGCACGGCTGTTAATTACTATTTGCAGATGAAAATCTCTGTTCAGCCCCGGTTTTACGAAACGTCTTTTAGGAGCCTAATAGGACCTTTCTAATTTCTTTCTTATTAAGGATTGCCTGTTTACCGTATCTGCGGAGCGCATCGTTAGTATAAATTGGGCCATTCTTTCTGCATTGACATCCAAATTACCCAAAGAAATATTCAGTTCCTGAAAACCTATAGCTTTTGAAAGACTAGCCATTCTTTTCTTAAACCCTGATTTATGAGCGGAGGGCTCAAATTCTTCAGGAATTACCAGACAAATAAAGGTTTCTTGCCGGACCTTTACGATATAGGCATCCTGGATGATTTCCCAGTTTATAAAATCCTTATGTGCTGTTCTGTCAAATATTCCTGTTTCATTGATGATGATTTGTGGGCGCCGGTCCAATAATTGAAATAGGCCGAGAGGAATACCCAGGCCAAAAAAAATAATCGTCAGCCAGGCCATAGCCGGATTGGCTTTACCGGCAGTAAGTATGAAAATGCCGGCAGCCACGAACAAAGAACAACCGACGAGTAGCTTTACTGCTTTCCAGGGAGATTTATAAATTTTATATTCCATTATAACTATCGACTGCGGTTGAAAGATGGGTGGCAACAGATTATTGCTAACGGAGAACAGCTTGTATGCGGTAGTGGTATTTATTTTTCAAAAAAATGAACCATTGCGCTAATGCTCAGTAAAGATATTCTGTTTATTATAATTCCTCAGGCCTCTATTGCATACAAGCTGTTCTCCGTTAGCAGCCGGCAATTTTATTTCTTAGATTTTCCTTCCATTTCCTTTACCCAGGCAGAAACATGACCTGCACAACCGCTATCAAGTAACCGGGTAATTTCCTCAGAGGTATATACAACTTTACTGCTTTTGGGAAAACTTTGTTCGAAAGACGAAAAGAAGTGTGTGCCTTTACAATTGTATAATGATTTAGAAAAAAAGTAAAAATTGCTGTGATACCAAACATAATTAGGGATGCCAACCCGAACATACCTTTCATTGAAATCCCTTATGCTGGAGTAAACTGGTGAATAATAATCTTTTAATAGTGTACTGAAAATCTCCATTCCATTAAGTTCTTTTTTTCGCTCCCTGCTGAAGAAATCATATGCTAAGTAAGTAGGAATAAACTCATTTGTCCATCTGTCAGGCGACATGGCATCGGATAATTGATTTATAAAATAATGCCCCAACTCATGAACACTGTAGAACTTAAAAACTGATGTAATAAAAGCATCCGGTTTAAATTTTCGTTTTTTTAGTTCCGTGTCAGTATGGTTTATATCCAAGCCATACATTTCAGTAAATTTTTGGTAACTCATTCCCGCATTCAAGACAATCCAACCGTCACTGTAAAATATTAAGCCAAAAGGCACCCTTTCATAAAGCCATTGTGCAGAATCCAGGACGGCCAACTTTACCGAAAATATTTTTTTATATTTCTTCTCAAAATAATTTATCGCCGCTGTTATGGTTTGTTGGTATTCCTTTGCAACAGTCTTGCTTCCGGGTGAATAAAAGGTCAATACTTTTCCCTTAATAAAATTGGTTTCCCTTAAACCAATCAAAGTGTCCAATTGACTTTGGGCCTTAGATGAACACCAAAATATTATACTAAAAATAATAAAGAATAATTTCATTTTTATATGCGGCGTTTTTGGTTACTGCTAACGGAAAAGTGTTTCTGAAGTTGCGATACTTGAAAAACGTCAGGTTCAATTAATCACAAAAGCAAAATAGCGATTTAATGGTTGAAGGCTCAACCTTCGGCCACAATTTCATAAACACTATGTCAGCGGTCCGTTACTCTTTCTTTCAGCCCTTATGTGTCAATTTAAATATTGTGAAGTTTTCGTCAGCCGCACTCTCCCTCTTAAAATTTAATTTCTCCAAAAGTCTTGTTGAACTTTGGTTTTCGGAGTGGGTATAAGCTTCTATTGACTTTAGTCCCACATGTTGGAATCCAAAATGAATTACTTTTAAAGCAGCTTCTTGCATTATTCCTTTTCCCTGAAAGTGGGGTAATAATTCAAACCCAATTTCTGCCTTCGAAAGGTCTTCAGAAAAGTCAAATAAGCAGATTGTTCCAATTAATTTGTCAGTACCATTCAAGGTAATTGCCCAATAAATTGAATCGCTCCTTTGAATGTTTTCATTAATTGTCTGGATGAAATTCTTTGCGTCATCAATGGATTTGCTCCGCTTCCTGTCAAGGTATTTGTTTACGTTGTCGTTCGAACGCAAAGCAAATATTTCCTTATCATCACTGCTTCCCAGTTGCCTCAATGTCAGCCTTGCTGTTTTCAAAACTGGAAACGGTGTAAAATTTTTGCCCGTCATTCTTTACTAAATAAGTTGTTCAGTGTTGTCAACCTTTACAAGGCCCGCCAACGTAAAAGGTGTTGCTGCCAGTGGTGGCATTTTTGCTTCATAGCCTCACGCTTGTGCGAAAGTAAAATAGCAATTAAAAGTTAAAATCTAATTCGTCAGCCCAACTTTTGCCAAACTGCTTTTGGCTGCTGTTTTTGTCCAATAATTTCTATGGCAATTCTATTCTTACGCTATCAAACTTCAATTTGTTTGGCGGCATGTTGAATTTTATTTGTCTGTCACTAAATGTAAGTTGTGGAGCAAAGTTGAAGCCTTTTATGTCATCTTGAAACGGAGAAAAATGTCCACCAGTTTCGCTTTGAAATAAATGTCCCGCAATTATATCGTAGTCGTTTTTAGAGGTTGCGGCTGGTCTGCCAATCCATTTTGCATTTAAGTTAATATTCAAAAATTTCAACATTCCCAAACTGTCATAATCTGCCAAGCTTAATAAATAATTATTTGCTTCATCAGTATAAAAAACCTTGATGCGGTCGTTGACTTGTCCGTTTGTATAAACTGTAGCCTGCATTGGTTTGCCGTGATGTCTTGCAGAACCTGTCACCCATTTTAAAATTATTGGATGGTTTATTGACGTCAGTCCAACAGCAACCGCAAAAAGAATAAGCAGTCCCAATACGATTTTTAAACCCTTACGGAGTGTCATTTAAAATAGCTGCTAACAGAACGGGTGTTGCTGTCAGTATGGGCATTGATGTACTTCAGTCTCACTTTGTTCCTGTTGCTCAATAAAGATAATTTGTTTAGCCCATGTTCGTCAGCCCATATTGCAGCAAAACCATGTTGGGCGTAGTTTAGTCTTTTCGTCTTAGCACAATAACTCCAAAAACACTGTCATAGCCGAACTTAGTATAAGTATCAAGTCCCTTATAAACACTTCCAGTATAATTGTCCAAGTTATTGTTGATTGACGCAAGCTTTTCTATTAACGCTTTATTCTCTTTAGGTTTGTTTTTGATTATACCGTAAGCATCCGAAAGTCCTGTCTCTTGTTTGTAGGTTTTGCCATCAATGACGTAAGTCAAATAAACCCTTTTACTGAAGTCCTTGTACAAAACGTAAACCATTTTGCTTGCAGTGTCGACTATTGCTCTTTTGTCAACAGTGAAAGCGGCTTCACTTAAAAATTCCGTCAAGCCGTGATTTACCAGAGATTGACTGTCTTTTTGAGAAAGGCTGTTGCGAAGTAATTTAATAGTGTTGTCCTTCTTTATATAATTTAACGTGAGTTTGAATTGCTGAGACATGTGTCTTGGAAAAGTACTTATCTCAAGAGTGCTGTCGGTTTTAAATATTAATTGGTGTCCGCTGTGCAAACTGTCCGACGAAACGCCATAATAAAGACTATTTCGCTTTTGTGCTTGACAGAAACAAAATGTCACTAAAGTCAATATGAGCAATGTTGCTTTTCTCACGGTCTGAATAATTACGCCCAACAGTTAATATACGCATGTTCTTGTTCCAAACTCCATTAATAATCAACCCTAAATAGGGCAAGACATTCTATTTCCGAATAGCGATAAACATGTAAAAGGGTGCGACGCAACAAAAGCTAAATAGTCGTACTTCAGCTAAGTACATAACCCACCTACACCTTCGGCATCTTCCATCCGTTATGGTAATCCGGCTTTACCAAATCATCCGCCTTTGATTGCAGGAACTTGTTACCACCTGCGTTCCAAAAAATAGTTTCTCCGGTGCGGTAAGCAATGTTACCCATGTGCGAATTAATAGCCACCCTTGCGCCGGCTTCTATCGGGCAATTAAGCGTTTCCTTCTTCCGGCTTTTAACGGCTTCAATAAAGTTTGCTGTATGCATGTCAAGCCCCTTATCGCTTTGCGCCTGCCAGGCAACCGCTTCCATTTTAGCTACATCTTTTACCTTATCGGGCCGTACTTCCCATCCGCCGCGGTTAAGCAACAGCGTTCCGTTTTCGCCAATAAAGGCAATGCCGTGTTGCATACCATAAAGGCCAACACCCGTTGCAAGGTTATGTTCCCAACTCATTTGAAAATCGCCGTAATCATAAAGCGCGGTCATCACATCCGGGGTTTGGCGGGCATCAGCCGGGAACACATATTTGCCTCCTAACGCGGTAACAGATTTGGGCACATCGGCTTTCATTCCCATCAGCACCATGTCAATCAGGTGCACACCCCAGTCGGTCATCAAGCCACCGGCATAATCCCAAAACCAGCGGAACTCGTAATGAAAGCGATTTTTATTAAACGGCTTTTTTTCGGCAGGCCCAAGCCACATGTTGTAGTCAACGCCAGCAGGCACGGGTTCGTTGGGCACAACAGGTAAAGGCGTGGTGCCGCCACGGTACATCCATGCTTTTGTGGAACTTACCTTACCCAACTTACCGGAATGCACAAAGGCAATGGCATCTTTAAAATGTTGCTGGCTTCGTTGCCATTGTGCTACCTGTACGATTTTATTATAACGGGCCGTTGCCGCCACCATCAATTGTGCTTCGTAAATAGAATTGGCTGCAGGCTTCTCCACGAAAACATCTTTGCCCGCCGCTACCGCGTCAATCATTTGCAGGCAGTGCCAATGGTCGGGAGTGGCAACAATTACAACATCAATGTCTTTATTCTCCAGCAGTTTTCTATAGTCGGTATAAAGCGTTGGGTTGTTATTGATTTTTTGCAGGTCGGCTTTGCGGCCAGCCAGTACGGTTTGATCGATATCGCACAGCGCAACGCATTGCACTTCGGAAAGTTTCAGCATAGAGGTAATGTTGCTCCAGCCCTGGCCCTTGCAACCAATCAGCCCCACACGAATCATATCGGCGGGTGAAAC
>DASQMG010000097.1:0-2740 GCA_035645595.1 Flavisolibacter sp. | reverse complement strand
CACCGCTGTACATGAACCAGGTTTGTTATGGTATAGACCTCCGTAGCTATGATGTAGAGAAGTTGCGGAAATCGAAAAAGATAAACATCAGGTGGGTAAAGGAATTATACAAAGCCTTCCTAACAAAGAAAATTTTTTTGATTACAAGCAAAGCAAGGAAATGGGTAACGTTGATTTTCGCACCGGCGACTCGCGCTTTAAGCAGCAGATCATTGACGATGTACCGGAAGCGCCGATGCGCAAAAGCTGGGAACCTGCATTGAGACGGTATAAAGTAATGCGGAAAAAATATTTGATTTATTCGTGATTTTTTCAGGGGTTGCTGTCTTATCAGGCCGGTAAACTATTTATTGTTCTTCTTCGGACTGCAATTTTGATTTGGCTTCAACAATAACTTCCGAATTTTCTAATTGCCAGTTCTTGGAGTTCACCACCTCCGTTAGTAGTGTGCGCATTTGGTTGGCCGCGATTTTTGGTAAATGACTTTTTACAGCGGCTAACTCAACTTGCTTTTTACCATTTACCTGAATGCGGGTGAGATCGTTGTGACCAAGAAGATTGAAAATATTCTCTTCAAAGTTGTAATACTTGTAGTTAGGCTCTATGCTGATGATCTCGGGTTCCGGAAAAGAAACCAGTTTTATTTTCTGGGCATTTTCATCAGTTTCCCATACACATTTTTCGAAATCATAACCTACCAGCACTTTTGCTTCAATAATTACCAGAGCCCGCTTGGTTGAAGGTATAAACCCAAAAAGCTTTTTTGTTTCTTCATAGTTGTACAGTTCGTTAAAGTGTCCTTCGGCAAAAACAACCTTGAAAACTTTTCTCATGCTTTCGATTACTGTGTGAGAACTTTCCTGTACAACTTCTTTGCGGCCTTTACGGATAAGCCTGCTGACCAAGAACATGAGCAGGGCACCTACTGCCAACGCAACGATCAAAAGCCCTGTTATGTTTGGTGCAGGGGCCTGGCTGTAGGGAGCGCCGCATCCGGAGCAAGCTATCGCTGCCACTCCTGTTAGCAACAAGGCTGTTGAGAAAGGTTTTATAAAAAGACCCATTGTGGCGTAACTGATTTTAGATATCCATGCCATACAAATTTCATGCTTGCTACTACTGGTCTATAACTCGTCCGCTCACTTTCAATGCCCACCCTTGTCATATAACTACCACTTATGTGTACACTATCGTTAATGTATGGATAGCTTTATTCCGCATTGCTTTCCGGGGCACTGTTTCATCCTGTGGGTTACTCTGGCAAGATTCTTATATATCCAATGATTAGTATTTTAACTTTCAACAATAAAATAAATTTTTATGATCGAAAACTTAAACAACCTGGTAAAAGAAAATGCACAGGATACAATCATCAATAACTCGGCTATCCCTAACGAGAAGAACGATGAAGTAGTGAAGGAAGCAACAGCCTCTATTGAAGATTCTCTGAAAACATCTTTAGCCGGAGGAAATGTAAACGAGGTGGTTAAATTATTTAACGGTACCCCTGAGGCAGTAACCACCAGTCCTGTTACGCAACAAGCTACCGGCAGTTTTATAGAAAAGCTTCAAAATCGGTT
Organism: Flavisolibacter sp.; assembly: GCA_035645595.1. GTDB lineage: Bacteria > Bacteroidota > Bacteroidia > Chitinophagales > Chitinophagaceae > Flavisolibacter. The sequence continues at coordinate 1,160 of DASQMG010000097.1, read as the reverse complement.
TGGGGTAAACTTTAAGGAGGCAACTAACATGGCAAACAATTTAATTCCTAACGTGGTAAAGAAGCTGGTAAATAAAACAGCTGACCCCAATGATAAAACTTTCGATATTCAAAATATTTTTAATGAGGCCAGTGGTGGAAAAACTATTGGTATGAATGTACAGGCCATGATGACTAAATTCAAAACCGGCATGGATAAAGATGGCGACGGGGATGTTGACTTCCAGGATTTGAAAGCTTTTTTTGCCGGTAGTGGCGGCGTAATGGACAAAGTAAAAGGTCTTTTTAAATAGAGGCTGAATAACAGGTGTTTTCACCCAGGAGCTGTTTATAATTTGCCATGTGTTATGATCTGTCTCGTTATAATTGGCGCTATATAGCGAGTTCATTTTTGACGGTGAAAGGGAGGATGAATATTGTTTACTGCAAATTATAAACAGCTTTTTCGGTTACCCGGTACTTCTTTTAGATTGGATTATTACGTTCTACCCGTTTTGCTTGCGACTTTAGGTTTAAATGGAAAGATTTATATTTAGTATTCTCATAAAAATATAATATGAAGCAGAATATAAAGTTTTCAGCAGGCCTTGTAATCTGTGCGGCTGTAATGTTTTTACTCCTGGCACTTAGACCGATAGCAAACGATACAGCAGATTTTGTTGGTGCCTGGGGATATGGTCCGGCTGAGAACCGTACGGTAATGATCACAACCGACAAAATATTTTCTGTGGCAACCTATAATGTGCCCGGTAAAAAATTTACCAGCTCCTACGGCGGTACCTGGCGGATTAACGGCAATAAATTAATTAAAACTATTGAATGGAACGCCGCCGACAGTTTGCAGGTAGGCAGGGAATTAGCAGAGGACATACAGCTTAAAAATGGAAAGCTTGTTATGCAGCAAACCACCCAAACATGGGATCGTTTAGATGATGGTAAACCCGGCGAGTTGATGGGTGCCTGGATTATCAGCGGCAATTTTAAAAACGATACAGCAATAAAGCGGGGAAACCCCTTCTATCCCCGCAGAACCATGAAAATTCTTTCCGGAAAATACTTTCAGTGGATCGCCTATAATGTAGCTACAAAAACGTTTGTGAACGCCGGTGGGGGAACGTATACAACAACCAACGGAAAATATACGGAGAACATTGAATTCTT
>DASQMG010000096.1:0-4940 GCA_035645595.1 Flavisolibacter sp. | reverse complement strand
AAGGACGATATAGACAGCCGCAGTAACGAGGAGCAGGACACAAAAGGTGAAGATGTTACGCACAACAAGAAAGAACACCGTAACGACCGAAAGAAGGTTAAGAATGATTAACTAAAATGCCCCGGTTATGCGGGGCATTTTAGTTAACACCCACGGGGCAAAAATCTAATACATCTTATCTTTATCACCAAAGAACGATACATGCATAGCCAAACTGCTGAAATTAACCTGATTGACTCTTTTGAACGCATTCCTGTACAAATTTTTCCTACCATAAAAGAAGGCTCGGCCAATGCTGCATGGCAGGTTGCTTCGCTGATAAAAGAAAAAGAACTGGCAGGTGAAAAATGTGTATTAGGCCTGGCAACAGGTTCTACTCCCAAAACACTTTATGCGGAACTGGTACGGATGCATAAGGAAGAAGGGCTTAGTTTCAAAAACGTCATCACCTTTAATTTAGACGAATACTATCCAATTGATAACGAGGCCTTCCAAAGCTATAATGCTTTTATGCAACGGCACCTTTTTCAGCAGGTTGATATTGACCAGGATAATATCCATATTCCCAACGGCCAGCTTTCGAAAGAAGAGATCAAAACTCATGCTATTGCTTACGAAAAGATGATTGAAGAAGCAGGCGGCATTGATTTGTTGATACTAGGCATTGGCAATAACGGGCACATTGGTTTTAACGAACCTGGTTCCAGCATCTCGTCCAAAACCCGCCTAATTAATTTAGATAACTCCACGAGGCTAGCCAATGCCTATGAGTTTTCCAATATATCAGAAGTGCCGCGGCTGGCCATTACAATGGGTATAAGCACCATATTAAAAGCAAGAAGAATTATTCTTCTTGCATGGGGCCCTTCAAAGGCCACGGTAGTACAAAAAGCAGTAGAAGGAAATGTAACAGAAAGCGTACCTGCCAGTTTGCTGCAACAACATAACGACTGTTCGTTTATTGTAGATGAAGCCGCTGCTGCAGAGTTAACCCGTTTTAAATCGCCGTGGCTAACCGGGGAAATTAACTGGTCGGCCAAGATGATAAAAAAAGCGGTCGTTAATATGGCATTGAAGTTAGGAAAGCCGGTACTTTCTCTTACTAATAATGACTATACAGAGTTTGGGCTGGGTGACCTCCTGATTGAGGAAGGCGACGCGTACGAGATCAACCTGAAGGTATATTATATGCTTCGCGATAGCATTACCGGCTGGCCCGGGGGAAAGCCTAAAGCAAGCATTCCGGCCCACCCGGAAAGGTCAGAACCGTATCCAAAAAAAGTAATTATTTTTTCGCCCCATCCCGATGATGATATTATCAGCATGGGCGGCACTTTTCAACGCTTGCACGAGCAAGGACACGAAGTGCATATAGCGTATCAAACCTCTGGTAACATTGCGGTTACTGATGAATTTGTGACTCGCTTTATAGACTTTGCCGTGGGGTTCGAGGATATCGCGGGCATCAATAACGATAAGTCGGAAACCATTTTCAAAGATGTACGTAAATATTTAGCCGCCAAGAAATCGAACCAGATCGATACAGTACTGATTCGTTCTATCAAGGGGCTGATACGACGTTGCGAAGCAAAAGCAACCTGTCGTTACGTAGGTATTAAGGAGGAAGGCATTCATTTTTTAAACCTTCCTTTTTACGAGACAGGAACGATAGAAAAAGCGCCAATGGGCGAACAGGACATCGAAATAACCGTTCAACTCCTGCGGCAGGTGAAACCGCAACAGGTATTTGCTGCCGGCGATCTGGCAGACCCGCATGGTACGCACAAGGTTTGCCTCGATATTATTTTTGAAGCACTAAGAAGAATTAAAGCAGACGGAGATGAGTGGGTGAACAATTGCTGGCTATGGCTTTACAAGGGGGCCTGGCAAGAGTGGAACATCGATGAAATAGAAATGGCCGTACCAATGAGCCCCGACCAGGTTTTGAAAAAACGGCACGGAATATTTATACACCAGTCGCAAAAAGATATGGTTCCCTTCCAGGGAAGTGACAGCCGGGAATTCTGGCAAAGAGCCGAAGAACGGAATGCGGCCACCGCCGATTTATACGCACAATTAGGACTAACGCACTATGCTGCCATGGAAGCTTTTGTACGCTGGCATTATTAAAAACCTTTAGTACAAAAAAATTGAGACCTCATAATGACGTTTCACTTTCTTGCCTGTATGTAACCAACCCTTAACCGATAAAGGTTGGGCCGTCGCCTTTTCCTTGTGATAAGTTGTCACCTCCTTACTTATAGACATTAAATCCCGGTGAAGGTCTGGCCAGGCGAAAAAATGGTAAGCCTGAGCCTTTTTAAAGCGCCGGATGCGACTATAACAGATGAAAAAAGAAAGGCCCTGTTGCAATTGGAGAACGATGAAGTTTTATACCTGAATAATACAGGAAGCTTGAGGGCTCTTTCATCTGCCGACGCAGGCATTATCCTAGTCAATCTTAAAGAATGGGAATAAGCAAAACTCAGGATTTAAAGGAGGTGTGATACAGTAGAGAAACATAATAGAATCGTAGCATTAGAGTTATGTAAAAAATACCAGCAAGCATTTTTGAAGACCGTTGCCTTGCTTGAATCGCAGGGAAATGGCCAGGACTTGCTAGGACAAGGCTTTTGAACAAATGATCTTATTCCAGGTAATCTAAAAAATTTTTTAGTTGGCAAACTAGTCCTTTGTTGATCTCTTGCTTTGTAAGCAATTAAAATATAGTATGAGGCAAGGCGGAGAACAGTGTAACACAGCGGCCAAAATTGAATAAGACTTTCCTCCTCTTTCAACAAACCGCGAACGTTCTCAGATGTACTTCATAAAAGTATATCGATTATTGGCCAATATCGTCTTTGTTACGGTTAAATGTTGCCGGTTACATCACAGAAAATCTCTTTATACACGGTTTACGTAAGTTTGAGTGTTCGGCGACTTCCTAACCAGCAAATCTTCCCGGCTTAACGTGAAAAATATAGTTGCATTTTACCTGCTCATTTTTTACCTGCTTGCCGTATGCAAACCTGTATTGCCAATAGCGTTCGATTCCCTCGCACACTTTTTTTGGAAAGCACACCATATTTCGACAGTCCACCACCATCTGGGAAAGAATCATACGGAGAAACAAGTTGCTTCCGCCGCCCACCACGAAGAGAATGATGCAAATCCTTCAAAAGCTAAAATTGCTGAGCCGGTCTCTACCCATGTTGTTATCGAGAATTATTACATCATTCTGCAAACATCAATAGCACCATTAGCCTATACTAGTAAAGTTTACCGTGAGACTTCTGCGTTTTTAGAAAAATATTACCCCCCGCCCCGGTGCTGCTAATCACATATTGTTTTTCTTTTTTATTCACTTTAGCAATACCAGGAGCTACGCGATAGTATCGCTGCGCGGCCTTGTATACCTTAAACATTTTTATACTATGCATTTTTTTACCACGAGGGCAAAATGCTTTCTACTCCTGTGCTATCTGTTAGCCGGAGGGTTAGCAAACGCCCAAAAAACGCTTATCGGAATTTATATTGTAAACATGTCATCAAAAATACCGGTGCCTGATGCCTTTGCACAAAGTGAGGATTTAAGCTTCGCTGCTTCTGCAGATGAAAACGGTTATATCAGCCTTAAAAATCTTCCGGCCGCAATTAGTAAATTAACTATTACCCGTATAGGTTTTGCACCAAAACTAATAGACCTCACAACACTTACCCTCAAAAATAATTCAGCAATTATCTTTATAGATAACAAGGTCTCCAGCCTGGATGAAATAAAAGTGTTGGCATCAGCTAACAATGGTGTTTTCAAAACCATCAGTGATCTGGATATTCATTTGCGGCCAATCAATAACTCACAGGAAGTTTTAAGGATGGTTCCGGGCTTGTTCATTGGCCAGCATGCCGGTGGTGGTAAGGCAGAACAAATATTTCTACGAGGCTTTGATATTGACCACGGAACAGATGTAAACCTGACTGTCGACGGAATGCCCGTTAACATGGTAAGCCATGCACATGGTCAGGGTTATGCCGATCTGCATTGGGTAATTCCGGAACTGATAGATAAAGTAAATTTTAGCAAGGGGCCCTACGTTGCCGAAAAAGGAAATTTTACAACCGCCGGTTTTGTTGAATTCAAGACTAAAGACTTTCTCGAGGAAAACTTTTTAAAAGTTGAAGGAGGGCAATTTAATACTTACCGGGCGGTAACGGGTGTAAACCTGATAATGCCCAAAGGAGAAAGGAGGGCTCAAAGTTTGTATTTTGCAGGAGAAGGTTCATTTACTAAAGGTTTTTTTGATAGCCCACAGGATTTTAGCCGCTTTAATGGTACATTAAAATACCATGGCAGCATCACCAGCAATAGCACCATTACTACCACCCTAACAGGATTTACAAGTAAATGGAATGCATCTGGCCAGATACCAGATAGAGCTGTTGAAAGCGGTATGGTTGGTTTCTACGGAGCTATTGACAATACAGAAGGCGGCAAAACATCCCGCTACAACGCCAATGTAGAATTACTCAGTAACCTTTCAAATGGCGCGGTTTTTCGCAACCAGCTCTTTTATAGTAAATATGGCTTTGAACTTTATTCAAACTTTACTTTTTTTAAAGAAGATCCGGTAAACGGAGACCAGATCAGGCAAAAGGAGGACAGAAGTATTATTGGCTATAATGGGTCCTACAACAAAGAGTTTTTCCTGGGTAACATCAAATCAGAAATAAAAACAGGCGTGCAGGTAAGATATGATGATGTAAACGACATAGAGCTGACCCGGACGAAGAACAGGACTTTAACTACTAACACAGTTATGCTTGGTGATGTTAATGAGCTGAATGTGGGTGCTTATTGGTCGCAACGCTTTTCTGTTTCAAGAAAGATTGATATTACCGGCGCCGTTCGGGCCGATTATTTTACGAATAGGTACAATGAC
>DASQMG010000095.1:0-5873 GCA_035645595.1 Flavisolibacter sp. | reverse complement strand
CATATTTCTACTTTGTTTTCGGTTTTTCGTTCTTCGCCGATAGTTTTCTGAAAAACTTGCCTATGCTGTACGTCAGGCTCATAGTAACACAGGCAGGGCAGACTCCAAAACGGAAAAATGTAAGTGTCAGCTTTTTGTACCAGGGTAGTTGTGCAGGGATTATCGGGCAGCTTACTCCATCCCCTTCAAATTCTTTAATGCCCCAAATATTGATTGACTCTTTCATTTAAACAGGTTTTAATCATATAAAAAAGTAGTAAATACATATTGCAAACAGTGCTGCAGACACAATACAGAGAATGACTTTTGTATTCCTTTTCATAGTTATAATTTTAAAAGGTTTTCAATGATTGATTTCATTTCTTTATCCGAACTGGCCATGCTTCGCTGCTCTATTTGTTTATGGGTTCTGGGATTGATAAATGTTACAATACCCGAAGCTTCTGATGATTGTTTTCTGCCTTTTGTTAAACCGCAGGATTGAAGTAGTTTCCCCATTCCCTTTCGTGGTATAGTAGTCACTGCCTCGTAAATGTTTGCTTTTTGCAATGCAGATATTGATGCTGCTTTGGTAGTGTCGTTTGTAAGGTCATTTACATAAATGTTCGCACCGTGTGCTGCATAAGTAATCAGCAGTTCTCTGAACCGTTGCTCATTTGTTTTACATACTGCACACCAGTTTGCCCTGTTCACAACTATAATTAATTTTGGATTTTCCGATTGATTTGGCAGACTTTGGTTGTCTTGCGCATTACTCACAATACTGAGTGCCGTTAATAGAATAGCAAGGATTGATTGTACGCTGTTCATTTTAAATTTGTTTTGATTTATGTATTAATACCAAAACGTTCTCTCAATCACCCAGTCCTTGTTTGGAAAGTTTAGCTAAAAGAAGAAGGGGCCGTCAGGTCGCCTCTTTTTTTTCTTTTTTTATTTGCTGTATGCACTTGTATTGTTGATTGGCGGCGGTGTGTTTGTTTTTCCAGCCCATCTTTTGCATTAGGCTCGCCATTGGTATTTGGTAAAAGAATATGGCTTTTAAAATACGCCGGCAGTTCTCGGTAATCTTTGTAAGCCAGGAGGTAAGTTTTTCTTCTCTTGTTGGTTCAGTTTGTAATTCAAATTCAAATGTTTCGCTTTTGTGTTGACATTTTTCAAAGTTGTCGACTGGTATGAGCTTATTATCTCTTAACCTTTTCAGCCAAAGGTTTTTGGCTATACCAAATACGTAAGTTTTCAGTGACGAAGTAAGAACAAAATCAGCCCGCCGTACTTTTTGCAGCAACACTATAATTGTTTCTTGAAAAATATCTTCTGCATCTTCCGTGGCTCCGAAGTTCTGGGTAATATATGTGGCAATTGAAGGGAAATGAAATTTATACAAAACTTCAAATGAAGCGTTATCTCCATTTTTCAGGTTTTCAAGAAGCGTTTTGTCGGTTGTTATCTGCATTTGATTATACAATTAGTCAATTCTCTATACCCTGATGGTTACATTATCACCCAAGGTTTTGAGATTTATTTTATCTGCTTACCTCAGTTAGGGGCAAATAGGGATGGTCCATAACGGCAGAAGGTGAAAAATTTCCTTGCAGCGATGGGTTAAATCTAGTGAAAATATTGTCTTATTACGGTGCATTTCACTTGAAGTATCAACCGACTTCTGATGCAATTTGTGAGCATCGATAACGTGATTATACCATAAAATGGTGTCCGGGTCTTCGATGTATTTGTAGACAAAATAAATCTCGAAACCCCTCGTGTTGCCACTGTGTTAAGTCGGAAGGCGACGTCCTTTTCATCCTTTTATGTTTGAAAGCTTTTCCTCGGTGGTCATTTAAACCGAGTGAGAAGACGGCATAGACTCCAGAAAGAATGCATGCGTAATGAAATAGTGGGAAATGCTAATCTGATCAACAATAAATAATCGACCCGGTTTCCCCCTTTCTCTGGTGGAGAGTCGCATACAACGTTTCGGTGCAATAAAGGACTATCAAGTTTAGCCGGCCAAAAAAATTTTCAGACAATGCGGTGTGATTTTTTTGCGTCGGTTCTTTAAATTTGATTGGTGTTTTTCATAGGTTAGCAACGGCCGGCTCTTTCGGGCTGGCTTTTTTTGATCCCTATAAACACCGCCTGGCGCCAAGGAAACTGTGTTTGACTTTTATTTTGATTACAACGTAAATATTGACGTCTTATCGGCCCTTGCTTCGGCCATCATCCGCCAGCATGAGTTGGTTCCTAACTTAATTGAAGCAGCGGGCCATGTAACAGACTGTGTTGTAAAGGCTAGTTTCCAACTGCCTTCCGACCTTATTGCGATGGGCATACACCGTGCATCTGAGTACAGGAATGGTTTTGCAGGAACCAATGGGTATAATACTATAAAATATTGTAACTGCCTGGTACTGGCAATTCCGCACCTATGCAAAACAGCAGCCTTCCACAAAATCCTTTTTCCGATTCGCCCGGTCAGCGGCGCACTGGCTAATCACGGTCATGTTGATACTTTCTTTTCTGAAAACACTACCGTTGACGTATTGGGCTTTTCTCACAAGGGCGAAGGCGAGACAGCAGTTCTGGAAAAGTTGGTTGAAGAGGGCAGATACCATGAGAATTGGCTCCGGGTTTCAACAAATTCGTTTTGGGGTTCCCTCTCCCAAATACCGGAACCAATCTTTAAACATGCACAGAATTCAAAAACAGATTTGATGGTCCTCACTTCACTTTTAGATTTAGTGATTAAGCCAGGTTATATTGGTCCACATGCACAAAAAATTATCCATTATGCGGGAGTGCCTGTCCCCAGCATCTAAAAGACCGGTGTGTCTTCTTTAACTTCGTTTACCAAGTGTGCGGCCATGGTTGATGTTGGTTATTTTTTCATCGGTATAAATGCCGTTACCCTTTTTAGGTGCAGGTAAAGCGCCTTATTTTCCTGACGGCTAAACCGAACATTCATAAGCATCATTGGTAAGTTTCGAACGCTTAAATACAATCCATAAATTTTGAAAAGGCTCCTTGTCTATATCCGAAGTTTTATTAACGAACGCTTTAACCTGCACGAAGACAAGGCCGAGGAAACGGAGATTGTTGCAGCAATCAAGCGTGACATAAGTTTTAAAGGAACCAACCTCTGGACACTCATCTTCGCCATCTTTATTGCATCTATAGGGCTAAATGTAAACAGCACAGCTGTTATCATCGGCGCAATGCTCATATCGCCGCTTATGGGGCCTATTATGGGCGTAGGCCTTGCCATCGGTACCAACGATATTCAATTATTAAAAAAGGGAATTAAGAACGTAACAATTGCCGTCATTGCAAGCATCCTTACTTCCGCCCTCTACTTTTACATTACGCCGCTGCACGAAGCCAGTTCGGAATTGCTGGCGAGGACGCATCCTTCGCTGTGGGATGTATTCATTGCTTTTTTTGGCGGCCTGGCGGGCATAGTAGCTGGCACCCGCAAATCAAAAAGCAACGTCATTCCCGGCGTTGCCATCGCCACGGCGCTGATGCCGCCACTTTGCACGGCTGGTTTTGGTTTGGCAATGGGCAACTGGTATTACTTCTTCGGCGCCCTTTATCTTTTTTTTATTAACAGCGTTTTTATTTGTTTTGCCAGCTTTTTAATTGTAAAACACCTCAAATTTCACAAGCATGAATTTGAAACCGCTTCCGGCCAGAAGCGGGTGGTTCAATACATCTGGCTGATTGTTGCAGTTGCTCTTTTGCCCAGCATTTATCTGGCCTACCGCATTGTGGAGAAAAGCATCTTTGAAAATAATGCCAAAACCTTTGTGCAACAGGAGTTTCATTTTGCCCGCACGCAGGTCATCAACCGGTCGTTTAAACTGGACGGGAAAAAGCAAACCATCGAGTTACTACTAATAGGCCAGGAACTGCCACCTTTGACGATTGATTCGTTGCGTAAACGCTTGCCTCTTTACTCTCTGGATAGTACGGATCTGATAGTGCATCAAGGCTTAAATGCTAAAAACGAGATTGACATTGCTCAAATTAAAGCCAGCATTCTGGAGGATGTCTTTTCCGTTGAGAAGCAGGCCAGCACTATTCCTGTAAAGCCTCAAAAGATCGACCTGCCCCTTCCCGACCTGCGCAAAGAATTAAGCAGTCTTTATCCCGATATGCGATGGTACACACTTTCACAAAGCGTTATTGTTAGTCTGGATTCTACCCGCCTGGATACAGTGAGTGTATTCACTGCAAGTTTCAACAAAACCTTTTACCGCTCCGAAAGGACTAAGCTGGCGGCGTGGTTAAAGCAGCGTATACTTTCCGATTCAGTAAAGCTGTTTATAGAGTAACTACCTGTTTCGGCAGGTAACTCATTCCCTCTAAAAGTGACACCACCATTTGCGGCGAGTGGAGATTGTACTGTGCATAGGATGCTTCCGGGCCCATTTTGATGGTGAACAAATTGGGCATTTGCAAAAGCGCTTTGAACATGTCTTCATCGGTATGGTCATCGCCTACGGCAAGAATGTCGCCAGTTTGTTGTTAAAGCCGATTACCGTAGAGGCTAATACCAGCAGTCTGTCATTCACTTTATTCACGGTAGCACTATCGACGCTTAGGTAAGCGTAAGCCTCATCACCAAAAGTAAGATAGTCCTTGCCCACCTACTTTTTGTTGGTGCTTGAAAAAACTCAGTTTTTCGCATCCACCACCATTACAGAAACCACGTTCTTTTCTTTCAGAATGTTGTTGGGGTACTCGCTGACCTGCGCCAGACTTGATTGTATCGTGTTGGCTTCCTGCGTGGCCAGCCGATCGCCTCGTGGCGAACATACCTGAATACCGCCTGCGTGTTTTTGAGGAAGGTAAAGAAGTTTGGGGAATACACATCGTGGTAGGAAAGGCGACCAACCGTACTGTAATTTTTTCTGATGAATTGCAATAAGTGGTTTTCAGTCCGTACTGGAATGTACCACGAAGCATCGCAAAAAATGAGATTGTTCCGGCCATGAACCGCAGCAGCCGTTACATCAGCCGTAGCAATATGGAGATCACCGGGTACAGCAACGGTTTGCCGGTGGTTCGGCAGAAACCGGGAGCAGGTAATGCGCTGGGTAAGGTAAAATTTATCTTTCCTCATCGCTACAACATTTACTTTCATGATACTCCGGCTAAAACTTTATTCAGCCGGGAAAATAGGGCGTTTAGTCACGGTTGCGTAAGGGTGCAGCAGCGTTTTACCCTGGCACAATATGTTCTGCGAAACGATTCATCCTAGATGAATGCGAAAATCAAAAAGGCCGTGGACGGTCGTAAGGAAGATTGGGTGATATTACCGACACCTGTACCGGTTTATTTGTTGTACCTGGTTGCCTGGGTGGAAAAAAATGGTGTATTGAATTTCCGTGACGACATTTACGGGCACGACAAGCGGATGGGGGAGAGGCTTTATACCGATGAAAAAAAAGACAAAGATTAACCAAATATGGATGTAGATAAAGGTTGCAGACTTATCATAACAAAGTGCAGGCTTGTTTGTGAACGCGGTACTACCGCTGTTTGAAAATATCTTTGAGCCCGGAATTTAATGCCGATAGGCGCAAAACATGATTCATTATTAAAGCAGAACTGATATGGCCGTATTAATAGTTAGCATTTTTGTACTTGGTTATTTAGCTATCGCCTTTGAACATTCCACCAAAATTAATAAGGCCGCTCCTGCGCTGATCACAGGGGTTTTGTGTTGGACTGTTTACGTTGTCTTCACGCCAGACAAGGTGTTGGTGGAACACCAGCTTGCAGAAAGTTTAAGCGAATATTCTGGTATTCTCTTTTTTTTATTGGGCGCCATGACCATTGTTGAAATTATTGACGCTCACAATGGATTTGAA
>DASQMG010000094.1:0-1709 GCA_035645595.1 Flavisolibacter sp. | reverse complement strand
ATGCAAGACAGACATACCATGTTTGAAGCAGGCAATGGTGGGATGGATCCTTACGGCAACTTTCCTGTCAATTGCCCTAACGGCAGTGGGCGTTCAATCAGGTTAGGGAATAGTATGGGCGGCGGCGAGGGAGAAGGTATTTCTTATGAATTTACAATACCCGCTAACAAAAACGAATACTCTCTTATTTATCATTATGCCGTGGTATTCCAGGATCCCAATCACCTGGAGTATCAACAACCCAGAATGGAAATTGAGATTAAAAATGTTTCGGATGATGCCGTTATAAACTGCTCCTCATTTAGTTTTTTGCCTTATGGAAATATTTTACCTGGCTTTTTTGTATCGTCTAATTCCGCCGGCGACGGAACGCCGGTGTGGTGTAAAAACTGGTCGGCCGTATCAATAAATCTGGACGGTTTAGCCGGCAAAACCATTCGCCTTTTCTTTAGAACAGGTGATTGCACATTCAGAAGACATTTTGGTTATGCGTATCTCGATGTAAACTCTGAATGCAGCAGTGAATTCGTCGGTTCCACTTATTGTAACGATGATACATTAGTGAATGTAACAGCGCCTTACGGTTATCAAAATTACACATGGTTCAATAGTAATTTCAGCCAGGTACTTGGTAACCAGCAAACCCTTACGTTCAACCCACCGCCCCCATCAGGAACGCAGGTGGCTGTTGCAATTGTACCTTATAACGGCTATGGTTGCCTGGATACTTTATACGCTAAACTTATCGACACGCTAACGGTTACTGCTAATGCCGGGCCCGACGCGCTTTTTTGTATCTCGCCAATAATGATCGGGGCCAATGCAAAACCCGGTCTGGTGTACAATTGGACGCCATCATTCGGGTTGTCCAACGCTTCGGTCTCAAACCCGCAGGCCAGACCCGATAGTACAACAACGTATGTGCTAACAACAAGGCACGACGGTGGTGGCTGCGTATCTACCGATACTATGCAGGTTAAATCGGCTCCTGTCGATAATTTTATTGAGTTGATTGGTGATGACTTTTATTGCATAGGGAGCGGTGATAGCGCCGTATTGCGGGTAAGGCCCACAGATAGTATCCAATGGTTCCGGAACGGGGTTGCCATCACCGGGGCTCACAAAGCTGTGTACAGGGTAAACCAGCCGGGTGCCTATCATGCCGTTCTTTTTAATAGTTCAGGCTGCAGCGCCGCTACGGCAGCAAAAAATATTTCTATTGATAAGCCCACCCCCGGAGTCAGGTATGCAGATCATCATGCCGTTAGTAATATTCCATCGGTATTAAAAGCAAGACCTCTTGGGGATAGTGTTGTTTGGACTCCCGCATTAAGCCTGAACAGCAATGCTAGTTTTAACCCTGTATTTCTCGGAAACGTTAACCTGCTATATACTATAACCATCAAAACAAAAACAGGTTGCACTACTGTAGATACATTGCTGGTTAAAATAATGGACAACGCTGACATTTATGTACCTACCGCATTTACTCCAAACAGCGATGGCAGAAATGACTTATTAAAACCGGTACTTGCCGGCATAAAAGAACTTCGCTACTTCAGGGTATATAACCGCTGGGGCCAGCTATTGTTTGAAACTAAATCTGAGCAGCGCGGCTGGGACGGCACTATCCAGGGGCGGCGCCAGGCAACAGAGGTTGTGGTTTGGATAGCAGAAGGTTTGGGTGATGACGGAAAGGTTTATACAAA
>DASQMG010000093.1:0-1954 GCA_035645595.1 Flavisolibacter sp. | reverse complement strand
ACAAGGTCCGTGGTTTATACATACCGATCCTTTACGTGGCGAGCCGGGTTACGAAGAAGAAGGTTATTTTAAAGACGACAAGAAAACAGGACGGTGGGTGCGCTACTCCTTGCAAGGCGATAAACTGGCTGTAGAAAATTACAAGTGGGGACAGAAGGACGGCCGCTGTGAATATTATAATAATGCTGAGGATTTGATGCGGGTGGAAAGCTGGCTGGCTGCAAACCCGGACAGTCCGTATGACACCATACCGGTAACCGATGTGAACGACCCAACAAAAATTATTCGCTATGAGATTATAAAGATTGAAGAGCCATCTGTTAAGCATGGCACATGGCGCTATTATGATCCGGCTACGGGCAGGGTTGAAAAAACAGAACAGTATGTGATCAACCGATTGAAAACAAAGGCCGATGAGGAAGAAGAGTTAGCGATAATTGATCCTGCCAATCCGAATGCTACTGCAAAGAAGAAAGCAACCGAAAAACCTAAAGCAAAACCAAAGGAAGTGCTGGAGTTTGAAAAGAAAAATGCGGGGAAGAAGAAAGTGAAGTTCAAGGATGGAAGTACGGGGGGATAACCTGCTAACGAAAAGATTCAACTTAGCGTTGATTGAGCCTCCAAGCAGACGGTCCTATAACTTAGGGGAAAATTAATTTCTGTTTGATGTTTTGATCTTCTGTTTAGCGTCCGGAAAACCTTCAGTTATAGCGATGGCCGGATAGGTTCTGTCAAAATAATTTCTAAAAAACATCAACTGGTACTCTACCGCCGTACCCCAATACCTCCAATCATGCCTGCCCGGCCTCTCCGTATAATCGTGTGGTATTTTCAGGTCCAGCATTTTTTTGTGTGCCACGCGGCTCATCTCCAGAACAAAATCCTCAGTGCCGCAATCCATAATAATGGCAATAGAATCTTTGGGGTACAGTTCCATTTGTTTGGTAATAGAGTGCGCCATGTATAATTGCTTGTTGGCAGTATCACCCAAACGTTTCTCTACGCCATAGCCACGTGTAATATATTCAACGGATAAAGCGCCGCTCATACTGCCGCAGGCGCCAAAATAATCAGCATGACGAAAGCCCAGGAACAAACCACCATGACCACCCATGCTTAACCCCGTAATTGCTCTTGCCTTACGGTCCTTTATAACCGGGTAATTAGCTTCTATGTAAGCGGGAATTTCTTTTGAAACATACGTTTCATAGCGCATGCTGCTATCAACCGGGCTGTCAAAATACCAACTGTTTATCTCTCCATCAGGGCATACAAGTACCACTTTAAATTCATCGGCATACGCCTTTAATTGCGGTACCCTGTTTAGCCAGTTGCCATAATTGCCACCATGTCCATGCAATAAATAAACGGTGGGATAAAGCTCTTTGCCTTTTTTGTTCTGCCCAGGAGTGATGACGACACATTTCCTGGATTTGTTCATTGCATCACTTCTTATTTCTACCGTATCAACTATAGAAGCGTAAGAAGCTGGTAGAACGAAGGAGCTTATAATGAAAAGAAGAAGTTTGCGCATGGTTAAAAATATCGGATTCGCTTAAATCTGTCAAACAAATATTGGCAGAATAAACAACAACTTTTTGAAGTAGATAAATGTTCAAAAATCACGTACGTTGGTGTAAAGCCTGTTTGTGTAAGATCAAAAAAAGTTTTGTCTTTAAAATGTTTACCGGTTATTTTTGCGCCTCAATGATCACAACTTCACATACCCATCATCACGCACTGCCTAACGGGTAAGCTGTTGATGTTGTATGTATAACAATAAACTGAAGGCTTACCACGAGGTAGGCCTTTTTTAATTTTTAGTATGAATTTAAAACTGGCAATTCAAAAATCAGGAAGGTTGAGTGAAGACAGCATTAAACTGTTAAACGATTGTGGCATTGGTATTAAAAGCGGTGGCAACCAGCTAAAAGCAGTATCCGATCACTTTCCG
>DASQMG010000092.1:0-3607 GCA_035645595.1 Flavisolibacter sp. | reverse complement strand
AAGCCAGGATCAACACCTGAAGAAACCAACAGGCAAATTAGAGATACGCCACTAAGAAAGCAGGAGTTAGAACTCGCAGCAATCGTCAACGTCGTTAATGCATCTGTCGGGACAAATCCTGATACATTATTCCAGCGGATGAACTACGTCTTCAGCAGGTTTACAGGAAATCTTTTCAGGCTTCTGCGTGTTAAGTAATTGACTCCATCAATTTAGTTAACTTCTTTCTTCAAGCGGCCATGGCAGCACGAGCGCTTACCATATATTTAGACCACCTCTAATTTACAAAACAGGTGTTGCATGCCTGGTTGTAGCTCCGGCTTCTTTTATCAGAGCCCCTGATAATCACCCTTCTGGCACTATATTTTACAGTAGTTACAGATAAGCTGTAAATCATGTGCCCAGGAATTCGTTTAGTACTTAAGACAGGTTTGTCTTTTTTGATTTCCTGTCCTTCAACATGCCTGCAGGCGCAAAGGCCTGATACAGCTGCAGCCTATCAGATAGTAGCAGCCGGCACTCAATATAATACCTCGCCACTTCACCAGAAACTTTGGGGGAACCATTATCGTAAAGATTGGAATACACCAGTACGGTTCAAAAAATTTTATTTAGATACAGCGGTCGGTGGGCTTACTCCTTATCAGGAAGGCGGCGGCAGGCAAACGAAATCGTTGCGGCTACACGATGCGCAGCAAAGAGAGTATGTATTACGCAGCGTAGACAAAGACTTTGGCAGGGGCTTACCGGAGATTTACCATAATACTTTTGTAGAGAAATTTTTAAATGACCAGATTTCCATCGCCCAGCCTTACGCAGCACTCACTATTCCTTTAATGGCCGAAGCTGCAAAGATTTATCATACCTGGCCGCAAATTGTTTTTGTGCCCCGGCAAAAAGCACTGGATACTTTCAACGCCAGATTTGGAAACGCCCTTTATTTATTTGAACAACGACCGGATGAGAATTGGGCAGGTGCAAAAAACTTAGCCAATTCCAAAAACATTATCGGTACCGAAAGACTGTTAGAAAAGATCACGGACGACAGCAGGCATCGAATTGATCAGGCCTTGTATGTACGCTCCCGGTTATTTGATATGCTGATTGGCGATTGGGGACGGCACGAAGATCAGTGGCGGTGGGCAACTGTTGAACAAGGGGACATAACAGTTTATAAACCCATTCCCCGCGATCGCGACCAGGCGTATACTAAGTTCGACGGCCTTTTTATAAGGTTGGCTAAAAGTGCCGCAGGAGCAGGGCACCTACAAACATTTGATTATAAAATAAAAGATATTACAACTTTTAATTTTCCAGCCCGCAACCTGGACCGCCGCGTGGCCAATGAAACTACACTGCGGCAGTGGAAAGCCATTGCATACGATCTACAGCAGTCATTGACAGACGAAATTATTACAGCATCAGTGAAGCAATTGCCACCGGAAGTTTTTGATAATACCGGCCCCGTTCTTATTGCGAAACTGAAGCAGCGAAAAGCCGACCTGGTAAAATATGCCACTGACTATTACCTCTTCCTGGCCCGCGAAGTGGATATCACCGGCACAAAAGAAACTGAATACTTTGAAGTAACCAATCTACCTGACGGAAATGTAGTTGTCAAAATGTTCGGCGTTGATTCGTCTGATAAAAAGGATAAAAAGCCTTTTTATGAAAGAACATTTTTACCTGGCGAAACAAAGGAGATCCGTTTATATGGCATAGGGGGAAAAGATAGCTATGAAGTAACAGGAGGTAAAAAAGATATTCGCATACGGGTGATTGCCGGTGAAGCTGATGACGCTTATAAAACCGGCCCAAAGACAATTATAAAAGTTTATGATAGCAAAAGCCAGATAATGGATGTTTCGGCCGGCACCCGTTTGTATTCTTCTGGCGATAGTGCCTCTCGTTCCTACCTGTATCAGGCCTTTAACTATGATAAAAAAGGAGCGGGACCGGTTGTTTTTTATGATGGTGACGACCGGCTTTTTGTTGGTGCAAATTACAAGGCGCTTATTCATAGGTGGCGTAAAGAACCTTTTGGCCAACGGCACAACCTTTATGCACGGTATTCTATAAATCAACGGGCTTTGAGCTTTGGTTATGAAGGTATTTTTAACCAGGTTGCCGGTAAATGGAGTTTATTGGCAAATGCTTACTATGACCTGGTGCGATGGACTAATTTTTTTGGGCTTGGCAATAACACCCCGGTGGAAACAGATAACCGGGATTTCTACAGAGTTCGAAGTAAAGAGGCTTGGATAAGCGCAAGTTTTCACCGGCAGATCGGGCGGCAAAGTGTTTTTACCATTGCGCCTTTTTACCGGTATGTACAATTGCTTAAAAACGAAGACCGCTTTCTGGCTAAAAGGTTCTTTTATGGCAACGGGTCATCTGATTATAATGGCAAAAATTTTGTGGGTGTGCAGACATCCCTTGATTTTCAGCGCCTAAATAATGTATTAATTCCTACGAAAGGCATTCGATTGTCAGCAGGTGTAACGTACACTAAAAATTTATCGGAGTGGTCAGGTTTTGCCAACTATTCAGGTAATTTAAAACTCTTTCTGCCGCTATCTAACCGTTTTATGATGTCGATTGAAAATGGTGCTGCCACCACTATTGATGGCGAGCCGGAATTTTACCAGCTAAATACAATTGGTGGAAGCAGGTTAAGAGGCCACCGCCGCGACCGCTTTTGGGGAGAAACTATTTTTCATAACAACAACGAGCTTCATTATCTATGGAATGTTCGCAGTCATCTGTTTAATGGCAAACTGGGTGTAATGACATTCGTAGACCAGGGAAGAGTCTGGAAGAGGGGAGAGGCATCAACTACCTGGCACAACGGTTATGGCGGCGGGATCACGATAGTGCCTTTTAATAAGGTTTATTTATCCTTACAATATGGTGTATCCAAAGAAGACGGAACCATACATTTGGAGTTGCGAAGGAGTTTGTAAAAAGGTTTGCCGCCCATTGATTATCCTGTTTTCGTAAACCAGCACTCCTCTATTTATAAAGCCTGTGACAACTAACCAACAGTTTTTAGCACTGTCGTTATTATAAAACGTAAATGGCGCCTTTTTCCTGATCCTATCCGGATAGGTAAGATGACTTAAAAATAATATCCCCCTATTGTCAGTTGTTCGTTTTAGCTCCTCTACATTATAGTTAGGCTATAACATGGGCGATGCATGAATGGTAGATTCAATTTTATCATCGCTCGCTATAAAGCTTAAAGACGTACCTGTATCACTGCTCAGGGGTACATCTGTTTCCTGTACCGTACCTGCATTATCTTTTATAACAACACTATACCGGGTGTTGATTTTAGGAATGAACTTTAAAGCGCCAACCGCTGCATTTAAAGACCTTATTACTGCTACTGCAGTCCTGCTGCTCTTTTCCAGTAAGGTAGCCGAGCTTTGCGGAAGATTGCGGTAAAGAATAACCTGACTGCAATTGTGGAGGGTACGCTATTTAATAATACTCCACCCTCTGCAAAAACACCTGCTGTCCATTGCACGGGCTTTGGCTTAAGAAGTTTAGCTGAGTAAGGGTTATAAGATATTTACCGGCTTTATATATTGAAAAGCTTACGTGT
>DASQMG010000091.1:0-9393 GCA_035645595.1 Flavisolibacter sp. | reverse complement strand
ATTTTGAGTGTAATAGATAAAGATGATGAAGTGCTTATACCGACACCGTTTTGGGTAACCTATGCTGCCCTTGTGCAGGTTGCGGGAGGCGTTGTAAAACTGATTAAAACAGAATTGGAGAACGGATACAAAATAACTCCTCAAGAATTGGAAGCTGCTATCACGCCGCGTACAAAAATGTTTATGTTCTCTTCGCCTTGTAACCCTAGCGGGTCCGTCTATAATAAAGAAGAACTGGCGGCTCTTGCCCAGGTGTTTGAGCGGCACCCTCATATAGTGATTATCTCTGACGAAATTTATGAGTACATCAATTATAGCGGAAAACATTTCAGCATTGCGGCGCATGAAGCATTAAAAGAGCAGACTGTTGTTGTTAATGGTTTAAGTAAGGGATTTGCTATGACAGGCTGGAGGCTTGGTTACGTTGCGGCACCACTCCAGATTGCTAAGGCATGTGAGAAGTTACAAGGCCAGTTTACATCGGGTACGAACGCCATTACACAACGTGCCGCTATCACCGCATTAACATCGCCGCTTGAGGCCACCTACAAAATGGTGGAAGAATTTACAAGGCGAAAAAAGCGGGCGATGGAATTAATGCACGGCATTGAAGGCTTCCGCTTTGCAGAGCCTGACGGAGCTTTTTATGCGTTCCCCTGCGTTGATTTTTATTTTGGTAAAACGGATGGTGATGAAACCATCAACTCGGCTGATGACCTTACCATGTACTTATTAAACAAAGGACATGTATCAACTGTAACCGGCGCCGCTTTTGGAGATGATCATTGCATCCGTTTATCATTTGCCAACAGCATGGAAAATATTGAGAAAGGTTTCGGAAGAATCAAAGAAGCTTTGGGCAGGTTGAAATAAGTTTTTGATTGTCCCGCATAACGCTCAAAATGATGTAATCGATGACTTGCAGTCAGTGAAAAAGACGATTCGAATTCTCAGTCCTTGCCGATTCTTCTTTAAATAAACAGTATGTTGTTTTAATACCCTTACGGAAAAAAGCCAGCGCGGAAAATGCGGTTTCCCGCCAGCGGTTGAATAATCAATTACGACTCAAAGGAGGATCTCCCGGCAATAATTTGGCGAATGGAAGACGGGTGAAAACTAAATAAAGTACAAACATCGTTTTGCTGGTAGACACAGTCTGTGGCGTGGGACGTTTTTCAAATGCCAGCCGTATCCAATGCCGATGGAACTATACCTGCCAGTTTCCTTATCTTCCTATCCAGCTCCATCACCTGAGGAATCACTAATTCCTGTTCATCATTGGTAACAACAAAATCGCATAGCTTCATCTTTATCCCTTCGTCTATTTGATGGTTCATCCTGCTAAGTACCTCTTCCCGGGTGGTGTTATCCCGGTCCATCGTACGTTTAAGACGGATGTGCTGTGGGGCATACACGCCAATTACATAATCCAGCCCTTCCGAAGAACCGCTTTCGAAAAGTAACGCTGCTTCTTTGATGATGTAAGGAGTTGTTTGCCTATCCATCCATTCCTGTGCATCCTTTATAGTAGGAGGGTGGACCAGAGAATTGAGAAGCGCCAATTTCTCGGCGTCATTGAATACAATGGCAGCCAGCCTGGCGCGATTTAGTTCGTTGTGATTATAAATGTCATCCCCAAAATGCTCTTTTAATTTTTGCCTTAATCCTGCGTCGGTCCTATAAAGCCGCTTCGATGCTTCATCTGCGTAATATACCGGCACATGCAGAAGTTCAAATATTTTTGCTACTGTAGTTTTGCCTGATCCTATGCCGCCTGTAAGACCGATTTTTAAAGTCATGTTGTCAAAAGTACTCCTTCGTTTTAGCTTTTGGTTGAAACCTGCAAACCCTAATAATTGGACACCATCAGGCAGAGTACCTGGAGGGAAAAATGGAGATAAAAAGCCTGGAAAAATAGCCGTGCCGTTTCTTAGTTGCTTTTTTTGTTGCGTTTGCCTGAAAGGCAGAGAAATCATTTTTTAAAAAAGCATTCAAGCTTTGTTGAAAGCTTTGCAGCGCATGGCTTATATCAGGGTCGGTATAAAACGATTGTCCATTTGTGAAAGAGCCATGGAGGCTGACACACACAAACGTTGGATCTACTGTTAGAATGGAAACGTCTATATAAGTATGTATTTGTTTCTCTGTGTGCTCGTATAGGAAACGCATGGATTTAGCCAGCGTATTTTCTTTGAGTAGTTGAATATGTGGCAGGTGTTGCGGTAAAGAGCAAACCGCTTTTTTAGCTTCGTCCTCTGATGCTGTTACAAAAAACGCAGTTGATAAAAAACTTTGCCTTGGCATGGGTTTTCATTTAGTGATTGCACGATAGTTGGTTGCACTAAAGTAGTAGCTATAGTTAGCAGCCGCTATCGGTAAACCCTCATAGTTTTTACGTAATAATCCTATTCCCGTGTACGTATTAAAACATTGTTCAAACCGTTTTTCTTCGCTCAAATTTTTTAAAATTGCAAGGCTGATCGGCCTTGTTATACGTATAATTATTGAACCGTAGGGCCCGTTGGCTTCTTCTTTAACCTTTTTATTAGATGTCAAAGTTTAGTTTCAAAGTATGAAACCACTGCTAATGTTTTTCCTGTTTATGGTAATACAAAATGCGGCTGCCCAAAGCCTTGACTATATCACCATTCGCAAAAAGAACGGCCTTTCCGTTAAAAGCTTTTACGCTGGTTCTCCTATCCTGCTTCAAACAACAGGGGGCGCCTACCTTCAAGGGCCTATAAAAGCCATTCGCAACGACAGTATCTACATTACTGTTTATGACATACGTTCATTCCCCACCGTACTAGGAACTTTCACAAGAGATACAGTTGCCGTTTACTACCCGGTTGTTCATTACAAAGAAATTAAACGCATACACATAAATAGCCGTCGCCGTTTTTTACAAACTACCACCGGGCCACTATTGATGATTGGAGGGGCCGGGTTTCTGGCCCTTAATATTTTAAACGGTACTCTTTACAACCAGCCAATAACCGACAAGAGAAATATGCGCAGCCTGGGTATTGCTACAGGAGCGTTTGGCATGGGATTCCTAATTAATAAATTATTCTCTTCCGATGGCTTTAATAAAAAACGCCACCAAATTGTATATGTCAATCTGTGAAGTGCTGTAGGTTAATATTGAGCAGTATTATAAAGCGTACAATCTGCCCGCCGGCAGGGCGCGCGGCGCAAGATTAGCTCAATAATACTGCAAAAGCGAAGTCCTCCGTTCTATCCATTACCCACCCGTTGTACTTCATCTCCGGCGGAGCCTTCGGAGCGTTTGGTAGGTTTAATTGCCTTGCCAAAACGCCAGGTAAAGCTGATTGTGATGACTCTGGTATCACGGGTTACTTTAAAGTACTCGGTAGCGTTTGTAAAAGAGGTAAGGCCCTTGATCCAGTTAGTATAAAAAACATCACGCGCTGCAAATTTTACTGTGCCTTGATTGTTTAAGACTGTTTTAGCGACGCCGAACGAAAGTTGTCCTGCGGGGTCAACAATTTCCTGGATATCCTGCTGGCTTGTAGAGTTATAAAAGCCCGATAATTCGCCACTCCAGCCCCTTTGAAACCGGAACTGATTATTAAGGTTGATAGTGTATTGTGTAATGTCGGCCACCATTCTTCTCGTAATAATTCCTTCCATCTTTTTTTTGTTTACCACAGTTTGCAATGAAAACGACCACCAGGGCAAAGGGGATAACTGAAGCCCTACAGACACTGCATAGTTTTGTAGGCGTCCAAGGTTTCCCTCTGTGTAGATAACAATACCGTTACTATCTAATGGAAAGATCTGAGAGAAATAATCTTTTGTTACGCTGTAGCTGACTCCGGTGATAAGGATGTTTTTGTATAAGTGCGTGAGCGCCACATTCCATGTAAACTGTGGGCGGTAGAACGGATTGCCGCGCTGGTAGGTGTATTTATTAATGATAAACAGAAATGGGTTTAACTTTTGAAAGGCAGGGCGATCAATACGCCGGCTGACGTTTAAAGAGAAGGTGTTCGAGGAATCCTCTTCAAATGATAAAGACACTGAGGGAAACAGGCTGTTGTATTTCCGCGAAAAAGAAGAATCCTTCACCAATGCGTTTCCCAGCTGCCGTGCATCATACCTTGTTATCTCGTAACGAAGCCCGGCCTGCAAAGACAACTTATCCAATTTTGTTTGTGCAGTGCCGTACAGGGCGTGTATTGTTTCTTCGTATAAGAAATGATTGGACTTCCCCAGATCATTTCTCCAAAGGACTCCATCGCGAAACTGGTAAGCTGAAAGATTATCGGTAGTGATTTTAGATGTCTTCCATCCCCCCTCCAGCTTGCCGCTTTTTGTTTCTTCAGCATAGTCGGCCCTCGCTGTCATAATACGGATGTCAGTTGGAATATCGGCATTAAAAGCCTCAGAATAATTGCCTGGAAGTACCGAGTTGTTTTCAAAATATTGGTCGCTTCGGATACGGTAGCCAATAATGTCCACATCCGCTGTCAGTTCCTTTGTTGCAGTAAATTTATGTTTAAAGCTTAATGCAGCTCCTGCATTATCCCAGGCTGTGTTATTGTCTGTTCTCGTAGTTATGAGTGAATCAACCGTTCCATTAGCGCTCATCCATTTTGCGGTGTTGTTACCGGTGGTTTTGCGTTTTAAAGTAACCCCGGATAACGTAAGGCCCAACGAAGTTTTTGCATTAATACTATAATCTATCCCTGTTCTAAGATTATGGGTTTGTCCGTCGCCCTTCATAAAACTCGGCTGGTCTAAAAAAGAAGCCACTGAGATCATGTCAGTTTTGAAATAAGTACGCAAAGCATAAATGCGGGTAAAGGAACCGGCAAGGTTTACACTGTAGTTGGCAAACAGGTTGATCTTGCCGGAGCGATAATTCAATAAAATATTATTATTGTTTTTAGGATAGCGTCCCTGTGCAAGCGCCGTTGTAAAACTTCCATGTAGGCCCCGCTGACCAGCCTTTTTTAATTTAATATTTATAACGCCTGCGTTACCGGCGGCATCATACCTGGCAGGCGGGTTATCCATCAATTCCACCTGTGCTATTTGCGAGGCACTCATCCCGTTTAGTAAAGTGGCCAGTCCCGCTCCACTCAGGTAAGTGGGTTTTCCATCCATCATCACCAATACATTCGGACGCCCTTTTAAGCTGATATTTCCATCTTTGTCAATGGTGATGCCTGGCAACTTTTCCAGCGCTTCCATAGCCGTTGTGCCGATGTTGGCAATACCCGCCTCCAGGTTTATAATGGTCTTGTCAGAAAGCAGCTCTATAAATGGCTTGCTGGCGGATATAGTAATATTTTGTAAAGTATGAATGGCAGGCTGAAGAAAAATTCGTCTTGGATTTGTTAAAGTGGAAGGCACAATGGACATAACAAGAGTTGTATAGCCTACTGAACTTACACGAAGAATGTATTCGGCGTATGGTAGGTTCGCAAATTGAACGGTTCCTGAACTGTCGCTAACCCCAATCTTCACTAACGATGAATCCGGGGCCAGCACTTCGACGTTCGCATTTACGAGGGGTTGCTGCCCGGTATTGGCAATTTTCAAAAACACACTATTGTGTTGTTGCGCAAAACTACAATAGAAGGTTAGCAGGCCTGCCACAAAAATGAAGATCTTGTGCATAACCCTAATATAGGCGTTAACTCCGTTACAGCTATTTTTTTTTTGATAACAGCTTTAAAAGGCAATGTAAATAATTTCAGATTATCTAAAACCTGTGTCAAATTTAAATATAGATGGTTAGGTTGACGGGTCGGCAAACTCACACCGACGGTCCCGAACGCAATCTATCGTCGACCGTTGGCAAGGGCCTCCTCGGTATTACAAGAGGTGAGTGTGCAGCGGCAACAGGATGACCACTTACTTGTATAACAGGGTACAACGGGTGATAAAAAGAACGCACTGATTAATGATGCCCTGCGCCTTGTCCAACGATCTTTTCACAGACACTTTGTTATAACCAGACACTTTGTTATAACCTACACGATTCATTCGTGCAAAACGCGCCACGGTCTGTTTGAAAGGCACGGTTATCTTTGCCGCCCATGCAAAGAGAAAATTCGTTTGAGGAAGGTCGTGTGCTGCTGGTAAATAAACCCATGTACTGGACATCCTTCGATGCGGTCAGAAAAATCCGGTACCTCAGTAAAACAAAAAAGGTTGGTCATGCCGGAACACTTGATCCTCTGGCCAGCGGATTGCTTATTGTTTGCACCGGAAAATTTACCAAGAAGATCAGTGAATACATGGCACAGGAAAAAGAATACACGGGCAGCATAACGCTTGGTAGTAGTACGCCTACTTATGACCTGGAAAGCGAACCTCAGGATTTTAAATCTTATGAACATTTAACTACCGAGGATTTACAAAAAGCTACCTTCCCCTTTACCGGAAATATCCTGCAAACGCCACCCATTCATTCAGCCATAAAGAAGGAGGGCAAAAGGGTATACCAATTGGCCAGAAGAGGAGAGGAGGTAAAACTGGAGCCCAGACCAGTAACCATTTCTGAATTCAGCCTTACCAAAATTGACTTGCCGGTCGTACACTTTAAAGTAGTATGCGGTACGGGAACCTATATAAGAAGCCTGGCTAATGATTACGGTTCGCTTTTAGGCTGCGGCGGACATTTAAGCAGTTTATGTCGCACACGGATCGGCGCTTTTTTGTTGCAGGATGCAATGACAATTGAACAATTGGAAGCGGAAATAAAAGACGCAGGCAACAAGCTTTAATCTCTCATTTATTATCTTGTTCCGGATGGACTCAAAACGCATTACAAAACTTACTACGTGCAATTAAGTTGAATAACAGGTAGCCATTCCTCTGTTTTTTATCTTTTCATAGATTTATTAAACTCTGCCGAGCCACCTTTCGGTATTGACAACGATTGCCAGCCAGCATCCTTTATCCATCTGCCTAGATAAACTATTTGCCCTACATGGTAACTATAATGTGCTAGCTGTCGGTTAATAGCGTCTATAACAAGCAAAGGCTGTGAACGAATCGTGATAGTCCGTACGAGGTCATCGTCGGACAGCGATTCTAAACTACGCAGCAAAACACTCCATCCATCATTCCACAGTTGTACAATGTCATCCTTAACCAGGGACTGGGCTTCAAATTCCTCATCCCTTTTGCGCCACTCCTTTTCGCCATCTTCGGTTAAGAAATTTGTCCAGCGGCTCAGCATATTGCCATGTAGGTGTTGGACAATAACCGCAATGCTGTTGGAGGCATTGTTCGGTTGCCACAGCATTTCGTCATTGCTCAACCGTGCAAATGTTTTTTCACCTAACACTTTATATTCTCTAAAGCGGCTAATGGCAGAGGAAAGAAATTCAATACCGACACTCATGCGATTTCGTTTTGTAATTGATAGGTTGGCCACTTAAAACCCCACTTCAGGGTGCGGGTGTAAATCCCTCGGCTGCATCGTCGCCCCTATTGTCAGCAACAGCTTCAAAGTTGCCGTTTGGTAGAACTTTAATGGCTTCCACTCTTCCGATGTTTCCACGTTCTACAATTTTGTAACCCATCTTCTCTAATGCTGCACGGACAGTAACAGGGAAAGCCCTCTCAACATCTATATGGTCGGGCAACCACTGGTGATGAAATTTGGGTCCGTACACAGCGTCCTCCAAACTCATCCCAAAATCAACAACGTTGACTATTGTTTGAAAGACCGAAGTAGGTATAGTTGTTCCCCCGGGAGTGCCTACAACTAAAAAAGGAACGCCATTTTGTAAAACCACCGTTGGCGTCATAGAGCTTAACATACGTTTGCCGGGTGCAATAGCATTAGCCTCGCCTCCAACAGCACCATAAAAATTAGGTACTCCCGGCTTGGCACTAAAATCATCCATTTCGTCATTCAATAAAAAGCCAGCGCCGCCCACAACGGTTTTACTGCCATAACTATTATTTAAGGTTGTTGTAACCGACACGGCGTTGCCCTCTTTGTCAATCACGCTTACGTGTGTAGTTTGTTCACTTTCTTTAAGCGGCAAAACCCCGGGCTTCGTGATGGTGCTATTACCTGCTATGCCGGCCTGGTAATCTTTCATGCGTTGTTCCAAATAGGCATCCGCTACCATGCCTTTTGCCGGCACGGTATAAAAGTCGGCATCGCCCATAAATTCGGCACGGTCTGCATAGGCACGGCGTTCGGCCTCTGTCATTAGCTGTACAGCCATTGCAGAATTATACCCATAAGTAGCAAGTGGCTTATTTTCTATCATCTTCATCATCTGGTGCAAAAGGGTGCCGCCGCTACTGGGCATGGGCATTCCAACAATAGTGTAACCTTTATAGCCGAACGAGTGAGGCGTGCGCCATTTAGCCGTGTAATTTTTTAAATCGTTTAATGTGATAATACCGCTGCCCCGCTTCATTTCTGCCACAATTAAATCGGCTGTTGTGCCTTCGTAAAACCCGGCTGCACCATTGTCTCTGATCCTTTTTAACGTAGCGGCTAAATCTGTTTGAGTTAAGGTATCCCCGCTGTTCCACCGTGTGGCTTTTTGAAAGGCAGCTCTGGCCGTATTATATTTGACAAAATCATCTTGTAAGGAGTTCAGGGAGGCCGCCTCTTTTTGTGAAATAACAAATCCGTTCTGCGCCAGATCAATTGCAGGCTGAATCAACTTAGCAAAAGGAAGCCTGGCATATTTCATTGTTTCAAATAAGCCTGCAATTGTGCCGGGTACGCCGGATGCCAAATGTCCGTTCAAACTTTTTCCCTCCATTACATTACCCGCCGCATCCAAATACATATCACGGGTAGCAAGTGCAGGAGCCATTTCGCGGTAATCCAATGCAACCGTCTCGCCTGTGGAAGTTCTCGCCACCATAAAGCCGCCTCCACCAATATTGCCTGCTGCCGGGTATACAACCGCGAGTGCCAATTGTGTAGCCACCACTGCATCAAAGGCATTGCCACCGCTCTTCATGATTTCAACCCCAATTTTACTGGCAAGCGGATGGGCAGAAGCTACTGCTCCATTTTTACTTATTGTTTTTTTTGATGTTGTATATTGAAAGGGATTGACAGCACCGGATGTGCCTACCATATTTTTAGTTGGCGTGCAGCTGGATAAAATTGAAAAAGCCGCAAAAAAGAAAAGGATTTGACGCATGTAATTGATTTTAAAATGACAAGTTACAAACTTAACAAGGGAGGAGATTCTGTTTCAGATTCTCTATCTTTAAAAATTCATTGAGCCCGCTTATTTTTCTCTTTGATAACCCATAATTACTTCTTATGATTCAATTCAACTCTTTAGTACGAAAAGGATTTTTTCTGCTTTTTGGGCTCCTGTCTTCGGTTGCAGTTTTTGCACAAAACACCACGGTGCGGGGTACTGT
>DASQMG010000090.1:0-1793 GCA_035645595.1 Flavisolibacter sp. | reverse complement strand
CGGAAAATACCTTTCAATCGTCCAGTTAACCAATTGCTTTAAATTCTCTGTTTCTCCCCGCGAGGCTAGAATTTCAAAATTGCCAAACCGCAAAAAAGTGGGTGCTACGCGCATTACAATGGCGCCGGGTTCATAAGCCGGATTCCCATCGTAAAACATATCGCGCATCACGGGCTCACCAGTGCTTACTAAACTTAAGGCCCTTGTAGTTGGAACCCCCAGGTAATGCATCGCCTCGCTCATCAGGTATTCACGCACCGATGACCGCAATACCGCCCGGCCATCGGCCCTGCGACTGTATGCGGTTGGCCCCGGACCCTTTAGTTGCAGCTCCCATTTTTTATTTTTTGAAGTTACCAATTCACCCAGCGTGATGGCCCTGCCGTCGCCTAACTGGCCGGCCCAATTACCAAACTGGCAGCCGCCATAACAGGCTGCATAAGGCTGCATGGAGGGTGATATAAAATTGCCTCCTAAAATATCCAGGTCAGTTTGATATTCTGCAACATTTTCAGAACCCCCGGTTACGGCTAAAGGGGCAGGTTTCTTTATCTCCAACTCTTCCGCAAGATCATCACTCCACCCTAACAGCGAAACTCTTGGCACCGGCGTTGGAACAGCGGTACTGTAAAACTTGCCGGGAGTTTGACGTGGCTTGGCACTACCGCTCTCATCACCATTAAAGTTGTTAACGAACTCATTTTTAAATTCAATGCTACTCAAATCCTGTATCATGCTATTTTGATTATCTCTTTAAATAAATTTATTCCCTGTATCTTCTTAAAAAGGCACTGCCGGGAATCATAAATCATTACAATTACTTTGCCTATCCCGCTTCCCGTCAACATTGACAGTATTATCTATAAGACATAAAAAGAAGACACAGCCTGCCGACGTTAGCCAAACCCTTTACATTTGCGGCTTTACAAAATGGCGGAGATGGCACAAAAGAGCGGCTCAATTTATACCCCGAAGTTTTGGGCTCTCTGCTCCAGTTCCTTTCTTTTTTCATCCAGCTTTAACATGTTGATACCTGAGCTCCCTGCTTACTTAAGCAGTATGGGAGGCGCTGCTTACAAAGGATACATCATAGGGTTGTTTACGTTAACCGCAGGTTTATCACGGCCATTTAGCGGGCGCCTTACAGACACCATTGGCCGGGTGCCTGTAATGGCAATTGGCTCGCTGGTTTGCTTTGTGTGCAGTTTGCTATATCCGATGCTTACCACCGTTGCCGGCTTCTTATGGCTGCGACTTTTTCACGGTTTTTCTACCGGCTTTAAACCTACGGCTACAGCTGCCTACATCGCTGATATCATTCCTTTTAACCGTTGGGGCGAAGCCATGGGTATTCATGGGCTTTGCTTTAGCACCGGCCTTGCCATTGGACCCGCTATTGGTGGAGCCATAACAGCAAACTATAGCATCAACTTTCTTTTTTATGCCTCTGCCCTGTTTGCACTGGCGTCCCTTATCATCTTGTATAATCTAAAAGAAACCTATCCGGAAAAACAGCGCTTTCGTTTTTCATTACTTAAAATAAAATGGGTAGATGTTTTAGAACCCCTTGTGCTACCGGCGGCTATTGTTACTTTTTTAGGCTATATAAGTTATGGGGCCATACTTACTTTAATACCCGATTGGAGTGAACACTTAGGCATTACCAACAAGGGAACTTTTTTTGTTGTTTATACCGTTTCCTCCCTGCTTGTACGGTTTGTGGCTGGCCGCCTTTCCGACAAAAAGGGAAGAGTGTTTGTTTTGCGGATTGCTTTCATCTTAAACGTAATCTC
>DASQMG010000089.1:0-13247 GCA_035645595.1 Flavisolibacter sp. | reverse complement strand
TCTGAAATGAAGCGATGGGACGAGATAAT
Source organism: Flavisolibacter sp. (assembly GCA_035645595.1). Classification (GTDB taxonomy): domain Bacteria; phylum Bacteroidota; class Bacteroidia; order Chitinophagales; family Chitinophagaceae; genus Flavisolibacter. The sequence continues at coordinate 13,218 of DASQMG010000089.1, read as the reverse complement.
GAAAACTAATCCTACTTATCCCTGATTTTTGCATTGAGTAAAATTCGGAAAGCCTTGCCATGATTAAATTAGCTTTGAAAATAATTATGACGCTATCACAATTAAAAGCCGGCCAACAGGGGCTAATCAAAGGATTTGAAAGTCCGGAACTGCAACTAAAATTGATGGAAATGGGCTGTATTCCCGGGGAAATAGTAATTGTTGAGCAAATTGCCCCCCTCGGTGATCCTATCTCCATCCGGATATCAGGCTATTCCTTAAGCCTTCGTAAAAATGAGGCAAGTCAAATTACACTGGAAGATTAAATATTGACACTCAAATAAATAGATGAAGATCGGGCTCTACTTTGGTTCGTTTAATCCCATTCATACAGGGCATTTAATTATAGCAAGTCATGTTTTGAACGAAACGGATTTAAAAAAAATCTGGTTCGTAGTTTCTCCTCAAAACCCTTTTAAATCATCATTGAGTTTACTTAATGAGTATGACCGTTTACACCTTGTTCAAAAAGCTGTAGAAAATGATGACAGGTTACGGGCAAGCGAAATTGAATTTTCATTACCAAAGCCCTCTTATACTTCTCATACTTTATCGTATCTGTCAGATAAAAATCCTGCCTCATCTTTTACAATTATTATGGGTAGTGACAGTTTTCAGAACCTTGGAAAATGGAAAAATTCTGACTTTATTTTGAAAAACTATCCGATTATTATTTATCGGCGTCCAGGCTTTGATATAAAAGAAAGTTTAGGATCACAAACAACTATGATGGAAGCGCCGCTCTTGGAGATTTCTGCAACGCATATTCGTGAAGCTATTCAGCAAGGAAAATCTATCAAGTATTTAGTACCCGATATTGTAAAAGAAGAAATAGAAAAAAGCGGTTTCTATAAAAAGGCTCATAAAAAATAGCCGGCCAACAGGCACGCCATCACAATAAATGGTGAATGAACTTTGGTAAAACGCAGCAATAAAAATGTAATAAGAATAATGGAAACATTTATCAAACTGGCCGCAGTGGCTTCCGCAAGCGAAATATCTTTCATAATATAAAGTGTAGAAGCAATCATGATCCCAACGACCGCTGCGTTAATTCCTTCTAAGGAGCGGTAAACAACAGCATATCTTTTTAAATAGCTCCACACTGGAAAAAAGAAAAGAACCAATAGAGCACTTGGTAAAAAAATAGCAATTGTCCCAATAATGCACCCAACAACTTGCATAAAAGGACCCATGGTTCGTAATGCCATCCCCCCGGTAAAAGATGCAATTGAAAAAACGGGCCCAGGCATAGCACGTACAATTCCCATACCTGTAGTCATATCTTCCTTTTCAATATGAATTTGATTCTGTGCTAAAACTGGATTCTCATTTTTAATAACCGTAGGACGTACAGAGTATTGTTCGTACATCATTGGCATCAATACGTGACCTCCGCCAAAAACTAAACTCCCCATACGGTACATGTTTTCAAAAAGGTTAATGGGCTTACGTTCCGGCCAATTGCGAGTTCTAGCTATTTCACTAAAAAACCCGGCAAGAATAAAAATGGCTGCAAACAACCAGATATTCCCCCATTTTATTTTTTTTCGCTTTACCTCTATTTCCGGAATTCTTTTTTTGCTAATGTTAGTAGCTGCGCCACCTAAAATAATGAGTGCAGGAAATATCCACGGCGACTGAAAGAACACGTATGTAGCCCCAATGCCTACAAGCATAATTACCCACGTGATCAAATTTTTTATTGACACACCAAAAGCTATTGCTGAAGCATACGCTAAAAAGCCTACTGCCAGGGAAGGAACATATTTAAATATGTTCTTATGTAAAGAATCCTGATCAACGTAGGGTAGCAAAAAAGAAAACCCACCCATTAATACGCAAGCGGGTGAAATCCAAATGATTAGCGTAAGAATTGCCAAAGGCAGCCCGCCCCTTTTGTAACCTATCAATGTTACGGTTTGTGTTGAAGAGGCACCGGGGAGGAGGTTGCAGAAAGCATTATACTCCAGTAGTTCCTCTTTAGTGATGTACGGCGTTTTTTGCACAAACGCTTTCATCATCATAGCGACATGTGCCTGTGGCCCCCCAACGGCAGTAATACTGTATAAAAAAACATTTCTCAAAAATGGGATGTGGCGCAGCATCATCGTCATACAGGCTAAATTTAAGAAAAATCATAACCGATATCCTCACGGATAAATGGGATCTATGGGAAATAAGAAAGTCGCTCCGAACAGAGCGACTTCACTTCATAGTGTTTTCATTTAATTTAAAGAGGTCTACTAATCAACCCATTCTAATTACGCTAACACCATCTCTCCGTACATTTCTGCCCGTAACTCTTTCACACGCTTATCTTCCAAATATTCATCAAAGGTCATCAGGCGGTCAATGATTCCTTTAGGCGTTAATTCAATTATCCTGTTGGCCACGGTTTGCATAAATGTGTGGTCATGCGACGTAAGTAATACAATGCCCGGGAAAGTAACACAGCCTTCGTTAAAGCTTTGGATGCTTTCCAGATCGAGGTGATTGGTAGGCTGATCTAATACAATAAGATTTGGATTTTGCAGCATCATACGACTAACCATACAACGCACTTTTTCTCCCCCACTTAATACATCCGTCTTCTTCATAATATCATCGCCGCTAAATAACATCTTACCTAAAAACCCCCTTAAAAAAGGCTCATCGGCATCTGTTACATGCGGTGGTACATATTGACGAAGCCAATCCATAAGGGTTAAGCCATTACCAAAAAACTCAGCATTTTCCAGTGGCAGGTAAGCCTTTGTAATGGTTGTGCCCCATTCAAATTTGCCACCATTGGCATTGGTATTACCATTAATGATTTCAAAAAAATTTGTTATTGCAGAGGGATCTTTGCTAAAGAAAGCAATCTTCTCACCTTTATTTATACTAAAAGTTACTTTGCTGAATAGCAGCCGCCCATCTACTGACTTGGAAAGATTTTCCACATTTAAAATCTGGTTACCTACTTCACGCAATGGCTGAAAAATAATCCCGGGATATCTACGATTAGAAGGTTCAATCTCTTCTATAGTTAATTTTTCCAACGCCTTTTTACGGGAAGTGGCCTGTTTTGATTTAGAAGCATTAGCAGAGAAACGGGCAATAAAATCAATCAGAGCCTGGCGTTTATCTTCAGTTTTTTTATTCTTGTCATTGATTTGGCGGGCCATTAACTGCGACGACTCGTACCAGAAAGTATAGTTCCCTGAAAAAGTTTTTATTTTAGAACGGTCCACATCAGAAACGTGTGTGCAAACCGCGTCCAAGAAGTGACGGTCGTGAGAAACTACAAGAACAATGTTTTCATAATCTGCTAAAAAGTTTTCCAACCAACCGATGGTTTCAATATCCAATCCGTTGGTAGGCTCATCAAGCAAAAGAATATCAGGATTTCCAAAGAGTGCCTGGGCAAGTAACACACGAACCTTCATATTAGACGGAATATCTTTCAACAGAGATTGCTGATACTCTTCTTTCACACCCAATTCATTCAGGAAACTAGCCGCATCACTCTCCGCTGTATAGCCACCCATTTCACCAAACTCGGCCTCCAGCTCTCCAGCCTTCATATAATCATCTTCGGTAGCATTAGGGTCGGCATAAATAGCATCCTTTTTATGCATTACATCCCACATTTTTTTATGGCCCATCAACACCGTATTTAAAACGGTTTGCTCATCAAACTCAAAGTGGTTCTGCCTTAACACCGCCAGGCGTTCCCCGGAAGTTATATCTACTTTCCCTTTGTTAGGCTCAATCTCACCCGACAGAATTTTTAGAAATGTTGACTTACCTGCACCGTTAGCACCAATGATACCATAGCAATTGCCTTTGGTAAAAGAAATGTTCACCTCATCAAACAGTACCCGCTTTCCAAATGAAAGCGATACATTATTTACTGAAATCATAATTGCCTGATTTTAAATTTCGCTACCTAAAACTCTATTACGTGAAGGGCGCAAAAGTACGTTTTTTAAAAACGAAGGAAGAAGGGTATTTCGTTAAGAAAATGTGTTTTACTTTATTGGCAAAGGCCGTTACTGCATCGTAGCATCTATCCTTTTTTGGCTGAAGCGTTCCAGCCGGTTAAGGATAACTAATGCAAAAACCAACCACATAAAACCTACGCAAAAACCGGCGATCACGTCACTGGCATAATGTACCCGCAGATATACCCGGGTAAAGCCTATAACTATAACCAACACTACAAGAAATACAATAAGTGCTGCCTTTACTATCTTATTCATAGCTGTTTGATAAATAATGTAAATCAACAGTCCATAAAAAGTAACGCTGAAAAGTGCATGACCGCTTGGAAAACTTAATCCATCAGCTTTAAAAATAAGAGGCAGATCAGGACGTGGGCGGCCAAATAAATGTTTTAAACCGAACATTAACCCCAAACTGCTAAGGGCGATCGCAGGAACTTTAATAGAATACCATTTATTCTTTTTCAGAAAAAGAAAATACGCGATCAACGCAAGGTTAGCCGGTATCAAAAACTTGTGCGTGCCCAGAAAAGTAAGAAATAGCATTACATCGTCTGCGCCCTCACTGATATGGCCTTTCAAGAAGTCAAAAACATAGTTGTCAAAACCGGTTTGTTGCAGCACAATTACCTGAACGATGAGGTAGGCGAAAGAAAGCAGGGCTATAATAAATACAAATAGAATAACCAGCATTTCTACTGATAACAGTCCTAAAGAACCGGCCACTTTCTGTACTCTTTTGGATACCCGTATAAGCATATTTGCAACCTTGCAAATGTATGGGATGGCAAAAAATATAGACATTTTTTAATAAAAGATGGTATAATTTTTACCACCTATATGTTATGTCAAAAGCAGTATTTACAACCAAATCCACTACCATGCATAAAGTGGATTACAACGAAAAGGAGAAACATCTGGATATAGAATTTCGTAGTGGAAATGTCTATCGTTATTACGACGTGCCGGCTCGTTTATATAAAGTATTTGAGCTCTATATTGAGTGTGAAGGATCACCGGGTTCTTTTTTTAATGAATATATTAAAGGCCAGTACACCAGCGAAAAAATCAAAGATGTAAACGTGGATAGTGAATGGTAAACCATAATAGAAGTCAAATTCCTATATCCAAATTGTTTTAGTATGAAGAATTGCAAGTGGCAGTTCTTTTTTATTTACCAGTGATAAGTAACAACTGGTTAGACAAGGATTTTATTTAATCACTGACTTTTACGGGTGGTGCAGTTCCCGCTGGCTACCCCTTAGCATATTAGTGGCTCCATCCATTGTGTGTGATAATTGCAACTGTCCTTTAGGTTGTTTAATCACTTCGGCTTCTGCTTCTTTACCTATGGGCCCCTTGCCAATAGTAATGCCCCCATCTACAAAAAATAAGGCACCGGTTACAAAAGAGGCTTCATCAGAGGCAAGAAATAAATAGGCATTGGCAACTTCCTCCACTGTACCCCGCCTTCCCATTGGTGTAGCAGCAACTATCATCTGTTCGTGTTTTTCTTTCATGGGTCCAGTCTCTTTGTGGGTCCAGGCAGTATCTATTGCACCCGGACAAATGCAATTGGCCCTGATACCATGTTTTGCCTGCTCAGCAGCAACGCCTCTTGTAAAAGCATGTATCCAACCCTTAGTTCCACCATAAACCGAGTTTTCCCCGAGTCCTATCTTCCCTGCCTCAGAACCTGCAGAAACGATACAACCGCCGCTTTTTTTTAATTCGGGCACTGCATACCGAGTCATCAAAAATGCAGAGCGTACATTATTTTTCATTAAATAATCAAAGGCATCGATAGGATAATTCTGTATTTCCGCCATCACCGGGAACACCCCGGCATTATTGATTAAGATGTCCAGCTTACCATAGGTGTTAACGGCAAACTGCACACAATTCATAGCATTTTGTTCAATAGAAATATCGGCCATAAATGGAGCAGCATCCCCGCCCTCTTGTATAATTTCGCGTACAACTTCATGTACAGGATCTTCAGGAAAGCCACTAACAATAACTTTCGCTCCTTCCCTTGCAAATTTTTTACAAATGGCTTCACCTATGCCTGTCGCTCCGCCAGTTACAATGGCCACTTTATCTTTTAGTCGATTCATACTATTCGATTTTATAAAAACCGTATGCAGAAATAGTTATGCCAACACGATAAATTATAATTGACGGGAGTAAAAGCAACGCCTGAGCAAACTGGAAAAAGAATTCGGCAACTCCATTCAGTCAATGACAGAACAGGGTTGCCGAATTAAAAAGGCAAAAACAATAATTTGTTACCGTGAAGTAGGTTCCACTTTATAAGAAACCAGCGACTCGGCTACCTGCTGTTGCGAAGCATATTTCTTTAGGAAATCTTTTTTAGAATCGCGGTACGATGAAACAGCACCAAGCCGATGCATAATCCAGATGTAAATCCACGCTAAATCTATCTGGCCTGGTAAAAAACCGGCACGGGCACTACCCGGATAAAGATGATGATTATTATGCCACTCACCGGCAAACAAACCAGGTCTTGACTGGTTTACTGAAAGATTGCTACGATCAAAATCGATACCATCAACGTGCTTTTTTTCTCCTTTACCATGGCCAGTATAATTAAAAGCCCTTACCCCAATAAACCAAAACATACCCGCACTAAATAATGCACAAGCAAGCCCATGCCCACCTATAAAATAAAAGGCTGCATACCAAAAAGCCCAATTCAGCAACCAAAGCCCAACGGTGTACAATGGCGTAGCAATAGAACCCCATTTCTGGTACTGCTGGTATGTATTTCTTTGAACGCCGCTATTCTTTAAAAAATGGGCTGCCTTGTTATAGTCGGCTTCGCTTAAATTTTTATTTATGCTCTGATGATTTACATCCGACAACATACAATACATTAAACCAGCCTGAGGATTATAGGGATCTCCGGGCTCATCGGATTTTACATGATGCACATGATGCGATACCACATAAATCTCTTCGGGAAAAGTGCGTAGCACAAGATTTTGTGTTATAAAACGAAATATAGGGTGCCTGAATGTATAGGAGTTGTGCGTACAGTAACGGTGAAACCATATTGTACCATGAGTGCCCATTATAATCATGCTATACACTACAAAAGCAATCAATAGTTGCCAGGAAAAATACTGGGTAACGAATACAACAAAGAAAGGCAGCATACAGGCAGCCATTAGCCAACTGATAAAAGATATCCAGTTCTTTTTTGATTTAAAGATATTAATCCGGGAAAAGGCTTCAGCCCAAAGCTGCTTGGTAGTTGGTACGATTAACTCACCTTTCTCATTCTGCCACCCATAGGAAGGGGTTTGTAAAACGTGATCAATAAATGCCATAAGTAAAAAGTAATAAGGAACAAAAATAAAAAGGTTCTTTTAGGAACCTGTCAAATCTAACTAATTTAATGCCGGGTTAAATGAATTGCCTCTCTATACACTCAATCTTTTACCTATTTGTTACAGTAATTTCTGCCAAAGAAAAGAAAAATACGATAACGTATAGGAATATGTACAATGAGTCAGTAATGGAAGATGTTGAAATTGCAAAAAATATTTTTATTTATTACAAACTTTCCACATTTACTATGATTTTAATTAGCATACAGTGCCAAACGTTTAGCGAGAAGCTACCTGGTAGCCATTTCTGCAGTTCATTTATTATTTCCTAAGTAAGAAATCGCGTTATTGAAGCTTTTAATTAATCCTGTCATAACCCCAATCTATGACTTATTTCCAGCATCCTGTCCAAACTTTTCTTTGCCTGCACCCTTAATCCTTCCTCCATCAATAACTCCGGCTGCTCATACTCCATGCACAGGTAAACTTTCTCCAGCGTATTTCGCTTCATGTGCGGACAATCATTGCAGGCACAGGAATTGTCAGGTGGGGCGGGGATAAAGGTCTTATCAGGGGCCTGCTTTACCATCTGGTGCAATATGCCAGCCTCTGTTGCCACTATAAATTCTCTGGCAGGGTTATTCCTGGCATAGCTAAGTAACTGCGTTGTAGAGCCTACAAAATCGCTTATGCGCAAAATGGGTTCTTCACATTCCGGGTGTGAGATCAGCTTTGCTTCGGGATGGCGCACTTTCAGCCTTGTAATTTTTTCCAGGCTAAATATCTCATGCACCATGCAGGCACCATTCCACAGCAGCATATTTCTGCCGGTAGTACGGTTAATCCACGCGCCTAAGTTTTTATCCGGCGCAAATATGATAGGCTGCTCGGGCGGGAAACTTTCAACGATGGCTTTTGCATTGCTCGATGTACAAATCACATCCGTTAATGCTTTAATGCCGGCGCTGCAGTTGATGTAAGAAATCACCACATGATCGGGGTGCTGTTCTTTAAACTTTTTAAACAGGGGCGGCGGGCAGCTTTCACTTAAGGAGCAACCTGCTTTCAGGTCCGGTATCACAACCTTCTTTGTTGGGTTTAGTATCTTGGCCGTTTCCGCCATAAAATGCACACCGGCAAATACAATCATATCCGCGTCTGTCTTCACTGCCTGTTGAGCCAAACCTAAACTATCGCCAATATAATCCGCGATGTCTTGTATGTCGGGCTCCTGGTATAAATGTGCCAGAATGATGGCATTCTTTTCCTTCTTAAGTCTTTCTATCTCTGCAAATAGGTCAAGCGTAGGATCAATGTCCACGTCTAGAAAACCTTTTTCCTGCACATCATTTTTCGCTATCAACAATTCTTGCTGCATATAATAATATATAATACTTCTATTTTTTTATAATAAACCTATTACTATTATAGGTGTGAATTGGGGGATAACTAATTCTAAGAGTTAACTCTTAAAGGTTTTAGTATACTTATGCACAGCTATTCAATAGTAATACACAACAAATTTAGTGATGATAGTAGATTCTAGATGATATTAACAGGACTGTGAATTAACCTTGTGTCACAACTATTTTTGTCATGTCGAATTTCTACTATGTGTATTTAGTAAGGATAAACCCGCAATCATGCACACGCTTAAATACAACCTCTCTCAAAAAATTAGTTGTGTTCCAAAACTCCACGGCCACTGCACATATCCGCCATCTTTGTTAACAGGAAAAAGGGGTTATGCACAGGCAGTTTTCGGGATTATTGTACCCAGGTTAAGGGACCCTTGCAAATTCAAAAACCTATAGCGGAAATATGTCTCAAGAATTTTATCCCTCTTGTAAAGCAGCTATTGTTTAACAAGACTATCATATCTACTATTTATAGAGTGGTTATCGTCGGTCGTATACTATTATAGTATGTAAAGGTTATTGCCGTCAGTCCATTAAAATAAAGGTATTTGTAACTATAAGTAATAAGACAGTAATTTGGTAAATCGCTGCTATCAAAAACATTACAATGCCCAACTCAACCGCCTGTTAACCCATTAACTTTCATATTGCTCATTTCACCGAAAAGCCCGTCCCACCGCCATTTTCCACATTTTGTGTATAAACTTAATTCCATTATTTTCGCCATCCTTTTAAAATAGAACACCATCCTACTATGTCATTTATCCAGAAAATCAGAGACAAATATGCCCGTGTATCGGTAATTGCTATAGCAATAGCCCTCTTAGGATTTATCCTAATGGATGCTTTAGCAGGCAAGGGAAGCGGCGGCGACAGGGAAACCACCATTGGTAAAATCAATGGAAAGGAAATTGAAGCTGATGCTTTTATGCGCCGCGTAAACGAAATATCGAAACGCCAGGGGCAGCAAGGTCAGGAGATAGGAACGGAGCAAGCTGTTAATGGGTTATGGCAGCAGGAACTTAATGATGCTGTGATGGGAGAACAATACGAGGAGTTAGGATTAACCATAAGCAGTAAAGAACTTGACCAGTTGCTTTTTGGCCAGAATCCGCCGCAAGAGTTTCGCCAGGCTTTTAGCAATCCTCAAACTCCCGATCAGTGGGATCCGGGTGCGGTGCGCCAGCAATTTAACAGTGTTAAAAAAACCGGTACGCCTGAACAAAAGCAACAATTAAATGAATTAATAGAATACCTGGAAAAGCAGGCCTTGTTAAATAAATACAATACCCTGCTAACGGGTTCTGTTTATATTCCAAAATGGTTTTTAGACAAGCGCAACATTGATAACAGCCAAATAGCAAAAGCCGCATTTGTATCTGTACCTTATACCTCTATTGCTGATAGCCTGGTAAAAGTTACCGATGCAGAAATAAATGACTATGTAAAAGCACATCAAAAAGACTATGAGCTGAAGGAAGAAAGCCGTTCTATCGCTTATGTGCAGTTTAATGCAAATGCCTCTGCGGCAGATAGCGCTAAAGTGAGGAATGATTTAATGGCGGTAAAAGATTCTTTTCAGGCAACAACCAACGTAAAAGAGTTTTTAATTGCCAACCGTAGCATGGCACAATATAACGACACCTGGATTTCTCAAAACGACCTGACGCTTCAAAATAAAGACACCATTTTCAAAACCCCGGCGGGTGTAGTAGCTGGCCCGTTTGCAGAACCGGGAGCAATGCTCTTATCTAAAATTATAGGTACAAAAACGCAGCCCGATACAGCTAAGGTGCGACACATATTAATTGCCACCGCAACTCAAGATCCACAAACAGGCCAGTTTGTTCCTACAAGGGACACCTTAGCAGCTAAAAAAACAGCTGACAGTATACAAACTGCAATTGCGGGCGGCGCCATCTTCGATAGTGTTATGGTAAAGCTATCCGACGATCCAAGTAAGACAATCAATAAAGGTGTGTTCGACAGCATCACCCGTAATGCACAACTGGTACCTGAGTTTAAAGACTTTGCTTTAAATAATCCTGTTGGCTATAAGGGTGTAGTTAAAACCCAATTCGGTTACCACTATATGGAGGTGCTCAATCAGAGGGGTTCTTCACCCGTGTATAAATTAGCCTTTTTTGCTCTACCTATTGAGGCCAGCTCCGAAACAGTTTCCCAGGCTAATAATGATGCTACCTTATTTGCCGGTAACTCAAAGGACGAAAAGTCGTTCAATGACTACTTTGAAAAAAATCTGAAAGCAAAGGGGTTTGTAAAAAGTGTTGCCAGCAATCTTCACTCAATGGATTATAACCTCACTGGTGTCACAGGTTCGTCCCGCGACTTAATTAAAGAAGTTTTTAATGCTGATAAAGGCGATGTGATTGACCCAAAGCTGATCAACAATAATTACATAGTTGCCGTAGTTACCGATGTGGAAAAAGCAGGCCTGCCGTCAGCAAATTCTGTAAGGGCGATGGTAGAGCCAGTTCTTCGCAACAAAAAGAAGGCTGAGCAGATTAAAGGCCAAATGGGCAAAATCACTGATTTGAATGCAGTGGCCATGAAATTTAACCAACAGGTGCAGCCAGCCGACAGTATACGGTTTAGTGGTGGTAGTGCTTTAGGCTATGAAACCAAAGTGTTAGGTGCACTTTTTAACCCGGCTAATAAAGGAAAGGTGTGCCCTGAGGGAATCGTAGGGCAGGCAGGTGTGTACGCCATTCGTGTTGATGCTATTTTTACGGGCCCTGTAGATAATGCAGATATTGATAACCAGCGTAAAATGTTGGAAATGCAGGCCCGTCAGCAGTTTCGTTCACCCGTTGAAGTACTGCAGAAGAAAGCGGAGATTAAAGATTACAGGGCAAAATTTTATTAACCCCTGCCCCTAAGGGGTGCTGGCTGGTTTTAATTTAAAGGTCGCTCCCGTTGGGAGCGGCCTTTTTGTTTTTGTTCGTCACCATTCTTTGCGTCCGCTGTGTACCGTTTCCTATATAAAAAAATAATTTCAATGTTTAAAGCCTTCCCAATCCCTGTAGTCCTTTGTATAATCCTGTTTATCCTCGGTTAACTTTGCAACATGAGCGAGATATTGGTAAATAAGGTGGCGAACAGCGGAATCGTTTCTTTTGACCTCGAAAAATATTTGCCCGCTGGCGAAATGGTTGCTTTTGATTTGAAGGACTATTTGTTTATGGGCCTTATTTTAAAGGAAAAAGATTTTAGAGAAGCGCTTAAAAATCTTGACTGGTCTGTTTATAATGATAAGAATGTAGCTATTACCTGCAGCGCAGATGCTATTGTTCCGGTGTGGGCCTATATGCTGGTTGCCTCTTATTTACAACCGGTAGCAAGAAATATATTTACAGGAACCGTGGAAGAAATGCGGAAGCATCTTTTTATAAAAAACCTTTCCTCTATTGATGCGGGTGAATACGCTGATCAGCGGGTAGTTGTAAAAGGCTGCGGTGAAGTGCAGATTGATAATTACGCTTATGCCGAAATAACGAAGCTGCTTTTACCGCATGTAAAAAGCGTGATGTATGGCGAGCCATGCAGTACGGTGCCTATTTATAAGAGAAAATAACGACCCAGCATTCCAGCGCTCCAAGAGTTAGTGTGCAAAAGTTTCGAGTATTTACGTAGCGGGATAATAGTGGCGGCGCCTCGCCACTTTACCGCGATCATTTTTCTAAAGCAATTTGTTGGTTTAGCTTTTTGGGCAGGCTATCAAACACGAGTTCATAAGAGTCATCTATCCATTGCTGAAGCAATTTCTCGCTTGCAGTTCCATCGCAAATAATTGTGTTCCAGTGCTGCTTGTTCATGTGATAACCAGGTAGTACGCAGACGTATTGTTCCCGCAACAGCACCGCGTTTTCCGGTTCGCATTTTACATTGAACTGTAGTGGCACAGCATTAAGCCCAGCTAATAGAAATAGTTTGCCGCCAACTTTAAAAACCAGAGTATCAGGTCCGAAAGGAAGGCATTCTTCCACTCCTTTTTTAGATAGGCAATAAGTAAGAAGGCTTTCAATATTCATGAAATTATAATTGCAGTGGCTTCTATCTCGATTAAATATTCCGGTGCTACCAGACCCTTTACTTCAATCATAGATGTACACGGTTTGATTGAAGAAAAAACTTCTCCATGAGCACGGGCAAATTCATCAAACTTAGAAATATCAGTAACGAACATTCTTGTGCGGACAACATCGTTTAAGGAGGCGCCGGCTTGCACTAATGCTTTTTCTATTTTTTTAAGAATGAACGTTGTTTGTTCGTAAGGGTTGTTTTCGCCTACTACGTTTCCAGCCTCATCTGAGGCAACAGTTCCGCTGACTTCAATATGAGTACCAACTTTTACAGCACGGCTGTAGCCGGCTTTGTCTTCCCAAATGGCACCGGAGCTGT
>DASQMG010000088.1:0-7420 GCA_035645595.1 Flavisolibacter sp. | reverse complement strand
TTTTGGTAGTAATGCCGGGGAGTATTCAGTAAGTTTTGTAAGTACACCTGCAGTACCATTTGATTTGGGATTAAGTGCAGTTTTAGGTGCAGGCGCTATTGCTGCTGCTAAAGCTCGCAGACGTAAAAAAGAACTTCAAGTAGTTGCTTAATTTATAATTTTCTTATTGATTGGCCCCTTTTACAAGGGGCTTTTTCATTTCATAGGCATTGATCCTTTCTTTAAAATGTAGTTAGATTAACGTTCTTTAACAATGAAGTGAACAGGATAGATTTAAGATGTCGTAGATTTACGCTTTGTTAAAAGTATAGTTGATAAGCATAAGTGGCCTCTCTCAGAGAGGCTACTTTATTTCATTTATACCTTAATAGTTTTTCATGTCACCCCGCATAGGTACCCATAGGTACCGTAAGGTTTGCAGCCCAGGGCTGCAGCAAGGCCTGGAAACTCTTCTTTGCCGCTTTCAGGATATGGCAAGTAATTACCGTTAGAATTTAAACGCGCTGGTTCAACTCCGTTCGGGGGCAAGTAGTTGCCAACCAGTGATTGAACCGCTAACCTCCCAAATGTAATCCCTAGTTCCAGTACGGCAAAGCCCATATCGTTCAATTCCAGTCCCGGGCACGATACCCGAATAAAACATAAGGGGCTAAAAATAGTAGAAGGGTCAAAAAGTAAAGACCTTCACCCGGTCAGGTAAAAGCCCTACTTAAAGGGGCAGGGGAAGATAGAACCACGGCTGTTTACAGGGCGGGCATCTTATCAATTTACTTTTTTAAAAAGAACACCTGGAAATAAAATTAAGAATGTACTTTACGTATAACTACTCTTCTTTCTTCTGTTACCCCTTGGTGCTACTATGATTAAACTGTGTTAAAAGCACGCTTTACCTTTTGAAAGCCATTAATGCCCCCTACCCCAAAGCCGTTTTACACAACCATCTATAATCATAAAACATACAATGATGAGAAAAGAGACTCTTTACTTACTAGCTGCCTCTCTTTCTATAGCCTTATTTTCTGCACAGTCGCTACAGGCACAAACCAACACTGCTTTGGGGGAGGAAGCCTTAATCTCCAATACCATAGGCACAAACAACACTGCCGTAGGGTATCGGGCTCTGCGCAACAATACCAGTGGATTTAATAACACGGCCCATGGTACGAATGCTTTGCTGTCCAACACCCTCGGCAGTAGCAATACTGCCACTGGTTTGAATGCTTTACGCTTGAACACGACCGGTGGGAGCAATGCTGCCTACGGCATAAATGCTTTAGCCAACAATACAACCGGCCCGTCTAATACGGCTATCGGCATGCATGCTTTAAATTCCAATACCAGCGGTAGTGTCAACACGGCCAGTGGTGCCCAGGCTTTGTATTCCAATACCACGGGCCAATGGAACACGGCGAGTGGTGGGAGTGCTTTGTACGCCAACACCACCGGTGCTTATAACACTGCCACCGGTTCTCTGGCTTTAGGCAATAATACCGGCGGCGGCTACAATACAGCCAGCGGTTATGATGCTCTAAACGAAAACACTACCGGTTGGGCGAATGCCGCTCACGGGGTTCAGGCTTTACGCTTCAATACCAACGGCTCGTACAACACAGCCTCTGGCTATCAAGCGCTGAAGTCTAACACTACGGGTTTAGAGAATGTGGGCATCGGAGCTTTTGCTTTGTACTCCAGCAGAACCGGGTATTTCAACACCGCTACCGGCGATTATGCTTTGTTCACCAATACCGGCTATCAGAACACCGCTACTGGTGCCAATGCGCTTGCTTCTTCCGCCACCGGCAGCAACAACGCGGCCATGGGTGTAGGGGCAGGCTACTCCTTCAATCCCAACAACAGCACGTTTGTGGGTGTAAACAGTGATGCTACAACCGATGTCACCAACTCTACTGCCCTGGGTTATGGTGCGGTGGTGACAGCAGACAACCAGGTGCGCATCGGCAATACAGCTGTTACCTCTATTGGAGGTGAAGTAAACTGGACGGCCTTCTCAGACGGCAGGTTCAAGAAGAACACAAAAGAAAACGTACCCGGATTAGAGTTCATCACGAAGCTGCGGCCGTTGACTTATACTTTGGATGTAAGCGGCATTGACAGCAAGCTAAAAGTAAAACAAGGGGCAGGCGCAGGCGTAAAACTTCAAGATGAAACAGCCAAACTGATAGCAGCCCTTCAGCCCTCTGCAGAAGAACAAAAAGCAAAGGCTGAGAAAGCAAAAGTAGTCTATACTGGCTTTGTGGCTCAGGAAGTAGAAGAAGCAGCCAAAGCTCTCAACTATGACTTTAGTGGTGTAGACAAGCCAAAAGGCAAAGAAGACTTCTATGGCCTGCGTTACGGTGACTTTGTAGTACCACTGGTAAAAGCCGTACAGGAACAACAAAAACACATAGAAGTGTTAGAAGCAAGATTAGCCAAGCTGGAAGCAGCATTAGCCCGTAGTACTAACAGCAGCAATAACACCACCACTGCCACTATAACAGGAGCTTACCTGGAGCAGAGTACTCCCAATCCGAGTAGTGGAAGTGCCCTTATCCGTTATCATCTTCCTCAAGGTACTGCAAGTGCCAAGGTGGTTGTAACCAACAGTAAAGGACAGGTGCTCAAAACCATAGCGCTAAACAGCAGGGGCGATGGACAGGTGAGCTTGCAGGCCAGTAGCTTACCTGCTGGCACCTATACCTACAGCCTGTGGATTGATGGCAGACAGGCAGACACTAAACAAATGATCATTGTAAAATAGAATACAAGTAAGAAGCAAGAAGAGCCATCGGAGGGTAAAGCAAGGTACTTTTCACCTTATCGACTAAAAGGGAAAGATATTTATCAAAATAGCCAACTAAATGGCCAACTGAAAGAAATAAGAAAGCCGCAAACCTTTACTGGTAGCGGCTTATATCGTTTTGAGTGGTGGCCTCGCCGCGAATCGAACGCGGATCCAGGGCTTCGGAGACCCTTATACTATCCATTGTACTACGAGGCCGGTTTAAGTTCATTAATTAATTGAGAAAACAGGATGGGCTGTTAGTAAGCAACCATTCCACTACTCAACTATTTTATCAATCCCTGCGCATTAGTGGCAAAGATTTTTACGGCAATGGCGAGCAATATTACGCCAAAAAACTTTCGCACCGCTATCAATCCTGCCGGTCCTAAAACCTTTTCAATTAACCGCAGGGAATGTAAAACAATAAAAATAAAAAGCAGGTTGGTTAAAATGCCAAATAACATAACCGACTGGGCATAAATAGCTTTTAAAGAAATAATTGTAGTTAGTGTACCCGACCCTGCTATCAGTGGAAAAGCAATAGGAACAAGCGTTGCCGCCCTTACATCTTTTTCGCTCTTGAATAATTCCATTCCCAATACCATCTCTAATCCCAATAGAAAAATAACAATTGAACCACCCACAGCAAACGATTCTACCTCAAGCCCTAAAAGGCTTAAAAATGGTTTGCCAATGTATAAAAATAAAATCATCAGCCCGCCCGAAATAATTGTTACCCGTGCTTCCCGAATGCCACCCATTTTACCCTTCAATGAAATTAAAATTGGTATGGTTCCAATAATGTCGATAACGGCAAACAAGGTAAAGGTGACTGTTAAATAATCTTTCAGGTTAAAATCCATAATTCCGGTTTTTGCAAAAGTAAACCCTTCAAAAACCCTAAGCGACTGTCAAATCCTGAAAGTAAAAACCAGCTGCCGGTTGTGGGGAGGTAAAGCAATCGTCATTACTCCCTGGTGCGGCATATTCTTTATATACCAGTTCTGCTTTTTTAAAAGAGATGGGTTTAGAAAAGATCGGCCCGTCAAAAACAAAGGAATGATACTCACCATTTTCACCGCAGGGATCAACCGTTGGTGGAAGTGCATTTAAAAAAGATTCATCAAGCAACCTGCCGCAAAAGCTTTGGTCTAAGTAAGCACTGTTTACACAAACAATAATGGCTTTAAAACCAGTTTCAATAAATTGTTGAAGCAACTCTTTTGCAGGCTGTTTCCAGATAGGGAAAAGACATTGTAAACCATCTTTTAATAGCAACTCTTCCCGGTAAATTTTTAAATCCTCCAAAAAAATATCGCCGAACACGCCATGCGTAAAACCCTCAACTTTCAATTGCGCATGAATTTGATGCACCGCTTGTTCATAGGTTTTCATATCGGGCATTTGGGGCAACTCAATGGTGTGTAAAGGCAGGCCAATAGCTAAGACTTGCTGTACCAGTAATTCGCGCCTTACTCCATGCATCGATACTCTGTCGCTGCTACTATTTACAGACGTCACCAGTGCGTCAATGGCGATGCCCTCTTGTTGCGCTCTATATAAGGCAAGAGCGGAGTCTTTACCTCCGCTCCAGTTAAAGAATGCTTTATGTTTCATTGCCAGCTGTAGTTCAGTTTAGGTTAATCCTTACCACCAGGGGGCAATAATAAACAAAACGTAGCAAAGAAAATGGTTACGCAATTTTCTCAAACGCGATAAAATTCACCAGCTTTCCTTCACGGTTCCATACAGGATATTCTTCTACATGGCAATGATAGAGTGAGCCATCTTTGCGATAGTTTATAACTACAGTTTTAAAGGGTCGTTGTTGCTGAACTGCTTCCCTAATCAAAAGCCGTTCTTTAGTTCCGGTTAATGGTCCCTGGAAAATTTTAGGCGATTTCCCTCTTACCTCTTTTGGTTCATAGCCATTCATTTCTACCAGGTTACTGCTGGCAAATTGTATAATCTGCGCGGTATCAGTAACCAGTACAACCTTTTCCTTGCGTAACAGCTGCTCTTCCAGGTTCCAGGTAGAAGCTTTCCAGTTTTGCTTCTTTGATAGATTTTTTAGTTCTTGCAAATCCTCACCCTTCCGCATTAGTCTTTGGTAACTATCCATATAAATATCCCAGCAGAGCAGGGGAGAGGTGTTTTTTGCCACAGACATCATTTACTCAAGCTAACACATGAAAGTTGTTTCTGTTCAAGGAGCAGCAGCAAGTGTAAACAATAAGCTTATGTCATCACATTACTTCAACAGAATAGCGTTTCTATGGTAAAAAAGGCATAGGCAAACTTTCATGCTTTGCCTATGCCTTAAAAAATTATAAGCCCGCTGTTTAAAAAATAAAACGTACACCGCCATATGCATTAATGCCAGCCGTGTTGTAACCATAAATATCAGAGTAGGTTTCGTCAAACACATTGCGTAAATCAGCAAATAATTTTAAACGATTCCTGGCAAAGCCATACTCAGTATAAAAATTTACCAGCGTGTACGGCTTCAAGATAACAGGGGATGATTTAAAAGTGGCAGGATCAAAATAAACATCTCTTCTTTCACCAATGTTTGTTACCTGCAATTGCAGAAACCATGCTTTAGTTACCTGTGTGCCAACCGAAAGTGTAAGCGTACTTTTAGGCCGGCGAAGCAGGTTAAAATAAGTTGTGTCTTTACCCCCTTGTTTGGTTGTAACCTTTCCATCTACGTAAGTATAAAATCCTTTTACAGAAATCTTGTCGGTAAGGTTGATGCTTCCGTCTAGCTCAATACCATAGTCTCGCTGGTCGTCCTGGTTAATGTAAGACGATTGAAAAGTGGAGGTATTAAAGAAGAAGGCAATCACATCTTTTACATGGCGGTTAAAGTAGGTTGCTCTTATATTGGCTTTGCCATCTTTAGAAAAGGCCTGCGCACCGCCTTCCAGGTTTAATGAGGTCTCTGGCTTCAACTCTTTATTGCCATATGCAGAAAAGAGCTGGTATAGGCTTGGCACTTTATAACCGGTAGAAACATTAGCAAAGACTTTTACTCTTTTCTGGATGAAATAGGAAGGGTTTACATTAAATGCCGCATTGTTTCCATACTCCGAGTGATGATTAAAACGTCCGCCACCTTCGATGTTGAAATTGTTAAGCACATAGTTTAATGCAGCATAAATCCCAACTTGATTTTGCTTTACACTATCCCCGCTTTGCACCGGTTTAGAACTGCCAAACGGGCTTACCTGGAGTGCATTGTAATCGGTGTTCGAGCTACGGAAATCAGCACCTGCAGTAAATTTGATAGAATTAAAAGGATAAACAACAAATGCCTCTGCAAAATGCTCTGCTGCTTTATAGGCTGATTGATTGTAGGTATAAAATCCATTGCGGCTTTGTAAAGAATCATCTAAATAGCCACGGTCTGTTTTATTGAATTGATACAATACATTCGCCTGGCCTTTTCCCAAACCAATGCTGTTGCGAACGCCGGTTTGTAAATTCTTCGTGGTATAGTTAAAGTCCAGTTCATCTACAAAGGCATCGTTATCCAAAGCGCCGCTGTTTTCACTGTACCGGATAAAGGGTTGAACGCGAAAGTTCTTTGCCACCTGTACGCCAAAGTTGGCTTGTAGCGCATTTTGATCGTATTTATCGCGATCAAATTTTGTAACTGCATTATAAGGTTGCTGCGCTTCGGAAAAACCTTTGGTGCTCAGGTGCGAATAACCAATATTGTAATCAAAGGCCTTAGCCGTTCCATTTACCCCTATGTTTCCTCTTTTGGTATTGTAGCTGCCGTAATGCGCCGTTCCGCTTATGCTAAAAGGCTTGCTGCCACCTTTGCGGGTAATAATGTTTATGACGCCTGCAATAGCATCGCTTCCATATAAAGTGCTTTGACTGCCCTTTAAAATTTCAACCCGTTCAACATTATCAATGGGGAGGTTGCGAATATCAAAATTGCTACCAATACCGGAAGCATCATAAACCGGGATGCCATCAATGGTAATGAGGGTATAGTCTACCTTGCCGCCTCTTACATAAATATTTTTTTCCTTGCCGGCATTGCTGGTGTAGCCGTTGATAAATACGCCACCTAATTCGGTAATCACCTGTGCCAGATCGCGGCTGCCGGCTTTTTCAAGTTGCTGCCGGCTGATGGTAATAACCACCTTACCTGTTTCTGTTGTTTTGGTTGAATACTTGTTAGCCGTAACGGTAACATTTTCTAACGAAGCTGTGTCTTGTGCGTGTAGCTGACTGCCGATTAAGAGGGCAGTCACAACAAAAATCTTTCTCATAAAAAGTTTAAATTTTTTGTGACAGCGCCCGGAAATAAAATAGAGATAGATAGCCTTATATGTTATCCTCCCTGCCTTTCCTCCGAAAGCATTGAATTAATAAATAGCAACTGGCAGGTCTTCTGGCTTCGGTTATCAGCACCTTCCCATCCCGTTTAAAACGAGACAGTGGTTGTAGTTGCTAAGCAGGCTTGTGATGGTGTGAAGCTATTTGCTACTCACCACTCACTACTTGCTAACCGTTACAGCTACGGGGATAGCTCCTGAATTTAACAGGATTCCCTTTTAATGATCCGCCTGAGGCGGACCAACCAATTACAAGGCGCAAATGTATAAGAATTACTTCTTT
>DASQMG010000087.1:0-6386 GCA_035645595.1 Flavisolibacter sp. | reverse complement strand
CGTTGTAAACAAAAGGCATACCTTTTCAAGAGATCCCTGTCTGGTATTGCCATCTGCCGGTTATTATAAACCGGGTGGTGGCAGGAATTTAAAATATACTTATGATGCACCAAGCCTCGACTGCCAACACTCCTTTTCGGTAAGGCAACTACCCCGGTTATTTAAAAATGCCTTTGTTAATCTTGTACATAACGATCCCCTGCGCATGGCTGGGGCTACCGCGTTTTTTACTTCTTTCGCCCTTCCTTTTATCCTGATTATTCTATTGCAGGTGCTGGGCCTGGTTATTAACCCCCGCCAGTTAAGAAAAGAGCTTTTTGAAGACCTTTCCGGCATCTTTGGTCCGCAGAGTGTACAGCAGGTTGTAGATACTTTAATTGCGTTCCGGCATCTGGCCGATAACCTTTTTATTACAATGGCCGGTGTTGTTTTTTTGTTGCTGGTGTCTACAACGCTTCTTATGGTTATTAAAGGTTCTATTAACCAGCTATGGCGAATCCGTGCGGAGGGCGACAGAAGCTTTTTCAGGTTGCTGGGTACCCGCCTGCAATCGATACTTATTATTGCCGCCACAGGAATTTTATTTCTGCTGAGCATTGTAGCCGACGCAGCGAAAGCCCAGGTGGGCGCTAAAGTTTACGAGGCAGATCCTACTCTGGCGTTTTACTTTATGGGTGTGCTTACCTACCTGCTTTCCCTGCTTTTTGTTACTCTTTGGTTCGGTATTATCTTTCGGGTGTTGCCTGATGCACGGGCGCCATGGAAAGTGGCTTTTACCGGTGCATTGGTTACTGCTATATTGTTCAACTTAGGAAAGCATATTTTGCGTTTGCTGTTGAACTATAGCAGCCTTAATTCTTTGTACGGTACGTCGGCTTCTGTTGTGTTGGTGCTGCTGTTTGTTTTTTACACTTCACTCATTATGTATTTTGGAGCGGCCTTTACAAGAGTTTGGGCAGAGTACAGGGGAGAACATATCAGGCCAATGCCGTATGCAACGCATTATAAAGTAATGGAAGTGCCGGAGGAACAAATGGACCATTAAGACGTCTCAGGTTTCAGCTGCCCTGATTATTGCCAGTTGCCTGTGGTGTCCTTTTTATAAGGCAGATTATAAGCAGGTTGTTTACTACCCCAGAGCCACGGCCCGGCTTGCGGACTTTTACCGTTTACGCCAATTGTCGCTTCGCTCGTTCCTATACTGTTGATGGATGTGCCCGTTCCTACCGCACCACTGCCATAACTTGTACCGGGAGAACTGGCTGTTGTACTACGGAGTAATATCTTACCCCTGGCAAAACCATACGTTCCTTTTGGCATGCCGGCAACACCTGAACTACTAAGCCGGATATGGGCACCAGCTGCTCTTTTATTAAAAGCTTTGATAGTAGGGTCAGCAATGAGTAGTTTGCTATCTCTACTGTAAGCTTCGTTAGCTGCAGTATTCGTAAATGTTACTGGCTTATGAACTGCCACTATTTTAACGGACTTCACCCTCTTGCCTGCTATCATTTTTTTATAGCTTTTACTTTCACCGCCCGCAGTTTGCGCCGCTACATAGTTAAAAGGAAAAGCTATTATCAAACTGATCAACATCATCTTTTTCATAACCACTTGTTTTATTCTTCTTTAATACTGTTGCAAAGGCATTGCCATCTTTGCTGCTTACAGAAAGCAGGTAAACAAATGGGTACAATATTTTTATAACTGCTCTAAACTTTAAAAGATGATAACGATCCGGATAAAATTTAACGACAAAGGCTACAAGGTTCAGTATAAAATGGAAATGATAGATATGAGCATGACACCAATACCTTTTTTAAATGTATATGCCGTTTTTATTGATGATCCTGAGTTGCAAAAGATAGTTGGGGAACACTTTACCATACTGCACCATACCACTATCACTGTTACACCACTGTACGATATTCTTGTACCTGGAAGTATAGAGGAGAAAAACCTGAAGAAAGAAATTGCCCAGCAGATTATGAACCACCCCGCAGCTTAAAAAAGCCCCGCTTCATGCGGGGCTTTTTTAATTTATTTTTTACGGATTTCCAATTGTGTCATCCTCATCAGGTGGTATGCTGGAATTCCCCTGGCGGTTGCTGTTCATACCATGTTTTTGCTCTAACTCTTCTATGGCCGAACCGCCGGTGGTATTGCCATAGTCAGCCACTTGGGAACCAGGGCTGTCTAAGGTTGGATTTTGCTCTCCGCTTTGCTGTTCCTGCTGTTTATTTCTGTTGTCTTCCATATAATTTGTTTTAAAATTGAAATGGTACAATAATCATTCTCACTTTTTACCCCAGTTATCTTCCATCTTTTTGTAAGACTCTTTATCTACCGTGGAAGATTTTTTGCTTTTGGAATCGCCCTTTTTTTTATGCTTGTTAATATTATTGACCAAAGAATTTTTCACACCAAGCTTATTTTTTTTAGTGCTCGCCTTTTTAAACGTACTCTTTTTAGAAGCGGCCTTTTTTGCAGGGGCTTTTTTGGTTGCGCTTGTTTTAGCAGTGGCTTTTTTAGAAGCAGCTTTTTTGGAGGCTGATTTTCTAGGTCCCGGCTTGCGCTTTGATGTTGCCTGCTTGGTTGCTGTTCCCATAACTGTATTTTAATAAGAGGTGAACAAGTAACATACCTAAAAAAGCATGTTTAAATAAATGGAAGAAGAAAAAAAGATACTTGAACAGGGGGCTTACCATTACTCATATTTCACCCACCAACTACTGTTATAAGCCTGATGATTGACTGCAACAGTTTCTCCCGGCGCTGGTAAAACCAATTGCACATTTTGTTTCGCGGCTTCGGCTATCAGTCTTTCCACCGGCTCTTTCCAGGGATGCATGGCTAAACTGAAGGTGCCCCAATGAACAGGCATAAGTAATGGCCTGCCTAAATCAATTGCTGCCTGTACTGCACTCTCAGGCCCCATATGAATGTCAGCCCACTCTTCGTTATATGCACCAATTTCTAAAAGCGCCAGGTGAAATGGACCCAGCTTTTCAGCAATAGTTGTAAACCCATTATAATATCCCGAATCAGCACCAAAGAATACACTGTGCTTTGAACCCTTTATAACAAACGAACCCCACAAAGTTGTAAAGCGGTCACTTATCCAACGACCAGAGAAGTGGCGGGCCGGTGTGACTGTAATTTTAAAATCGTGATCGAGCAACATCGTATCCCACCAGTCTAATTCCGAAACCAACTCACTTTTAATACCCCAATCAGTTAGCCGTTTTTTTACACCCAGAAGTGTAAGTACCCTTATTCCTTTTTGAGTGAGCGTAATGATGGCCTGCTTATCTAAATGATCGTAGTGGTCGTGCGACAAAAGTATATAATCAATATGCGGAAGGTTATTAGTATCTAAAGGATTTTGGAAGAACCGTTTAGGACCAATATGCTTAAAGGGCGATGCCCTGTCGCACAAAACCGGGTCAGTTAAAAAACGCTTGCCATCTACTTCTAAAATCAGGCTTGAATGCCCCAGCCAGGTAACACGCAAGGCCTGTGACGGCAAATTATTTATCAGGGAGGTATCAAGTTTAAAAGGGCCTAATGGTTTTTTTGGTTCGCGGCCCGGATGCTTCTGCAAATATTTTTTAAGCACGCGGAAAAATGACCCCGGTCGCATTACTTCGGTAGGAACCGGGTTAAAAAAAATCTTTCCATTACAGTGATCGGAAACTTGCATGGTGTAAAGTAAAAATGAATTCCGAAACCGAACTTAAAAAGTGCAAGCCATCACCTTTGGAGCGTTACTTTTTTATGGCAAGTTTTGCCGGGGCACCAATAGTTTTTAAAATACCTACAAGCCCTGCCTTCCATACAAGATTTAAAAATCCGGCATCGGGGTCCCGCACAAATTCACCGTTTTCTCTCCGCGGGTCTTTGCCTCCTTTGGGGTTACTGTTTTTAATAATAACATTCGCCAATACTGACGTAACATCTTTCTTATCCAGTGCTTGCTTACCGCTCTCCTTTTCCAGCAACGCAACATTTAAATCTTTGTATAGGACCAATACGCTGGAGGTTGCTTTCATCTCATCACCCGACATATTTAGTTCTACCTTTTGCAAACTCCCTTCCTTTACATTGACAAGGCCCAGCGGACCGGCAAAAGAGTTGATGAGTGTAGCGTCGAAACCGTCAACAGAAAGCTTTGCAGAAAATGCACCTTTTTTATGCTGTACCAAATCAAGGCTAAAATAAGCGTTCATTGGAACTGTTCGCATAAACCGTGCGCTGGCTGTAATGGCAAGCGATCTGCTTTTAGCCATCTTATCTACCGTGTTATTCAAACCTGTCATCGTCATATTAATTTTGTCAAGAACAACCGTTCCTTCCTGTGCCGACTTTGGATTGAACTCAGTATAGGCAACTTCCATATTCTGAATCTTAAGCTTTGAAACTGCAATTTTCATTGCCATTTTCATCAGCATCTGGTTAGGGAAGTTGCCCATTTTTGATGACGGTGGAGGGGTACGGTCCAGATATACCTTTAACTTTAAACCGGAAATGGTAATCGCATCCGCTTCTATTTGTTCTTCGTTAAGTAAATCCCACCAATGCATATTTTCAATGGCAATTGATGGGACAGAAACATCATAAATTTCCTTCCTTGTTTTGATTTTTTTTTGAAAGGCCTCTTTACTCAGCTTTGTTTTAAAGCTAACGTTTTGCAGGCTTACTGCTTGCTGTGGCACTTTTACCGTCACGCTGCCAATATTCAGGTCATATATCTTGTCGGTAGTTACGGTGCTAAAGTTTTTGAACGAGATAAAAGCCTCTTTCGCAAAAAGGAAACGGTCCTTATCACTGCGGGTGGTAGAGTCAACCAAAACGTTGTTCATAGAAAGGGCGAAGTCGTTCAGCTTTGTTTGCTTTCCTTTCTTATCATCATTGTAATGAATTACTGTAGCACCTTCTATGATCACTTTAGTTATCGAAAGCTTTTCCATCTCCTTTAAAAAGCGGTCAGAAAAATCTCCTCTTTTTTCTACGGTCGGCTTTCGTTTTGCATGATGAATTTCTATAACCGGTTGTACCAGCTTTACCAGTTTATAATCCATTGTTTTACTGCTAATGGCATCATCAAGGTTTACCCCTTCAATTGTAAAGCTTTTAAATGAAACAGTAAATACGTCGTTTGGTGCCTGTGCTTTTTCTATGAGTGCAGCTAAAACTACTTTGTCGGGTATAACAGAAACATTCTCCAACGAAACTGTAGAATTGAGCACATCGAGCTTCATATCTGAAACAGATAAAGCATATAAACCATTAGAGCTTTTAGTTACAAGTTGTTGTAGTTTTTTTATAAACAGGGGCCGTAAGTCAAGTGCAGAACTTTGCCTGATGGAGGATGTATCGCCGGTAGGCAACCCATTTTCTTTGGGGCCCTTATTAACAGATGACTGAAGCGTAAATCGAATAAAAAGGTAAGCACCAATGATTAAAAGGGCCGGAATAAGAATTATCCAGAAAACTTTTTTATTCATGCATATTTACCTCTTAATAGTGTTTCCCAGCATCCATTCACTTGTTGTAAATACAAGCTGAAGCTGAGCATAAATGAGGAAGTATATCCACCAAATCCTAAGAGGCGAAAACAGGGAACCGGGCTAACAATGGCCTAACATCCAGTATATTATTATAAAAACGATAATAGTCCCAAAACAACCACCCCCTAGTTTTTTTGCTCCGTAGCCTGCAATAATTGCTCTTAACCATCCTGGCATAACTGATAATTTTCATACACTCTCTAAAATAATGTGCCAGCGGTGCCGTAGTCCGCTATTGAGGAAGAGTGTGACTGTTCAGCGGCTTTGTTGATCCTGCAACTGTTTCCGTAATTGGCACTGCTTACGAATACTTAACTACATATTACTTTTTACCTTCCAATTCTCGTGACACACCTGCCAACACTCGCTGGTTTCCTTTATAATAATTGGTTACAACGTATCAGCAGGAGCACCCTAATCCATCAGGTACGAAACGTAACTATCTCCATAGGCTGTGTTTACTGTAAGTAGCTGTTTATACTCAGGTTCTATCATAACTCTTTTTACAACAAAAAAGAAAACAGTGCTATACCCTTGCTTCAGCATCTGTTCCAAAAACAATAGTAGCTGCCCTAAGCAAGGATCAAAAGAAGTGCAACCGGCATTGATTGGATGGTACAAGGTGCGTAGCGTTGTCTCTACGCTTCTTACCGCCGCTAAATTGATACAATACCCCCTGTCCTTTCTTTGAAAGATGATACAGCTTTCCAAAAGAGTCCGCATAATACGGTTCCACAAAATCGTTAGCTAAGAGCTGGTTGAATGCTTCAACTTCCAAACGGCGGTTGCCGTAAATAATCACTTCGGGAAAATGAT
>DASQMG010000086.1:0-16755 GCA_035645595.1 Flavisolibacter sp. | reverse complement strand
ACCCTCTCCAAAAAGTTGGGGAGGGTGGGGGCTACTCTTCGATTCTCTCGTCAACGACATTCTTCAACACCTCCGCGGTAATCTTGCGTAACGGGTTTCTGTTTCTTTCCTCATACTCATTTCTACGATTGATGATATCAATACATTCAAAAACAGCCGTAGTAAAAGAGGTGGAATCCGCTATGTTTTTACCCGCAATGTCAAAGGCAGTTCCATGGTCGGGCGAGGTACGAACAAAATTTAGCCCGGCAGTATAATTAACACCATCACCAACGGCAATGGTTTTAAAAGGTATCAGTCCCTGGTCGTGGTACATGGCCAACACGGCATCAAACTTTGTATAGCTGGCCCGTGCAAAAAAAGCATCGGCGCTGAAAGGGCCATACACCAGCATTTTGGCCTTGGCTTCTTTGATAGCAGGTGCAATAATCTTTTCTTCTTCATCGCCAATGAGCCCTTCATCACCGGCATGAGGGTTTAAGCCCAATACGGCAATCTTCGGCTTGTCAATTCCAAAATCTTTGCGCAGGCTTTGGTGCAATACATGAAGCTTGGATAAAATGATTTCTTTTGTAATACTGTTTGCCACATCTTTCACCGGCAAGTGTTCGGTTACCAATCCTACTCTAAGGTGCGCATCGTACAACAACATCAATACATCTCTGGCGCCGGCAACATCTTTTAAAAATGGCGTATGGCCCGTGTAAGAAAATTCATTGCTTTGTACGTTTTTTTTATGGATAGGTGCTGTTACCAAACCTTGTATATGACCGGCCTTTATAGCATCAGCGGCAGCCAGCAATGACTTCACCGCATAACGTCCCCCAACATCAGTTAGTTGTCCGGGGGTAATCGCCACTTCTTCTTCCCAGGAATGGATAAGGTTGATTTGCTTGGGGCTTACTTTAGAAAAGTCTTTGACACTTTGATAATTAAAATGCGTATCAGGCACCGCTTTGCGGTAGAAGTTCATCAACTTGTTAGAGGCAAAAATTACCGGTGTGCAATGCTCTAAAATCCGGTGGTCGGCAAAGGTTTTAATAATTACTTCAGGTCCAATTCCATTAATGTCGCCGCAACTGATTCCGATAACAGGCTTTACTATTATGTTCATAAAAGATTAAAGGGTAAATGTACGAAAAGACGTGGGGAGACAGTAGACAGGACACAGAATTCAGAAGCCAGGACTCAACAAGCCCTGGATTAAAGCAATGCTACTGTTTTTGAAATATATTTTAATTAAAACCTGTTCAAAAGATTCGTGTCATCCGTGTTTTCAATTTGTGCTATTCGTGTTCCTACATTTGCACCCATGCACACGTTCAAAAAATCGCTTGGCCAGCATTTTTTAAAAGATGAAAATATTTGCCGCAGGATTGTTGACGAACTTTCCAAATGTTCCTTTACCAATTTGTTGGAAGTAGGCCCCGGCGGTGGTGCGCTTACAAAATACCTGGTAAACATCCCCAACATAAGCTTCAAGGCTGTAGAACTGGATGAAGAAAAAGTAGCTTACCTGAAGCAAACGTATCCGGTGCTGCAGGATAAAATCGTTCATGAAAGTTTTTTAGACATTGAAAAACCATTTGACGAGCCCTTTACGGTGGTTGGTAATTTTCCTTACAACATTTCTACCCAGATATTGTTTAAGATATTAGAATGGGAAGGTGCCGTGCCGTGCGTGGTTGGCATGTTTCAAAAAGAGGTAGCCATGCGCATTGCATCAAAAGAAGGTAGTAAAGTGTATGGTGTTACATCAGTTTTAGTGCAGGCCTTTTATGATGTGGCGTATTTATTTGATGTGGCTGCCACCAGTTTTACACCACCTCCTAAGGTAGAAAGTGGTGTGATAAAATTGTTACCGCGTAAGGCAGTTTTGGAAATAAAAAGCCGTCCAGCATTTTTTAATTTAGTAAAGACGGCGTTCAACCAGCGAAGAAAGACACTTCGCAATGCCTGCAAGAGCTTATTTGACCCCGGGGTTTTAGCAGAAGATATTTTTAGCAAACGGGCCGAGCAGCTAAGCATCGAAGATTTTGCTCTATTAAGCTTTAAAGTAAAGTAAAACGCTGGGCAACAGATGTGAAACCGGGCTTTACTATTGAGCTTCTGGATTTCAGTTTCGCTGGTCAGCCCTTAAACTGCATCTTATGAAAGTTATCATAACAGCACCCATTCACCCCTCTTTAATAGAGCAGCTATCAAAACATGAATATGAAGTTGCTTATCATCCTGCCATCACTTACGATGAACTACTATCTCTTGTAAAAGATGCTGTCGGCTTAATTGTTACAACAAGAATTAAAATAGATACTGCGATGCTTACTGCTGCGGCCTCGCTAAAATGGATTGGCCGTTTAGGCAGTGGAATGGAACTGATTGATGAAGTTTTTGCTGAGGCAAAGGGCATACAATTAATCAGTACACCTGAAGGGAACCGCAATGCCGTGGCAGAACACACATTGGGTTTGTTGCTGAATCTGCTGAACAATATCTCCCGTTCTTTTAACGAAGTAAAGGAAGGCATTTGGCTGCGTAACGAAAACCGTGGAATAGAATTAAAGGGTAAAACGGTGGGCATCATTGGGTATGGCAACGCAGGTTCGTCTTTTGCTAAATTATTAGCTCCTTTTGGCGTGCAGGTTTTAGCCTGCGATAAATACAAAACAGGCTATAGTGATGGCTACATAAAAAAAGCAACGCCGGAAGAAATTTTTGCCGGAGCAAACATAGTAAGTATGCACGTGCCGCTGACCTCTGAAACGCATCACATGGTAAACGATGCCTTTTTCAACAGCTTTGCGCAGCCGCCTTTCTTCATCACCACCTGCCGTGGCGCCGTAACGGATACGGCTGCCGTTATCAGGGCTATCAAAACAAAAAAGCTTGCAGGTGCAGCGCTGGATGTGCTCGAAAATGAAAAGCTTTCATCTTTTAACAAGGAAGAAAAAGAGCAATTGAAATTCTTAACCAGTCAGCCAAATGTTATTGTTACGCCGCACATTGCCGGCTATAGTAACGAAGCTTTTTTGCGGATGAGTGAGGTGTTGCTCCAAAAATTGAAACTTGCGGGTTTTATTCCTTAATATGGCGTAGTAATGCACCTGCATGAATTCCCTGCGCGGCAAAATTTTTTAGCTTACAACTGCAATCAGTTTAGTATTCATTACTCATTATTTGTTTTATTTTTATTGTTATGACAGAAATTATTTTTTTATTGGAAGAAGCCATTAAAGGTAGGTATAGTGCCAAGGCATTAGGTGAAGCATCTTTACAGAAGCCGATACACTTTGGTTACAATTTTAAATAGCGAACATCATGTTACCCTTCCCAATCATAATCCTTTGAGAACTGGGACACTTTCTTCTATTCTAAGTGAAATCGCTAATCATCTATCAAAAACAAAAAAAGAAGTTGTAGAAGAACTTTTCAGCTGAGTTACGATGCACCTCCCCCCGAATAAAAAAGTCTATTTTCTTTCCGATTTTCACCTGGGTGTGCCTGATGCTGCTACCAGTTTGCAACGTGAAAAAATCATTGTGCGATTTTTAGATTCCATCAAAGCGGAGGCACACACAATTTTCCTTGTTGGCGATATGTTTGACTTTTGGTTTGAGTACCGCCATGTAGTGCCAAAAGGCTATGTGCGACTGTTGGGAAAGTTAGCGGAGTTAAGCGATAGCGGAATTCAACTACACTTTTTTGTAGGCAATCATGATATGTGGATGAAGAACTATTTTCAGAAAGAGTTGAACATACCTGTTTATTTTGAGCCACAAACATTCACCTTCAACAACACTTCTTTTTATATTGGGCACGGCGATGGTTTAGGTCCCGGCGATCATGGTTATAAAATGATGAAAAAAGTTTTTCGCCACCCGGTTGCCCAATGGCTGTTTAGCATTTTGCCACCGGCTATTGGTGTAGGCTTGGCGCAATACTTTAGCCGCAAAAGCCGCGGAGCAGAGGAACATATTGAAGAAAAATTTTTGGGCGAAGAAAAGGAGTGGCTGCTTATTTACAGCCGGGAGGTGTTGAAAAAAGAGAACTACAATTTTTTTGTGTTCGGGCATAGACACTTGCCTATAGATTATCGTCTAACTACAGAAAGCCGTTACATTAACTTAGGCGAATGGATGAATTTTTATACATACGCTGTCTTTAACGGATCGGAAATGGAATTAAAATCATTCGCCGGTAAAGAATCTAAAATCGTAAAAATAGGTTGAGGTATTTAGTCATTATATTGTGTTCCTTCATTACAGTATTCGCTTCCGCGCAGGTGAATGATACGGCGTTCTCTTTAATTAAAACATACAAAGGCGATATTACGGCTGCCGCGATGGATAATCTTGAAAACCTCTACCTGGTTTCTTCTACCGGCCAGGTAAAAAAGTTTGGCCCTAAAGGTGATTCCGTCGGCGTATTCAATGGTATCCGCAATAATGGGAAACTGTATTCAATTGATGTAACCAACCCCTTGAAGCCGCTACTGTTTTATAAAGATTTTTCATCTGTAGTTATTTTGGACCGTTTACTGGCTAATCGCACTACAGTTGATTTACGCAGGTACGGTATTTTTCAGCCCTCAGCTATAGCCTTATCGTATGATAATGCCATTTGGGTGTTTGATGCTTACGACAACAAGCTGCGCAAGATTGACGAAGCAGGAACTGTTCAATTAGAAACCTCCGACTTCCGCCAGTTGTTTGGAAAGAGTATTGCCCCGCAAAAAATCATTAATGATAATGGCCTCGTTTACCTTGCCGATTCTGCTGCAGGCATTTTTGTATTTGATAATTACGGAGCTTTTAAAAAACGGCTTGACTTAAAAGGATGGATCAATATTGAAGTGCGCAATGGGGTCATCGTCCGGTTAGGGCAATCAGAAGTCGTCGTTTATAACCCAACTACTTTTTTGGAGCAGAACCGAAAATTCCCGGCAAGCTTTACTCCATATGTTCATTCCTTCACCAACAGCAATAAGCTCATTACTTTCTCACAGGATTCGTTGCGCATCTATCGGGTAGCCTATTAATTGTTATCCCTAATTTTATCGCAAAGATGTAAATAGATGAGGCAATTTTTAGACAGGGTTATCTGGGATAATACCGTAGAAAGTTATTTATGGACGATTGGTGTTGTACTATTTGTTCTCTTTCTCAATAAAGTAATTTCTAAATACCTGGCAGCGCTTCTTTGCCGGGTGTTCAGCCGCTGGATGAAGGCTTACGATAAGCAGAAGTTTACTGATTTGATTGTTTACCCCTTAGGTATCTTCCTTGTAGTTACCGTGTGCATCGTGGCTTTTTACCAGCTTCGGTACCCCGATGAATTAAAGTTTACGCTGTATAAATATTCTATACAACGCATCCTTCTTTCCCTGGCTATTGCTGTTCAAATACTGGCTTTCATTTGGCTGCTGCTCCGGGTGATAGACTTTATTGCCAGCATTCTTGAGCTGAAAGCGGCTCAAACGCCATCGCAGGGTGATAACCAGCTCATTGTTTTCTTTCGCGATTTAATAAAAGTGGTTATGGGGGTTATTGGCGTTATCGTTGTGCTGAATCAGGCCTTTAATTACAACGTTACCACGCTGCTTACCGGTTTAAGTATTGTAGGCGCCGCAGTGGCGTTATCGCTCCGCGAAAGTTTAGAAAACCTGATTGCTTCATTTGTTATCTTTTTTGATAAACCTTTTACCGCCGGTGATTTTATAAAAGTGCAGAATATAGCCGGCACGGTGGAGCGCATCGGCCTGCGAAGCACAAGGGTTCGTACCGCCGATAAATCGTATGTAACGGTACCGAATAAGCAAATGGTAGACAGCATCCTGGATAACGTGTCGCGCCGTTCACAAATTCGCGGCGAAATAAACCTGATGCTAAACCTGCAAACACCCACACCAAAAATAAATGAACTGATTACAGAGACAAAAGCTTACCTGAAAACCATCAAAGAAGTGAATTCCCATAATGTGCTATTCAGCGACATCAGGGTGCAGGCTTACGTGGTGTTTATTGAATTTTTTACACCGCCAATAGATTGGAATTTATTCACCGATATTAAGCAACGCATCAACTTTCATCTTCTTACTACAATGGACAGGTTGGAGATAAGAATTGCGGCGGAAGGGAAGGAGTTACCGATATTGCCCTGAGATGAAGCCCATAATAAGCGGTTTTGGCAGTAAGGCAATAGCTTACCTGCCCGCTGCGCCTGAAATAATCTGCGCTACCTCCTTATCAGGTGAACCCATCTTACCATACTCCACCACACGGCCAATTTCTTTACCATTCTTCATTACAATAAACGTAGGAACATTAGTAACTCCAAATGCTTCGGTGAGATTATAAAGTGTTTTTTTGCTGCGGTCAACACCAATTAGTGTGATGCGGCTATCCGGAAAACCGGCGGCATCGGTAGTAGTAAAAAATTTGGGAAGCAGGTTCTTTGTATCACCGCACCAGGTGCCAGCGAAGATAATAAGGTTTACAGAATCTTTGGCTACCGTGTATTGTTGCATTACATCAGCAGCCGGTGTATAGCCTTTACTATTTTGGGCATACCAGGCAAATGCAGTGTCTGTAGCCAATTCTTTTTTAGCGATGAATCCTTTGATGATTTTTGTTCCCCCGGTCTCGCGGGTTATTTCTGTTTGTGCAAAAATGTATTGGGTTGAGATAAGGGCTATAGCGACAAGAAGAATCTTTTTCATAGAAAATGTTGGGTTGTAAAAATAAGAAGGATAATAGTTTACAGTGTTAACAACATGCTACAAATAAAAAATTGAATGGCGGCACGACCAGGTAAAATTGATAAATCTGATAGCGAAAGATGACATTGAATAACGGTAGCGGACCTGCCTTTAGCGAAAGGGGCTTACAAATTGGCTTTCAATTCCATAAGAAACGTTCGGATCTTTTGGAGCGATGCAATCAGTTCATGGTTATCCTTAGCGCCTTTATTTTTTTTCAAATACTCTTTGGCCCCTTCCAGTGTAAACTTCCGGCGTCGGATAAGATCATGAATTAGCTGGAGGTTTTTTACATCAACCGGGCGAAAGTAGCGGTCGCCCTTTTTGTTTTTTTTTGGCTCTAATATATCAAATTCGTTTTCCCAGTAGCGTACCTGTGATAGGGGAACTTTAAACATTTCCGCCACCTCGCTAATACCCCAGTAGGCTTTTTGAAAAAGTACTTCGTCTTCAGGTACTTCAATAGGTTCTTCTACTTCTATTTCTTTTAATTTTTTGCGGCCGCGGGTGCCTTTTTCTTTCTTAGGCAGCAGTACAGGCTGGCCCGAAAGAAACTCTTTTTGAGTCTCGTTGTCATCCGAGAAATCAAACATTATTTGTCCTTGTTCTTTTGCCATAAGTTGAAGCAAAAGTAAGGAAGGGAATGGTGAATGGTCAACCGTGAATGCTGGTTTCTGAGTTTAGCACAAGCCTGTTATTCTGAACTATCCATTATGTTTTAAAATTGAATCATCAAAAGCTGGACATTTACCCGGCTTCTAAATCTCTTGCGGTAAAATGCTTTAAACGAAATAGATCCATTCCATTGACGAAAAATTTGGAATGAGTTTCCAGATTGAAAGAATTGCACTGTATGTTCATCTGCATACTGGCGAAGACCGCTCCAAAAAATTTGAAGCAGAAATAAAAAGACAGTATGAAATTTCAAAAAACTCCTTCTTTATCAAGATTGGTGTAGCGCCTGTTATAGCAAACGACTGGCAATAGTGAACTTCAAATAACATCCAAAGTCTGGATAATGCTATGATCGTGTTCTGAGGTCCCTACCGGATTGATTGAAGCTAAAATTCACCATTGACCACTCCCTGCCTTATTGCTTGCTTGCCCAAACTTCCGATGTTAATCCAAGGGGTCCGTTTTGTTCTATTGGTAAAATAATGACAGGTTTGCCATTGGCAGTTGCCACTTTAGTATAAGCGCTCTTTAACGGGCCCGAAGTAAAGAAGATCCGTTGTGCGGCTACGCTGAATTTATAGTCGCCCACATCACCGCTGCTGCTTAGCTTATAATGGGTATCATCAATAATAATAATGTCGCCTTTCTCCCATTTGTTTTGGGCAGACTTAAGCCTTGTTTCGTACTTGCCCGCAGGTAAGTCACTTACATTTTGCGCTTTTGCAAAAAGCACAGATAAAATGAATAACGTAGATAGTAAAGAATACTTCATAGGCTTATAATTTTTTAGTACGGTGCTGTAAGGTAAATTAAATTTCTGGCTGCAACAAGCAGGCCGGCTGTATCACTCATATTTACGATACAATGTGTATAGTAGTTTCCGTCCCTCATCTGTAAGAACACCACTGCCTTGCTGCTGTAAAAACTTGCGGTTGAATGTTTGAATTACGGCGGAAGAATCCTTTACATCATAACCTATAATACGAAGCGCCTGCAAGTGGTTAAAGCCTTGTGGAACGGTTATCCCTGTGGTATCGCTCCACCAAAAGCCAAAGCCTGCATCCGCCAGAGTTTTCCAGGGGAAGGTTACGTTGGGGTCGTTTTTGCGGGTAGGCGCTATATCGGCATGGCCAATAAAGTTGGCTGTTGGGATACTATACGCTTTTTTCAGGTTGGCAAGCAGACTAACAAGGGTTGTTATCTGAGCGGTCGCAAAAGTATCAATCCCGTTATTATCAATTTCAATACCGATGGAAGAAGAATTGATATCCGTATTGCCTCCCCATTTACCAACGCCAGCATGCCAGGCCCGCAGCATGTCGTTTAACATATGGTGCACCGTGCCATCTTTACAAATAACATAATGGGCACTAACACTTGTTCTGGGAGTAGTAAACGTTTTTAGCGTTTGGTCGCAACTGTTTTGTGCGGTATGATGAATAACAACCAGATTGGGCTTGCGCATATTAAAGTTGGTAGTGCCTACCCATGCTGTAACTAATTGCGGTAATGAATCCTTAGGTGGTGTTTGTTTTAGCGCATTTGCCAATTGCTTCACCTGTCGTTTATAATCCTTGTTGGTGGCGGCATAAGGACTGCGGGTGCAATTGTAAAAAAATACAGCTAAAAGAAAAAGGGGTAAAATTGATTTCATTAAAAATGTTGAAGCAGTAAAGTACCAAAGAATTTTATTTCCCAAACACAAAAATAACCATGCCCTGGTGGTTTAGTTTTTGTGCAGTTAAGGCATAAATAGAAAATTATGGCAAGAGAGGTAAAGGGAAAGAAAGTAGCCATCTTAACAGAAGATGGTTTTGAAGAAGTAGAACTCACAAGCCCAATGGAGGCATTGAAAGCTGCTGGCGTTGAAGTACATGTTATTTCATCAAAAGCCGGTACGGTAAAAGCATGGGATCATGACCACTGGAGCATAGACGTGCCGGTAGATAAGCTGTTAAGCGAAGTAAGGCCCGAGGACTATGACATGTTGCTATTGCCTGGTGGCGTAATGAACCCTGACAAGTTGCGGCAAAACAAAGATGCTATAGCTTTTGCCCAGTATTTTATAGAGCAGGCTAAGCCCCTGGCCGCCATCTGCCACGGCCCACAACTATTAATTGAGACCGGTATGTTGAATGAGCGTAACATGACTTCTTACCCATCCCTAAAAACCGATTTGGTAAATGCCGGTGTTATTTGGGAAGATAAAGAGGTAGTTGTTGATAACGGTCTGGTCACGTCTCGCAGCCCGGCTGATTTGGAGGCATTTAATGAGAAGGTGATTGAAGAATTAGGTGAAGGCAAACATGCTACTACAGGGCAGTTCACGCATCCAGAATAATTTTAGAAACAAAAAAGCCATTCCCTCAAAAATGAAGGATGGCTTTCTGTCAACAACGAACAACGGAAAACGTACTGATAGGGTTGGTGTTAATCGGTGTGCAAAATACTAAAATAGTTAGCATTTCAAAATATTTTTTGTTTTATGTGAGATGGCTTAGGTTCCTAAGGCGTGGCGTTACTTTTGTAGAGGTGATATAAAATCACTTATGCCAGAAGGGCCTTCCCTTATTTTATTTAAAGAAGAATTAGATCGTTTTGTTGGCCAAAATATTTTAGAGATCAGTGGCAATTCTAAAATTGACCAGCAGCGATTGGTTGGCAAACAGATCAGGGAAATAAAAACCTGGGGAAAGCACATGCTCTGGTGCTTTGATGATTTTACCATTCGTATCCACTTTCTCATGTTTGGTACCTACTACATTAACTCCAGTAAGGATAGAATACCCCGTCTTTCTATAAAGTTTGAAACGGATAGCTTGAATTTATATGCTGCGGCAGTAAAGATGATTGAGGAGCCATTGGATGAAATTTACGATTGGGAAGCTGATATTTTAAGTGCCCGATGGGACCCGAAATCGGCTAAGAAGAAACTGAAAGCTATTCCTGGTACAATGGTTACTGATGCCTTGCTGGATCAAACAATTTTTTCCGGTGTAGGCAACATTATTAAGAACGAAGTTTTGTACCGCATTAAAGTACATCCTGAAAGTTTGGTTGGCGCTTTGCCACCTCGTAAACTTACGGAAATGATAAAGGAAGCATCGGGCTATAGTTATGAATTTTTAGCCTGGAAACGAGAGTTTGTATTGCGCAAGAATTGGAAAGTACACGCCAAGAAAACCTGCCCGGGGGATGAAACAAAAATTGCAAAAGAGTATTTAGGGAAGACGAATAGGAGAACATTTTTTTGTCCTGTGTGTCAGAAGAGGTATGGTTGAAGACTTTAAACAATCAGGCAGGTAGCAACAAAGGCTGACGTAATACCTCTATGGCTTTATCTGTTAATTCGTCATTCAGCCCAATTAAAGGGCTGGTTAAAATCAATTTATTTTTAAGGGGTGTAGGTAAATCATTCAACGACTTATCATCATCAATGATAACAAAATTCTGCTCTGATGGATGCGTCTCCATCCAATGTATTATTTCGTCCTTCCGGCTTTGAAACTTACTGTTATGCTTTAGCTTGGAGATTTTTGCATTAATTCCCCTTGCGGTAAAAATGCGCTTCCAGGAGGCAATACTATGTTTGGATTTATGAGATGTGGTCAGTAATATAGAGCTGCCGGTGGCAGAAATAATTTTGTTAAGACCCCTCACGGCTTTACTACTAAAATCAGGAAAACCATCATTCAACAATTGAGGTACTTTCCAGCCGGCAGCAGGTACCATTACGCCGTCAATATCTAACAGAATAAACATGTTGCAAATTAAAAAGAAAGCCAGAGGTTACACGTTAAATCTCTAAAATCTTTATATCGAGTCTGCTTATAGCGGCATCTTTCCTATTGTGCCGTTCTATTATTTCAACAGACTCCCAATCATCTAAATCAATCTGAATTTGCGGCCATTTATAAGTGTGCACTTGCGAAGGCCTTGACCAAATGTCTCTTTGTAATGTTTTCTTAAGCAGCAAAGAACAGACGTATCTATAATGTCCATTTATTAATAGGTCACCAGCGATGTTAATACTATCGAATTCTACACCCACGTTCATTTTGTGGTAAATTCTCTGTAGAATAGGCAAGCATAATTTTCTTTGCGTTGGCTGCAATTCAAAATCTTCGGATTCTAAAAGCTGCCTTATTTGCTCAAAAGAAATTAATGCCATGACCTGTTCTGTGACAACGTCTATATTACAAGGTGATGATATCGAAGTTTACCTGCCTGTTAATTGCAGGTGCTTTTATCCTATGCTCCTACATTTAACTCATAAAGCCATAATTATTTAAATATAATATTTACGTTGCCCCCTTAAACTGCCTCAAAAATCTAATATCATTTTCACTAAACAACCGTATATCAGTTACATCATATAACAACATAGCGGGCCGCTCTATGCCCATGCCAAAAGCAAAGCCAGTATATTTCTCAGCATCAATGCCACAGGCTTCCAATACATTCGGGTGCACCATGCCACAACCTAAGATTTCCACCCAGCCGCTATGCTTGCAAATGCGGCAACCTTTACCACCGCAAATAAAACAGCTTACATCCATCTCGGCACTTGGTTCGGTAAACGGGAAATAGGAAGGACGGAAACGCACCTTTACATCTTTACCAAACATCTCCTGTACAAAAAAATAAAGCGTTTGTTTCAGGTCGGCGAAGCTTACATTTTCATCAATGTATAAACCTTCTACCTGGTGAAAAAAGCAGTGCGAACGGGCACTTATGGTTTCATTTCTATACACGCGTCCGGGACAAACAATTCGTATTGGCAGCTTACCTTTTTGCATTTCGCGTATCTGCACATTACTGGTATGGGTACGCAGCAGCCAGTCGGGGTTTTGGTTGATGTAAAATGTATCCTGCATATCGCGGGCAGGATGATTTTCGGGAAGATTTAGTGCAGTAAAATTGTGCCAGTCATCCTCTATTTCCGGCCCATCGGCTACCGAAAAACCAAGCCGCTGAAATATAGATACAATGCGGTTGCGCATTAACGTAATCGGGTGCCTTGCGCCTATTTCAATTGGGTTGCCGGGCAAGGTTAAGTCTATAGTTTCTTCTGCTGCCTGTTGGCCATTGACTGTCGATTGTTTGGCCTCTTCATATTTTGCTTCCGTAAACTGTTTAAACTCATTCAGCACCTGGCCGGCTTCCCGCTTATTTTCCGGGGTCACTGTTTTCATCTCGCCAAAAATGGCTTTTACAATTCCCTTGGTGCCTAAAAATTTTATGCGGTATTCTTCTAACTGCTGAGGGGTAGAAACTTCAAACGCCTCTATTTCTTTGCGGTAGGCTTCTATCTTTTGTACCAGATCTTGCATGCGGGCAAAGATAAAAGGGTTTAAGGTTTGGGTTCCTGGTTTTGCCGAGTGAATAATGGTTCTTTACTGGTTGCTGACATTACAAATCAACAAAGATGTTGACCCTACCTACAACAACTCAAAAACCCCAACACCCGACCTCAAACCGCTTCCTGCCATTCATCCGCCATTTTCATGCTTCTTAATTATTTCATGCAACCAATCACCTACTTCACCTTTCTT
The DNA here is from genome assembly GCA_035645595.1 of Flavisolibacter sp. Taxonomy (GTDB): domain Bacteria; phylum Bacteroidota; class Bacteroidia; order Chitinophagales; family Chitinophagaceae; genus Flavisolibacter. The sequence goes on along the minus strand of DASQMG010000086.1, from coordinate 3,768 downwards.
TACGGATATTGCGTCACCAAAAAATAAATAAATGAAAAAGTGGTTCCTGCTTTTTTCGGCTGGGGTGTTTGTAAGCGCTGCTTCCTTTGCACAACAGGCCCGGAAAATTAACTTTGAAAAATATACCCTACCCAATGGCTTAAAAGTGATCCTTCACCAGGATAATTCAGCGCCTGTAGTAGCCGTTACAACTTTGTACCATGTGGGCTCTAAAAACGAAGACACGGCCCGTACCGGTTTTGCTCATTTTTTTGAACATCTTCTTTTTGAAGGCTCGGAAAATATTAAGCGGGGCGAGTTTGATAAATATGTAACCAACGCCGGTGGTGGCCTCAATGCCAATACCAGCCAGGATAGGACGTTTTATTACGAACTGCTTCCGTCTAATCAAATGAAGCTGGGGCTTTGGCTGGAAAGCGAACGCATGATGCATGCTAAAATTGAGCAGGTAGGCGTAAACACACAGCGCGAAGTAGTGAAAGAGGAAAAACGCCAGCGTCAGGATAACCAGCCTTACGGCAGCATTATCAACGAGATTTTAGTACGGGCTTACAAAGTACATCCCTACCGCTGGGCGCCCATCGGTAGTATGGATCACTTGAATGCCGCTAAACTGGAGGAGTTCATTGACTTCTACAAAACATTTTACGTTCCAAACAACTGTGTGCTTTCTATTGCCGGTGACTTCAATATTGCTGACGCCAAAAAGCAGATAGAAGAATATTTCGGCCCTATTCCAAGAGGTACAAAACCCATCCCCCGGCCAAACGTCACCGAGCCCGCCTTAGGTGGTGAGGTGCGTGGTGTTATTCCCGATAACATTCAGTTGCCGGCCGTGATCCAGGCCTATCGTGCGCCCAAGCAAGGCAGCGAGGAATACTATGCCTTCCGCATGTTATCTACCATTTTATCGGGCGGTGCATCTAGCCGTATGAATAAAACGTTGGTAGACCAAAAGCAAATGGCTTTACAATCTGCTTCGGTTCCTTTCTTTAACGAGGATGCAGGTTTGTTCATCAACTTCGCCATTGCCAACATGGGTGTAAAACCCGAAGATTTGGAAAAAGCAATTGACAGCGTTGTAGCAGTATTAAAAACAACACCCGTCACCGAAAGGGAGTTTCAAAAGGTAAAAAACCAGGTAGAAACCAATTTTGTTTCCAGTAACGCTACCATGGCCGGTATTGCTGAAAGCCTTGCCAATTACGAAGTATATTTTGGCGATGCCAACCTTATCAACACAGAACTGGCCCGGTACCAGAAAGTAACCCGGGAAGATATTTTAAACGTAGCCAAAAAGTACTTAAATAAAGACAACCGCGTAGTGCTGTACTATGTTGCCAAGGGCAAGAAAGACGGTGCTATGTAATGTGAAAAGCGAAACGTCAAACGTAATAGTGTGTTAAATCGAGCCTTTCGTTTTGAATGAATGCAAAGACACCATTTCAATCAACAATCAATTATCATGAAAAAGTTATCAATAATCATTTTAGCCCTGCTGCCATTGAGCTTGTTGGCCCAGGTAGATAGGAGCAAAGCGCCGCAACCCGCGGCTGCTCCGGCAATCAAAATTGGACAGCCATCAACATTTGCCCTGCCTAACGGGCTAAAGGTTTTCGTGGTGCAAAACACCAAACTGCCAAGGGTATCAGCCACGCTTTCCTTTAACATGGATGGAATAATAGAGGGGGACAAAACAGGACTTACCTCTATGGCGGGTGCTTTACTGCGCCGGGGCACCACCAAAATGAACAAGGCAAAGCTGGATGAAGAAATAGATTTTCTAGGTGCTAACATCAACACGTCTTTTACGGGTGCTTCCGCATCTTCCCTAAAAAATAATTTTCCAAAAGCTGTGGCTTTGTTAAGTGATGTGGTGTTGCGTCCCTCCTTCCCTGCTGATGAACTGGAAAAGATCCGTAAGCAGCAGTTATCGGGTTTGCAGGCTTCCAAAGACGATCCCGGTGCTATTGCAGATAATGTAGTGAACCGTTTAATGTACGGTAAGGATCATCCGTATGGTGATATTGAAACAGAAGAAACAATTTCCAATGTTAAGCTTGAGGACATCAAAAACTTCTTTGCTACCTACTGGAAACCTAATAACGCCTTTCTTGTTTTTGTAGGCGACATTACGCCTGCCGAGGCAAAAACGCTAGCTACGCAGGCATTCAGTACATGGAAGCGTGGCGATGTGCCTAAGCTTGTATATAAAACACCGGAAGCACCAGCTAAGACCTATATCGCAATTGTTGATCGTCCGGCATCTGTGCAAAGCATTATTACCTTTGCTGCACCGGTTGAATTAAAGCAAGGCACTCCAGATGTAATTCCTTCATCGGTAATGAGCAATATTCTAGGGGGTGGTTTTAGCGGCCGCTTGTTTGCCAACCTTCGCGAAAAATACGGTTTTACCTACGGCGCTTATTCTAACCTTACCCCGGATAGGTTAACGGCTAATTTCCAGGCAGAGGCTTCTGTGCGTAACGAAAAAACAGACAGTGCTATCGCACAGTTTTTATATGAATTCAACCGGATACGCACCGAAGAACTGGCAGAGAACGAGGTAAGCCGCATGAAGAATTATTTAAGCGGAAGCTTTGCCCGGTCGCTGGAGAACCCCGGTACAATAGCAACCTTTGCCCTTAACACAGCCCGCTATAATTTACCTGCCAATTACTACCAGGATTACCTGAAAAACTTAGCGGCTACAACGCCGCAAAGTATACAGGCCATGGCCAACAAATATGTTCGTCCGGGTAACCTTCACATTGTTATTGTAGGTAATGCCAAAGAAATTGCACCGGGTTTGGAAAAGTATGGCGAGGTAAAATACTTCAACGTATATGGCCAGGAAGTAGAGGCGCCAACGGTTAAAAAAGTGGATGCTTCTGTTACGCCACAAAGCATCCTGCAAAAGGCCGTTGCGGCCTATGGTGGTGAGGCAGCCATGGCTGCCATTAAAGATGTGCAGTTAACAGGTACAACTTCTATACAGGGTATGGATCTTACCATCACGCAAAAGAACCTTTTATCTTCTGCAGCGTACTCCTTTGAAATGGGTATGAAAGGAATGGCCATACAAAAAAAGGTATTGAAAGATGGTAAATACACGCTGAGTGGCCAGGGTGCAAAGGAAGCGGATGACAAGGACAAAGAAGAAATGTCTGAAGATGCGGCGTTCTTCCTGGAGGCTTTTCTGTTGAAACAAAAGGGCTACGAATACACCATAAAAGGTATTGAAAAAGTAGAGGGAAAAGATGCGTATGCGATAGCCGTAAAAACGCCTGCAAAACGGGAGTTTACCAACTACTATGATGTAGCCAGCGGGCTACGTGTAAAGCAAACTACTACGCAGGAAGGTGGCCCCACCGGTCCAATGACGATTAATACAACAATTGGTGATTATAAATCTTTCAGTGGCGTACAAATTCCCACCCGCATTGGGATGGATTTAGGAATGATGAAGTTTGATATAAAGTTTAATGAAGTGAAAGTAAATGCAGGTTTGAAAGCGGAGGATATTAAGTAGCACCATACCCCCGCCTCACCTTTGTATAATAATTATAAAACTCAATCATCTGTTGGTGATTGAGTTTTCTTTTTTACCAGGCTTTTGGACTGCTATTGGGCTTCTGTTGCGTCGCACTTTTGTACGCTTTGTAATTATCTGAACCGGGATGAATGAGATGTGGGGATGTGTGGGATGGCTGGTTATGTTAGTAACTCTAACTCTGAATTTTTCACTACCGGCTAATATAAACACTC
>DASQMG010000085.1:0-4069 GCA_035645595.1 Flavisolibacter sp. | reverse complement strand
TTGATCAATCCTGCATACACCATCGTCACAATCTTCAATGTTTCCGGGTCTGTAATTCGCCGCCCTTCAACCATTTGTTGCGGAATGTTTAAGTCCCCGGCCAGTTTTGTTGCTGCCTTTCCGCCGCCATGCACTAAAATTTTTTTACCCGCAAGAGTAGCAAACTCTTTCAAAAAAAAACGGAGTTTCCCATCATCGTCAATGATGTTGCCGCCTATCTTTATTATTAAGAGCTTATCCATTTTGCAAAATTTCACTTAAGACCGCCTGTGCTGCCCAAACCCTGTTTGAAGCCTCCAACGTTACAATGCTATTTGGCCCGTCTAAAATCTCATCGCTCAATTCTACATTTCTTCTCACCGGCAGGCAATGCATCACTTTAGCATTGTTGGTCCGCTGTATCTTTCTATTGTTCAGCATCCATGACGGATCGTTACAATAGATCTTTCCATAATCATCATACGTGCTCCAGTTTTTTACGTACACAAAATCGGCATCTTTCAAAGCTTCATCCTGGTTATGTGTTATAGTGGCACCATTGGTAAACCGAGGGTCCAGTTCATAATCTTCAGGATGCGTAATGACAAAATCAGCCTTGCCCCATGCTGTTATCCATTGCGAAAAGCTATTAGCCACACACTGCGGTAATGGCTTTACATGCGGCGCCCAGGTAAGTACCACCTTAGGTTTTCTCCCAAGCTGTCCACCGCTAACAACCATCTGCTCCTCAATGGTGATAACATCCGTTAAACTTTGTAAAGGGTGAAGCGTTGCACTTTCCAAACTTACCACCGGCACGCCGGCATATTTGATAAACTGCTGAATGTATTGTTCGCTGTAATCGTCTTCTTTATTTTTAAGGGAAGGAAATGTTCGGATCGCTAAGATGTCAAAATATTTGCCCATGATAGGCGCCGCATCTTTTACATGCTCCACCGTATTACCACTCATGATAGCCTCTTCTTCAAATTCCAGTGCCCAGCCTTCGCTGCCAACATTAAATAAAATAGCTTCCATACCCAGGTTGTGGGCAGCAACTTGCGTGCTTAGCCGCGTACGCATACTTGGGTTCAGGAACAGGCAACCAATCCGTTTATTCGTGCCTAATGTTTTATGCTTAAATGGGTCAGCTTTGTACGCCAACGCTTTATTTACTAAAGCGTCAATGTTGGTAACATCTTTAACCGAAATGAAATTCCTCAACGTATTTGATTTTTCTTTGTTTACCCGATCTCCGTACTACTATTAATCTTCCGTTGCGTCGCACTCTTGTACGCTTTGTAATTTTATTGAGCAAAGGCAGCTGAAACTTCACACTGTTTTAATTCATTCACCTCATTCTGGAGCGCCGATAAAAATTTATCGATTTCATACCTCGAAACATTTAGTGCCGGCAACAGTCGTATTACATTTGGTTTGGCTTCACCCGTAAAAATATGATGCTTGCTTAACAAATTTTTACGCAGGTCCTTTAGTTCATCCGGTACATCAAAGCCAATCATCAGGCCAAGGCCCCGCACATTTTTCAACCCGTCTATTTCCCTTAGTTTCTCCATTAGATAGTTGCCATTTGTTTTAGCCTGTACAAGTAAGTTCTCGTCTGCTATTACTTCCAGCACTCCTAAGGCTGCCGCGCAGGCAAGATGGTTTCCACCAAAGGTTGTACCTAACATGCCATGCTTTGGTTGTATATGGGGGGCAATCAGAATGCCACCGACAGGAAAGCCATTGCCCATGCCTTTGGCCATGCTATAAATATCCGCATCAACGCCTGCATTATCTGACGAAAAAAAATAGCCGCTTCTGCCATAACCACATTGCACTTCATCGGCAATAAATAAAGCGCCATATTTCGTGCACAGGTTTTTTATTGCCTCTAAAAAATTATTCGTAGCCACGTTAATTCCACCAACACCCTGTACTGTTTCTATAATTACGGCTGCAACTTTATCGCCGGCAGCATGAAAATATCTTTGCAAAGTATCAGTGTCATTAAATGGAAGAAAGTCAATATTGTCAGTTTCATTTACGGGTGCCACAATAGTAGCATTATCAGTTGCGGCTACCGCTAATGATGTCCGTCCATGAAAAGCTTTTTTAAAAGCAACAATTTTTTTTCTGCCGGTATGAAAAGAAGCCAGCTTTAAGGCGTTTTCATTGGCCTCGGCACCGCTGTTGCACAGGAATAATTGGTAAGTGTGCCTGCCGCTTACTTCAGACAGTTTAGCTGCTAATTCTTTTTGAATCGGTATCTCAACGGAATTGGAATAAAAAGCAATCCGGTGAAGCTGGTCTTCTATCCGTTTTACCCAATGTGGATGGGTATGGCCTATAGAAATCACGGCATGGCCACCATACATATCCAAATATTCGGTGCCTTTATCGTCCCACACAGACGAGCCTTTTGCCTTTACAATGTTGATATTGTTGATGGGATAAACATCAAATAATTTCATTCGGCTTTGTATAAATTGTTTGCAATGTTTGATGAAAGTTTTATGCCTTTTATAAGAGCTGAACTTAAGCCCTGGTGTTCCATCTCGTTTAATCCCGCGATAGTGCAGCCTTTTGGCGAGGTTACTTTGTCAATTTCCTCTTCCGGGTGAGTACCATTGGCTATTAAAAGCTTAGCGGCACCAAAGGCAGTTTGCGCTGCAATTTTTAAAGCATCGTGGGCATGAAAGCCAATCTCGACACCACCCTGGGAAGCAGCCCTGATTGTTCGTAAAAAAAACGCGATACCACAGGCACAAAGGGCGGTGGCGGCGCTCATCATGTCTTCGTTTATTAAAATGCTTTGGCCCATTGTATTGAAAATGGTTTGCACCAGGGAGATATCTTTTTCCGTTGCATTTACCGCGGCCAGGCAGGTCATGCTTTCGCCAACCCTCATAGCGGTGTTAGGCATAGCCCTTATAATGCGCAGCTCCTGCCCCAGCGCTTCCCTGAAAACATTGGTATGCGCACCCGTCACTACGGAGACCACTAATTGCTTTTCCAAGTTAAGCGCTTGCTTTAATTGTACTAACGCCTCATTTAATTGCTGCGGTAATACGCATATAAAAATGGCTTCTGCACCCCTTATCGCTTCTGCATTATCAGTGCTAACCTTAAACCCTTTTTTGCTTAAATCGGTTAAGGTTGTAAGATTACGACGGGTGATGATAATATCGCCGCGATAACAATTGCCTGCCTGCACAAGACCTTCGGCTAATGCCAGCCCAATGTTCCCACCACCAATAATTGCTGCCTTCATATTAAAATGCTGTTGGTTTTAAGTTTAGTCCTGCACACTCGTCGAAACCACACATAAGATTCATGTTCTGCACTGCTTGTCCGGAGGCACCTTTTAATAAGTTATCAATGGCGCTGTGAATCACGAGTTTATTGCCCGCCCTTTCTAATTGAATCACACATTTGTTGGTATTAACCACCTGCTTTAAAAAGATTTCCCGCTCCGAAACAGTGGTGAATGGGGCATCGCTGTAAAACTTCTTGTACACAGTTGTTAGTTCTTCAAGCGATGAACTACAGGTTAGCATAGAGCTGATAAAAATGCCTCTTGTAAAATCGCCGCGCCATGGAATAAAATTGAGTTCAGGCGATGCCGCTCCCATTTGCTGCAACGACTGATTAATTTCGGTAAGGTGTTGATGTGTTAAGGTTTTATAGGCTTGAATATTATTAGCTCTCCAGCTAAAATGTGAAGTAGCGGAAAGGCTCTGCCCGGCGCCGGTAGAACCTGTGATGCCCGTGGTATGCACTTCGGTTAAAATACCTGCCTTTGCCAGGGGTAATAAACCCAGTTGAATGGCCGTAGCGAAGCAGCCGGGATTGGCAATGTTTTTTGCCGACTTAATGGACTCTTTATTTAGTTCAGGTAAACCGTAAATGAATTGCCGACCGCCGATTTTGGATTTTGAAGAAAGGCGAAAGTCTTGTGACAGGTCAATGATTTTTATTCTTTCGTCAATGGTATTTTCTTCAAGGAACTTTTTGGCTTCACCGTGACCAACACATAAAAATAAAACGTCTATGTCGGATGACAAGTCGCCGGTAAATCGCACAC
>DASQMG010000084.1:0-5648 GCA_035645595.1 Flavisolibacter sp. | reverse complement strand
CAGCTGATGTCCAAGCGTAGCGGTAAATCAGGACGGCTAAACTTTAAAGAGTTACTTATCAGGTTGTAAAAAAGTTGATTCATCTGAACCGGGATGGCATGCAGCTCAGGCAAAGGATCGTGTGTAATGATGGCGCCTTTTTGGTTGACCATAAGGTCTAAATCCTGCATTACATTTTCTAAAATTTCTGTCAGGTCAGTTGGTACAAATTCGTCTTTTTGCTGAAGACTGGAAAAAGAAAGCAGGTCTTTAATCAGCAACGCCATCCGCTCTGCGGATTGTAAAACTTTAGATAACTGCTCCTTGCCTTTTTCATCGAGCCGGAATTTTTGCGTGTCCTGCAAAATGGCGCTGAACGTTCTTATTTTACGCAAGGGTTCCTGCAGGTCGTGGCTGGCAGCATAGGCATACTCTTCCAACTCTTTATTCGATTGTTCCAGCGCCGCAATGTTTTGTTTTAAGTCCTGATGGTAATTTTTTACAGCCGTAATTTCATGAAAGGCCACGGTAACACCATCATCCAACTTTGCTACCGAAACGGCGTACCATCGTTCTGTAGCGGCAATCACCTGCAGGTATTCCATTTGAAGAGGCGTTCGTTCTGTAAGCACTTTAGTAAAAGCATCAAATAGTGCGGCGTCTCTGAGGCCCTCCATGTTCTTCCAGCTTTTACCAATTAATTTTTTGGGTTCCGCTCCCAATAATTGCCCGGTTGCCGGGTTGGCATAGGTTATTTTAAAATCATTAATCACACTGCCCGCCCGTACCGCTTTACAGTGTAGTATGCCGTTCTGCGAGGTGTTAAGGATGGATTCCAGGAACCCTTCGAGCCACTGGCTTTTTTTGCTTAAGAAGAACTGGTTAAAAAAAGTAACGGTAATTATCACCATAGCCAGAATCGCTAATAACACAGTGAAAGTGTTATTCAAGCTATTAAACCTGGCTAACTCTATTCTTCTTTCATTCAGAAGTTTTAGTTCTATTAATAACCCTTTATCAATAAGCTGGTGGGCTTTTTTTAAATCTTCAAATCGTTCTGTTTCTCCCGCAGCAATTATTTCTACCATATTTTTTTGACGCAAACGGGGCAATTGCTTTTTCACTACAGTTTGAATAGAGTCAACGATACCGGCTTGTTGAGTATTATCTCTTATGGAATTTCTTAACTGAGAGAGGTTGACTTCAATTTTTTCAAGGTCAGTTTTGTAAATGGCGTACAAGTCTTTTGCAGCAGAATTTTCATACGTAGGTGTATAAATTTCTGCACTTCGTAACTGAATGGCAAGGTTGTCGTACAACTTTATTACCGAAAGTGAACGTTCTACCTGGCTGGTGTATTTCTGGCCTTTGTTATGAGTAATCCTGTTAAAGGCAATAACACTCAATAATAGTATAAAGGAAATTAAGAAAGACAGAACGACTCTGTGCATAGCGTTAGTTGGCGTTTGGCTTGTAGTTTGAAAGATACTGCATTGACCATAAAAATGCTATTGAACCCGCAATTATTTTGAAGGGTACCCACAAGAAAAAAGCCGCCTCATACGGACGGCTTTCACAGGTATTTTTGTAAGCTCAGGCAACTTTTAATCGCATGCTATGTTGTTGGGTGAAGCTTTTTAAAAATTCGACTTCGGTTTTAATATAAGGTTCGCCATTCTCGCGAAAGATATCATGAAACCATACCGGTGGTTCGGTTTCATACTTTGTTTGCCAGCTATCCCACGGGCAATGGGTTTGAGTTTTACCAGCTACTAAACCCCAGTTGTAAGCGCCAATACCATACTTCTTAAACAAGGGAAGTATTTCTTCAAACGTATTGCCAAAAGGCCTTGCCATATACTCTGTGCAAAGCATAGGGCGTCCATAACGCTGTACATCTTTAATCCGAAGCTCCATGCCTTTTTTGTCTTCATAGCAGTGAAAGCTCACAATATCAGAGTGAGAAAACATGTAGTTATCCAGTGCGGAGATCTTGGTATCGCAACTCCAGTCGTTTTGCCATGGCGCCATGGTAATGGGCTGGGTTGGATTAATAACCCTAACCCAGTTAATGGTCTTCTTTAACAAGGCCATTGATAATTCGGCCTTATGTACAATATAGTCGTCGTCTTTATAAGAAGCCAGATTCATATTATCCGGTTCGTTGTATAAATCCCATATCAACACCCGCTTGTCGTCTTTGAAAGTTGAAACAACACCATGTACATAGTTATGAAGTTCATCGTAACTATCGGGTGTATTTAACACGTCGTAACCGGGGCACTGCACCCATCCCGAGTTATGTACATTATGCTTTGGCTGGGGCTGCGCACCTGTTTTTGGAAATGGGTCCCAAACCGCATCAAACAATACAAACATGGTGCGGATGCCGTGGCTGTTGGCAATTGTAAGATATTTATCAATACGGGCTAAAAACCCTTCATTGCTTTGTTCCCACAAAAGATGGTGAAGAAAAACACGAACAGTATTAAAGCCGAGAGAGGCAGCTAACTCAAGCTCTTTGTCAATAAGGGCGGGTGAGAAGGTTTCTTCCTGCCACATTTCTAATTGATTGATGGCATTGGAGGGGATGTAATTGCAGCCCACAAGCCAGCCAGTTCTTTCCATCCAATTGTAAGCTTTTTTGGCAGGCCACCGGTGGGCCAGTTCGGGGTCGTGTTCTAAAAAAGGTACGGTACGTTCAGTGGATAGCATATAGTTTTTTTAGGTAAAGAATCGGTTGAGTTTTTTGTGTCTCAATAATGAACCAAAATAAGAGTAAAAGTCAGAAGATGCAATCTTATTATCGGGTTAAAAATGTATTTAATCGGCGAAGCCACAAAAAGGGAAGGTGAATGAAGAAGGTCTTATTTTTATAGTGCATAAAAACCAATTTTCACTTCGTAAAATAGCTAACAAACATCGCCGTATGAACAATAACTTAAGCACTAGTATCCGCCAGAAATTCAAGCAGCGTTTTGCAATTGAACCACTCATTGCCCGCTCGCCGGCAAGGGTGAACATAATAGGTGAACATACCGACTATAACAATGGATTTGTCTTGCCTGCCGCAGTTGATAAGAGTATTTACGTGGGCATCAGCAAAAGAGACGATGATAAAATTGTATTATACTCCGAAGAGTTTAACCAGGAACATGAAAGTACAGTAAGTACCGTAGCCCCATCCGATAAACATTGGCCTAATTATGTTTTAGGTGTGGTAGATCAATTGAATAAAAGGGGCTATGCCGTTGGCGGCTTCAACTTAAACCTTGATGGCGATGTACCGGTAGGTGCCGGCCTTTCTTCATCTGCTGCGGTGGAGTGCGCAGTGGCTTTTGCATTGAATGAACTTTTTTCACTCCACATTCCCAAGATTGAAATTCCTGAAATAGGCCAAAAGACCGAGCACACCTTTGCTGGGGCAATGGTAGGCATTATGGATCCTTTTGCATCGGTATTTGGCAAGAAAGACCATGTTATAAAATTGGATTGCCAAAGTTTAGCCTATGAATATGTGCCGCTAAAGATGGACGGGTACAAAATTGTTCTGCTGAATACCAATGTAAAGCACTCCCTTGCATCATCGGAGTACAATACCAGAAGAAAGGAATGCGAAGCTGGCGTGGCTATGATTCAAAAAGCAGGTATCAATGTACAGAGCTTACGGGATGTTACTATGGAAATGCTTCAGCGGTATGTACAACCGGCCGATGCACTTATTTATAAGCGGTGCAAATATGTAGTGGAAGAAAATGAGAGGTTACTCTCTGCCTGCGAGCATTTAAAAGATGGCGATATTGAGGATCTTGGTAAAAAGATGTATGGTTCTCACCACGGCTTAAGTAAAGAATATGAGGTAAGCTGCCCGGAACTTGATTTTTTGGTAGACGCCGTAAGAGAAAATTCCAACGTACTTGGGGCAAGAATGATGGGAGGCGGCTTTGGCGGCTGCACGATTAATATTGTAAAGGAAGAAGGGATCGATGAATTAGTGAATACGCTTAGTAACACCTATAAGCAGGCAATGAACAAAGAACTCACTGCTTACATTGCGCAAACCGCCGACGGAAGTTCTATTGTAGCATAAATTGTTAATCCCGGTTTGCAATTGGTGTTCAGGATTATTTTTGAGGAACAACTTCTTTTATGAAAAACGTCGTTATTTTTCTTCTTACGGTTTTTGCACTCTCCTCAGCATCGGCGCAGGAAAAGCCGGAAGGTCTTTTCCTGAATTCTAAAGCACCGGACTTTAAATTAAAGGACCAGAGCGGCATTGAGGTAAGTTTAAAGGAGCTCCGCAAAAAGGGCCAGACGGTGGTGATCTTTTACCGGGGTAACTGGTGCCCGTATTGCAGCAGGCAATTGAAAAACCTAAACGACTCCCTGGCTTTGATTATAGCAAAAGGTGCCCAGCTGGTAGCAATTACTCCTGAAGCTTCTGCCGGTATCGATTCTACCATTACTAAAACCGGCGCCGTTTTCCCCATTTTATACGATGAAGGAGCTAAAATGGCCGCTGCTTACCAGGTAAGTTATAAAGTTGATGACAGAACAGTCAGTCGTTACAAAATGACCGGGATTGATTTATTGAAAAACAACGGCCAAAAGCAAGTAGTACTTCCTGTTCCCGCAGTATATATTATTAATACCGAGGGAACTGTCACATATAGGTATTTTGATGAGAATTATAAGAAGCGGGTTTCAGTTGCAGAAATCCTAAAGAATATAAAATAGTTATTCTCAGCCTTTACGATTTTGCTTTTACGCTGCTGGCACCTGATGCTTTTACCTCTTTAACCGCAGGCGTTCCTTTATAATTAATGTCACTGGCGCCACTGGCTTTGGCTGTAATCTCTTTGTTGGCTGTTATTTGTATGTCGCTTCCACCGCTTGCTTCTATATCGCATACTTCTGTAATTAGATCATAACCGTCGAAATCGCTTCCGCCACTGGCATCCACAACAAGGTTGGTTACTTTGCCTGAGATATTCACATCGCTCCCGCCACTTTGTTTTACTGTTAAACTGGAGGCGTCAATCGCACCTTTGAAATCGCTTCCGCCCGAAAGTACTAATGTAAAATCACCCGATTTAATGGAACCATCAACTACTACATCAGAACCGCCGGAAGCTTGCAGGCTTTTTAGCGTTTTATAAGAAACGTAAGCTTTTAGCCTTCTGTCGCCATTCACTGAGATGGAGAAACCTTTATCCTCATACCAGATTTTTAAAATGCCATCTTTCACTTCAGTTTTCATCCGTTCTTTATGTTCCGGCTTTGATGCACTTATGGCTACGGCTTCGTTACCGGCAGAAAGGAAAAGGTCAATGCCGGAAGAAACGCTTATACCGCTAAATGAGCCAATCGTTCTCGCTTCAACATTAGCATCGTTGATGATTTTTTGGCTGTATGCAAAAGAAGCTATTAGCAGCAAAAGAAGGGGGAAAAGCAGCTTTTTCATTTTTTAGTTTTTCAGTAGTACGACAGAAAGGGCTTAAAAGTTACAGCCTTGAAAACTATTTCTCCTTTACTTTTGCTCTGATATAAATTTTCAGTGTTACCGGGGTGCTGATTTTCGCCATCAAGGCGGGAGGATGCTGAGATCAAACCCGTAAAACCTGATCAGGGTAATGCCTGCGCAGGGAGTAAAATTAAGTTCGCAGTTT
>DASQMG010000083.1:0-7771 GCA_035645595.1 Flavisolibacter sp. | reverse complement strand
TAAGGATGTCACCAATGGAATAAACAAGGTTCGTTATTCATCAATGCCCAGGCCCGATGCAATCACTACAAAATTTGAGGTGTCGTTTTTTGTGTCAGACTTTGGTTCGTCAACCGGAGCATTCAATGAAGTGTTTTCCCTACTGTCTGGCATCTTTTCACTCCTTTGTTCGAGGTCTGCTTCCAACTGTATTTTCCATTTTTTTAAAATTGTTTCATCAGTGGTTGCGTCGATAAGATTTTTAAGGGATACCTGATATTCTGCAATGCTCATAGAAAAGTTTTTATAAAACTAAGGTTTATTTGAGGAGGGCATGCTTTTAACAAAAAGCCAAAAACAGTATCGGAATTTCATGTTTGGAAAAACACTGCGGATATCGGGACCGACCGTGTAAAGGATGATAAACAACTCACAGATTTTAATTAACAATCCGGTTAGGAATTGTAACAGTTTATACGGTTTCATATATGTATCGGCAGGCAGGCCGGTTAGTTTTACATCCTAACAAATAAAAAATCATACACACACAATGAAACAGTTATTGAAATTAAACCTATGGCCTTATGCAATGGCACTGTTACTGGTAACCTTTACTTCCTGCAAAAAAGATTCAGTCGATAAACCTATCGACCCACCCGGAGAACCCAATACTGTTGTTGGTACCGTCGTAGATGCCCAGGGACAACCAATGGCTGGTGTGAAAGTAAGAGCTGAAAATCCGAGTGGCAACAACATCCATGTTAATGGCACTACGGATGCGGCTGGAAAGTATAAGATAAAACTATCGTCCATTGGCGGATGGAAAATATATGCCTGGAAAGAAGTGGAATACCAGGGAAAGACATACAATCTCCGTCTGGGTATGAAAAACGATGCAGACTATGATTCCTTTTCAACTGAAGACAATACCGTCGTAAAGGATTTTGTCTGGAAACTTTCCGGACGCATTCCTGACAGGTCTGCCAGTTCTGATTATGGGATGGGATATTTTGGAGCATCACTTTATTTTGTAAATCTTAATGATGGTTTAAAATTACCTGCCGGCACAAAGGTTACAGTTACGTTGACTCCTGAAAGCGGGGCTACATACCTTGATGGCACACCAGCTACAGCCGTCGTGACAAAAAGCTTTACTATCGGCGCCGGAGACAATTATTATATCGGAGATATAAAAGTGAGCAGCTATACTATGAGGATTCAAAGTGAACTGAATGGTACTACAAGAACAGTACGGGTAGGTGTCAATTCTGTTTTAGGAAACTATTACGAATCCATAAGCCAGCTTTACTGGGATCCGCATACCCTTTCTACCGGCTCTTACGAAAGCGGTATTAAAACAGGTACGAGTATATCTTTTTATATGAAACAATATTAATTATTACTTATTCTAACAAAAAGGCTGCTTTATTCAAGGCAGCCTTTTTGTTTTATGTTGTTTGGCAGTGAACTTGTAGTTAGTTTTTTCAAAGAGTCACTGCTTTGTAATTGCCATGGCACAGAAGATTTATGGTAGCAGAATCTGAAATTAGAACACAAAAGAAAGCAAGGACTATAACCTGAAGAACATTTTGAATATCAGGGGATAATTTGCAAAATGATTTTATCCTTTTCTTATCTGTTTTTTATCAACTTCTCCAGCTCTTTATCAATGTATGCTTTGGATAGCCAGTGGTTACCTAACATTACTCCTTCAATATTTTTAGTTTGATTAATATCCTTAAGCGGATTGCCATTTAATAAAATAAGATCTGAAAAGGCACCGGTTTTAATCACACCCATATCATCTGGCCTGTTATAAAATTTGCCAACATTTGTTGTTCCCGTACGCAATGCTTCATAAGGTGTAAGACCGGCATCTACCAGATATTTTAGTTCGTGATGAATAGAAAAGCCAGGTACGTCAAATACCTGGGGTGCATCGGAACCAAGTAATAATCCAACACCATTTTTATTGCATTCATAAATTAATTTCCTTCTTAAGGCAATAAAACGGTTTACCGCCGCAGCATTGTATTTCGGGTTGGACATCAAAGCCTTTTTTGTATTCACCCAGCCGTTCAGGGTACCAGGCGCCATGTATTTCATTTCCGGTTCCTTGCTCAAAAGGTCTGGATCTTTACCGGGTGCAATCCATCTTTCAGCAAGTGCCTGCGTAGGCACAACCCAAATTTTCCCCTCCCTAAGTGCTGTCATTAGTTTTGGTATCCTTGTTACATCTGCCTGGCCAGCACTGAACATGGCAAACAGGCCATTTTGGCTTTCGGTGATGGTATCTATGCGGGGCACAAGGCTTTCAACAAATCCATCCAGATGATCTATTGTTGCGTAACCCGCATCAATAGCCCTCCACACACCAACATCAAACGATACGTGGCCGGCAAAGGGAATATTAAGTTCTTTTGCGGTTTTTGCAACAGCGCTAAACGTTTCTTTTGTAAGTCCCGGATGCAATTTTAAAAAATCATAGCCAGCCTTCTTTTGTTGTCTAACCATAGCTGCGCCACCTGCCGTATCCTTTACACTGTTGCCATTAAACGAAGGCCCGGATGTATAAAAACGCGGGCCAAAGATTTCGCCGCTTTGTATTTTGCTGCGCAACTCAATATGCCGGGGATGGCCAAGCATGCCACGTATAGTAGTAACTCCATTTAATGCAAATAACATCAGCGCATCTTTCATCGGCTCCAGGTCATTAACGGGAGGGATATGCGCATGCATCTCAGCAAGGCCCGGTATTAGATATTTTCCCCGTGCATCAATTACCACCGCATTTTTATCGTATTGTATTTTACCGGTATTGCCTATGGCAGTAATTCTTCCGTTCTTTATTACTACATCCTGATTGGCCATTACTACCTCCTTATCCATAGGAATAACATTGATAGAACGAAAAACAATTTCCCTATTCCTGGAATCAACTAATTCCTGTGCAAATGAAGCCGCAAAGGCCATTACAAGTACCAACAACAAGAAAGGTTTCATGTGTAATATTTTGATGAATGAAAACGATGGCTATAAATTTACAACAATAAAAAACTGGCGGGTATGTCCTTATCATATCGAGTGTTTGCCCAGGCATCTCCGCACAGTAGGCTTTTCTCCCATCCCGGCTTGAACCTGCAACAATTTATAATAAAGATGGGTGGAAAGAAGTAGTGATTTTATTGGACTGCTGCAGGAAACGTAGGCCTGAGATGCAAACTCCGGCCAGCAATGCTATAATTTAATGAACACTACAGATAGCAGGGAGAGGCCTATCTGCTAACAACGAATACATAAAAGCATTAGACTTCCCCAACAAGGCGTTGCCCCTGGCATTGAATGAATCCAATAAACAAGCTATTCAGGGGATAATTCAAAAGTGGAAGGCAGGAAAAGACATCGATCAGGCTTGCGCTGTAACTCAGTTACGTGATAGAGAAGAGGCCCGAACGCTCGGGCCTCTTCTCTATTAACAACACATATCAATTAATACCGGTACATCTTAATACCTGCTGCGTCCTCCTACAAAAGCTCTTCGTAATAAGGCAACAATTAGCGTAAATATGGCGGAGCCAATAATAGCCCACACTATAGGAAAAGCTTTACCCTCTATAGTAATTGTAAAAAATTCGGGCAATCCAAATTTACCGGCAAGCCACATACCTAAATAAGCACCAATAAAACCAACAACGATTGATACAACACATCCGCCCAGGTCGTAGCCTGCCAGCGATTGTCCTATACCACCACAGATTGCAGCAATAACTAAGAGCACTAAAAATCCAATGAGCGTCATAAATTATAATTTGCTTAAAAGTAACAAATACTTGCTGGAACTGAGTTGTGCAGAGCCGTTGCTTTATGACAGAAATACAAGAGGCGAATATCTTTTTTTCCTCCGAGCGCCGGGCCCGTTTTTATGGACCCCTGCAATCTGCAATACCTGCCTGTAGTTTAGAACTGATAGCAATTTACTACCATGAAAGCTGGCTGGAGTTTAAGACTGCTGGCCATAGTTTGTAACGAGGGCCTGTTAAAAACAAAAGACTGTTGATAACAGTTAGCTGACTTTAGGTCAAGGATGTTATTATGGTTATAGTCACTTGGGCTTCTTCGTCAACAAGAAAGCGGATACCTGCACTATTAAAAGGACCAATTTTTTTTTAAAGAATGTCTCGAATTATCATTCGATCTGATTTGAGTAAATACAGGACTTAATTTAATTATCTAATTTTTGCGTGCAGTTATATGAAATCGTTTTTGGTTAAACCTGTTTTTGATTTTTGAGCTAAATAGACATATAGAACGCAAAAGTGTGCGACGCAACAACAGCTTCATAGTATCACTTCAGTTAAGTACATAAAAAAACCCCGCATTACTACGGGGCTTCATTATCTAACAACGGTTAACTATCAACCGTCATTCTAATTAATACCTGTACGCGTCGGGCTTAAATGGTTATGAAGGATATATCAGTTCAACTTTTCCATTAATAGATACCGCTAAAGGCTGGTTATCCGTCCGGGCTTCTTCAATTACCTTTTTTACAGCAAGCTGCAAACCTTCCATCACTTTTTGCGCAAATTCTTTTGTTGTTACGTTAGGTTCCATATTCGAAAATTTTATTCCATAAATCCTGCTGTTGTATTACCTCAACCTTTTCTTTGCTTCCCTGTGCAATACATACAGGAGCATCAAAAGAATTGTCCGCCACTATCCACCTGTCACAAGCTGGCATAAACAAATTTACAAAATTCTTTAAACCCTTCTCATAGCGCCTTCTAATTACATCTTCAGGAATATTGTGCCCACCTTTTGCTACCCTGATACGTACACGTTCCACTGCCAATGCAGGATGATTAAGCCAAAGGAAAATCAGGTTAATGATATATCCATCTTTGCGGCATCTCTCAACCAGGTTTACATAACTCCTGGTGGTAAGCGTTGTCTCAAAGGCAAAAGTTTGGCGGCTCTTGATTAATTGTTGTAGACGCTGCAACATAATCCGGCCTGCTTCAAAAGAAACACTTTCAGGATTGAAAGGAGATAATCCCCGTGCAATTTCATCAGCATTCACAAATTCCTTTACATTAAATATTTGCGGAAGCATTGTAAAGGATGCCGTGGTCTTTCCTGCTCCGTTTGGCCCTGCTATAATATACAATTCCGGCATTGGCTAAAGATATAAATTCTGCTCTTCGCATCTGTTTAATAAAAAGCCCTCCGATCACTCGGAGGGCTTTCTTATCTGTCAACGGTCAACTATCGACCGTCATTCTAATTAATACCTGTACGCTTCCGGCTTAAACGGACCCTCCTTTGATAAACCTAAGTAGTCAGCTTGAGCGGTTGTCAACTCATCTAACACCACACCAATTTTAGCTAAGTGCAAACGGGCAACCTTCTCATCCAAATGCTTGGGAAGAACATATACTTTATTCTCGTAGGCCTCATTGTTTGTCCACAGCTCGATCTGCGCCAGGGTTTGGTTAGAGAATGAATTACTCATTACAAACGATGGGTGACCGGTTGCGCAACCTAGGTTTACCAGGCGGCCTTCAGCCAATAAGATGATGTCTTTACCATCGATGGTGTACATATCAACCTGGGGCTTCACGGTGTCTTTTGTGTTACCGTAATTGTTGTTCAACCAGGCAACGTCAATTTCAATATCAAAGTGACCAATGTTACAAACAATGGCTTTGTCTTTCATGCTGCGGAAATGCACTTCAGTGATCAGGTCGCGGCAACCGGAAGCGGTAACAACAATGTCGGCTTCTTTAACGGCATCAACCATGCGCTTAACTTCAAAGCCATCCATAGCAGCCTGCAACGCACAGATAGGATCAATCTCAGTAACAATAACACGGCAACCTGCACCGGCTAATGAAGCGGCAGAACCTTTACCCACATCGCCATAACCACCAACAACGGCTACCTTACCGGCAAGCATTACATCAGTTGCACGACGGATAGAATCTACCAGGGATTCTTTACAACCGTATTTGTTATCGAACTTCGATTTGGTAACCGAGTCGTTTACATTAATAGCAGGCATTGGTAGGGTGCCTTTGGTTACTCTTTCATATAAACGGTGTACACCGGTTGTTGTTTCTTCAGAGATACCTTTCACGTGCTGTATCAATTCAGGGTATTTGTCCAAAACAATGTTGGTCAAGTCACCACCATCATCCAGTATCATATTTAACGGACGCTCAGGCGAACCAAAGAATAAAGTTTGCTCAATGCACCATTCAGCTTCTTCATTAGTTTGTCCCTTCCAGGCATATACACCAATACCGGCAGCAGCAATAGCAGCGGCAGCCTGGTCCTGTGTAGAGAAGATGTTACAAGAACTCCACTTTACTTCGGCACCCAGTGCAATAAGGGTTTCAATTAAAACCGCAGTTTGAATAGTCATGTGAAGACAGCCTGCGATACGGGCACCTTTTAACGGTTGCGTTGCAGCGTACTCCTGGCGGATAGCCATAAGACCCGGCATTTCTGCTTCGGCTAAACGGATTTCTTTACGTCCCCATTCGGCAAGGCTCATATCGGCCACCTTGTATTGAAGGGAAAAGTCAATGGAAGTGTTTGTTAACGTGTTCATGTTTTGAGTTTAATTATAATTGTTGACCGTTGGTAGGTTATTGTTGTTCGAAACAGCCAACGACCATCGAACAACTGGAAGCAAAGATAAACTTGCAGGCTTTTTTCCTGCAAGGCTTTGAAAATTTGGGAAAATCATTCTGTTTATTGCTACTTTGCAGGCAAATTTCCTGTTTGGGTATGGCAAAGACCGTTCAAAAAGAAGAAACGACTACAATAGATAACACGGACCTGGCGATATTGAAGCTGTTGCAGCAAAATGCACGGATAACGGTAAAGGAAATATCTGAAAAAGTGCACCTGAGCACTACGCCGGTTCACGAGCGCATAAAGCGGATGGAAAGCGGCGGCATAATTACGCAGTATGTTACCCTCGTCAATGGATCGAAGATAGGAAAGGGGCTGATGGTGATCTGCTATGTATCGCTGCGACAGCATAGCAAAAACGCCGGTGATAAGTTTATTAAAACAATACTCGAATTAAATGAAGTGATCGAATGCCTGACCATCTCGGGTGAGTTCGATTTTATGCTTAAGGTGGTGGTGGAAAATATGGATGAATATTACAACTTTCATGTAAACAAGCTAAGCGCCATTGAAAACGTTGGCAATGTGCAAAGTGTATTCGTTATGGGCGTTGTAAAAATGACGCAGCAACTGGTTTATTGAGAGGTGTGGGGTTTGGGTTTGTCGTGCTATTGAGCAATGCCTCACTTCTCTTTGCGAAATTTTTTGTACCCAACTATTGTATGACCATAGGCTTTTGTTGCGTCGCACTCTTGTACGCCTGGTAATTCTATTCATCAATATTCAGCCTCTCTTTAATTACTTCATGTAATTGCTATTTTAAACACTTGTGCTTGTCACCCCGAGGCAGGAGGGATCTGTGCTGTTATTTGATGAATGCTGCCACATGTTTTGCTTTTTACTTTTGTCATTTCCATAGCAGTCCAAAGATCCCTCGGGATGACAAGCAACCAGCGGCATAATAGCAGACCGTCTTTTTTTGGTACATTGTAACTAGGTAATTCATAATTTATAAAAAAACACTTCATGCAATACGAAACTGTTTCAGAAGCCATTAACGATTTAAAAAAGCGGGGCTTTACCGAAGACTTTAATCTTGAAGAGAACTGCCTTGTGTGTCACTCAAAAAAATTTACGGCGGAAGAATTTGAGA
>DASQMG010000082.1:0-16967 GCA_035645595.1 Flavisolibacter sp. | reverse complement strand
GTTTCGATGACGCTGTGCAATACTCTTATTTCAAAAATTTCTCAAATACGGTATCGGCTTCTCAAAACAATAACCTCTCTTTAAAAATTATTTACTTCCTCGACTATTTGAATATAAAGAAGTGAAAAGCAAGAGTTAGGTGACAACTGTTGACACTAAATGCTAAGCCAGAAACATGGCAATTCTTTCTTGTTTGGCGGGTGGCACAAAGAGGATATCACTATCCCCCCAAAGAGCTCTGGTTTTGTTTTCAAGATGCTTCAATTGGCCTCTCTCCAAATAATAAGCAGCAAAGCCTAATTCTTTAAAAAAGGCGTACATCGTATTTAACTGTTCGCCCCAGGTTTCTAACTGAACTATTGGCTGATACTTTTCTATGGTGGCCTTCATCTCGGCGAACACTATTGTTTCATAACCCTCAATGTCGCATTTGATGTAATCAATTTTGGGAAGGTTAGCAAACAGTTCGCTACCTTTTTTCATAGTGGCCTCAAATGAATACGTTCCATCCGAACTGTTACTACCCTGTAAAAGGGTTGTAGTACCGTGGCGTAAATAACCAAGTTTTTGAAATTCGGTTGGAATGCCTAAGGTTACTTTTTTATCATTCTCTTCACCTAAAGCAAAAGGCAAAAGGGTGATGTTGGGCTTACCGGCAATAAATTTTTTTAATTGCTTTTGAAAAGGAGCCACCGGTTCTACACAATATAAATGGCCGCCGGCCTTTACCTTTTCTGCAAAGGGTAAGGCAAAATAACCGAGGTTGGCGCCAATATCAACAATATGATCTCCCTCCTTTAAAAGCGATGAAACAAAGTAGTGCCACTTATAGGCTGTATTCTTCTTCAATATTCCAAGGCGATACGAAAAAAGATACGTTTTCTGTACTATACTCAAGTAGCCATCTATCTTAAGCGTCTTAAAAAGAAGTGCTTTAATTTTATTAACCATCGCCTTATTTGAAGGCTGCAAACATAATAACAACAGCTTGTAAAGTTGGAGACCCTTAACAAAAAACCAGCAACTGGCTATCAGGTTTTTGAAATGTTTACCCTACATTTGCGACCCCAATTAGTTCTTTAGAAATTCTTCCGCCCGTAGCGGAAAGTATTGAGGAATTTGGGAGTCATGCTGTTAGTGTGACGCTTGAACCAATAAATCATTAAACAATGGCAAAAGAAATCAGCGGCTATGTAAAGCTGCAGTGCAAAGGTGGCCAGGCTAACCCTGCGCCTCCAATCGGTCCTGCATTGGGTTCCAAAGGTGTTAACATCATGGAATTCTGCAAGCAATTCAATGCAAGGACACAAGACAAAATGGGAAAAGTACTCCCGATCTTATTAACTGTTTACTCCGACAAGTCGTTCGACTTTATCATCAAAACTCCTCCCGCTGCTGTTCAGCTAAAGGATGCTGCCAAAATTCAAAGTGGATCAAAAGAGCCTAACCGTCAAAAAGTGGGTAAGGTTACCTGGGCACAGGTAGAAGAAATTGCCAAAGATAAAATGGCAGATCTTAACGCCTTTACTTTGGAAAGTGCTGCCTCTATGGTAGCTGGTACCGCTCGAAGCATGGGTTTGACAGTTGAAGGAGCCCCTGCAAAATGACCCTAAATCCCTAAAGGGACTTTGAAAAATTTTAAAACGAATTAAGATGGCATTTATTCCTAAAAAAAGAAAAGCAGTAAACGGCAAGGTTGATGCAACTAGACAATATACTTTAAAAGATGCTTCTGCATTGGTAAAAGATATAAACACAACCAAGTTCGATGCGTCTGTTGATTTACATATCCGCTTGGGCGTTGATCCTAAGAAAGCCGACCAGGCTATCCGTGGTACAGTTACACTTCCTCACGGTACTGGTAAAACAAAAAGAGTATTAGTGCTTTGTGGCCCTGATCAGGAAGCTGCTGCTAAAGGCGCCGGTGCAGATTATGTTGGCTTAGATGAATTTGTACAAAAAATTGAAGGTGGTTGGACAGATGTTGACGTAATTGTTGCTACTCCTGCAGTTATGCCAAAGATTGGTCGTTTGGGTAAAATCCTTGGTCCCCGTAACCTGATGCCGAACCCAAAAACCGGTACGGTTACTAATGATGTAGCTGCTGCTGTTAATGAAGTAAAAGGCGGAAAGATCGCGTTTAAAGTTGATAAAGCTGGGATCATCCATGCTTCTATTGGCCGTGTATCTTTTGCTCCCGATAAAATTGCCGCTAACAGCCAGGAGTTAATTAACGCCATCATCAAAGCAAAGCCGTCAACCGCAAAAGGTACTTACCTGAGAGGATTAACGATGGCCGCTACAATGAGTCCAGGTATTACAATAGACACTAAAGGGTTTGTTCACTAGACCTCACCTAAATCTTCTCCAAAGGAGAGGGCTCCCGGGTTCCTCAATTTTGAAGTACAAAAATTATCAAAATGACCAAAGAACAAAAAAACGAAGTAATAGAAACGTTGAAGGAGAAATTTTCTCAGTACAACAACTTCTATATTACCAATACAGAATCACTTTCCGTTGACCAGGTAACCAAATTACGCCGTGCTTGTTTCAGCAAAAATGTTGAAATGAAAGTGGCAAAGAATACACTGATCAGGAAAGCTTTGGAATCGTTAAACAACGACAGTTATAGCGGTGTGTTCGATTCGTTGAACAACGTTACAGCGCTGATGTTTTCCGAAAATCCAAAAGAGCCGGCTTTAATTCTTTCTTCTTTTCGGAAAGAAATGAAAGGCGAAAGACCTGAATTGAAAGCGGCCTTTATCAATGGCGATGTTTATACCGGAGACAATAACCTGGTTACGCTTACCAAAATCAAAACGAAGAACGAATTGATTGGTGAAGTTATCGGCTTGTTGCAATCGCCTGCTAAACGTGTATTGGCTGCGTTGTTGCACCATCATGAACAAAAAGCAGCGGGTGTGGAAGCGGCTGCGCCTGTAGCAGAAGCAACAACAACTGCGGCTGAAACTCCGGCAACTGAAGCAGGGCCGGTTGAAGGCGACAGTAAAGCGGCAGAATAAGCAGATCAGCTGCAAGCTGCGACCTATTAGTTGCAAGATCTAAAGTTCAACTGTTCTGTAAATCTTGTCCTTTGAAGTTATCGGCTTGAAGCTTCTTATAGAAAGCCCAGGCCTGAGGGTTAACAAAGGCAAATTTTTTTAAACATCCTCCGGAGTAAAAACAATGAAGGGGGAAAAAATTTAATTACCATGGCAGATGTAAAAAACTTGGCCGAACAACTAGTAGGCCTTACTGTAAAAGAAGTACAAGACTTAGCAGATTTCTTAAAATCAGAGTACGGTATTGAGCCTGCTGCCGCAACTGTAGTTGCCGGTGGCGGTGGTGGCGAAGCTGCTGCTGCTCCAGAGGAAAAAACATCTTTCAATGTAATTTTGAAAGCAGCTGGTGCTTCCAAATTGAACGTTGTTAAGATTGTTAAGGACTTAACCGGTTTAGGTTTAAAAGAAGCGAAAGACTTAGTAGATGGTGCTCCAAAACCTATTAAAGAAGGTATTGACAAAGCCACTGCTGAAGAAATCGTAGCCAAGCTGAAAGAAGCTGGTGCTGATGTTGAAATTGCGTAATTGTTTTTTCAATTAGATAATTGAAGCCCTCTTAGTTGGGGGCTTTTTTTTGCACATCACTGATATAAGCTTAGGTAATGTACAATTCTTCCGAAGGTCGTCTCATCGACCATAGCTATATTCTTTAGCTCCTCCAAGCTTTTATATGCACCATGCTGGTTCCTGTATTCAACAATTGCATTAGCTAAATTCCATTTGATATAAGGATGAACTTTTAATTCATCTTTCGTAGCTGTATTCACATTTATCGTTCTCACCGCAGCGCCGTCTACCTGCAGCCGTCCTTTAATTTTTTGGAAAGTAGAATCGGGCAAACCGTACGTTTCTCCAACCTGCTCTATCGAATAGAACCCGCCCAGCTTTTCCCGGAAAGCTATAATTCGTGCCGAAAGTTTACTGCCAATCCCCGGTAGGGCAATAAAGGAGGTCGTGTCTCCTTCATTGATATTTACCGCAACAACTTTTCTTTCTTCCCTAACAAAGGGCTGGTTGTCATAAACAGGATAGTTCCTGGCAACAGAAGTGATCGCTACATAATTTTTTACCCGCTCATAAAAACCCTCGGGCATCCCCCATATTTTCATCAGGTCTTCGGGCTTATAAAACTTACCCCCCTTGCTTACATATTTTTCAATTGTTTTGCTTGTTTTTTCATTCAGGCCGAGCCGTTGCCAATCGCTGGCTTTGATGATGTTAGGGTCAAACTGGAAAAGCTCACCTGCCGTATAAGCGATCTTTTGTGACGATTCGTACTGATAGGTATTAGTTCGATTGCTATAATTACTTTCGCCCGGCCCATATTTTTTAGCTGCCAGTTGCCGGGTTTGCAATGTATCAATGGCCATTACCAAAACTGCGTTTTCCTGAAGTAGCTTGGGCTTTCCTGCACGGAACAACAATTTTGGTATAAGTACAGAACCGGCAACGACAATAATTAAAACAAATAATCCGATGCGGTCACGTTTTCCAAACGTCAGGTAGTCCTTAACAATCTTTTGCCAAAACATGCAAAAAAGATAGTATGTATTAATGAAAACAAAAATTTTTGTGGCGTAATCTTTGAGAACGCCAAAAAAGTTGTCAGTACATCTTTAATCCTTACTTTTGCTGTCCTTTAGTTTTGGCCAAAAACATTTTGACGTCGCAAATTCAAGCTTAAATAGTTGATCTCCATGGTGTTTGTTTCTACGGAAACAGAGGCCTGGTAAGCTTTTGCCCCACGTTAATACTAAAAAACCGGTTTGTAATACTATGCGATCTACAACAACGAATCAAAGGATCAACTTCGGAAAAATCGGCAACATTGCTGATACTCCTGATCTTTTGGCTGTACAAATTCAATCCTTCAGAGAATTTTTTCAATTAGAAACCACTCCCGACAAACGTAATGTTGAAGGTCTTTTTCGTGTGTTTAAGGAAAACTTTCCTATCACGGACACCCGTAACATTTTCGTGTTAGAGTTTCTCGATTATTTTATCGACCCGCCCCGCTACACAATTGATGAGTGTATGGAGCGTGGTTTAACTTATGCGGTTCCCCTAAAAGCCAAGCTTCGCCTTAGCTGTAACGATGAAGAGCATATCGACTTCCAAACAATCGTTCAGGATGTGTTTCTTGGTAATATACCCTATATGACCCCGAGAGGCACCTTTGTAGTAAATGGTGCCGAACGTGTGGTAGTTTCCCAGTTACACCGTTCGCCTGGTGTATTCTTTGGCCAGTCTGTTCACCCGAACGGAACCAAAATTTACTCTGCCCGTGTAATTCCCTTTAAAGGTGCGTGGATGGAGTTTGCTACCGACATCAACAATGTGATGTATGCGTACATTGACCGTAAGAAAAAATTCCCTGTAACCACACTTCTGCGTTCTATAGGTTATGAAACCGATAAGGACATCCTGGAATTATTTGGAATGGCTGATGAAGCAAAAGGCGACAAAAAATCATTACAGAAATACGAGGGCCGTCGCCTGGCTGCCCGTGTATTACGTAGCTGGGTCGAGGACTTCGTTGATGAAGACACTGGTGAGGTAGTTTCTATCGAAAGAAACGAAGTGGTGTTAGAACGTGATTCTGTATTGGATGCTGAAGCTATCGACACTATTTCTGAAATGGACATTAAATCGGTGTTCGTTCAGAAAGAAGATGTTGGTGGTGATTACGCCATTATCTATAATACATTAAATAAGGATACCTCCAACTCTGAGCTGGAAGCGGTTCAGGTAATTTACCGTCAATTACGCGGTGCGGATGCACCGGATAACGAAACGGCAAGGGGGATCATTGATAAGCTATTCTTCTCTGATAAACGTTATGACCTTGGCGAAGTTGGTCGTTATAAAATCAACCGCAAACTGGGTTTAAACGCAGAAAAAACACAGAAAACTTTAACTAAAGAAGATATTATTCTTATCATCAAATACCTTGTTCGCTTGACTAATGGTAAAGCGGAGATTGATGACATTGATCACTTGTCTAACCGCCGTGTACGTACAGTTGGCGAACAATTGTATGCACAGTTCGGTGTTGGTCTGGCCCGTATGGCCCGTACCATTCGTGAGCGGATGAACGTTCGTGATAACGAGGTGTTTACCCCGGTTGACCTGATCAATGCAAGAACACTCTCTTCTGTGATTAACTCTTTCTTCGGTACCTCGCAGTTATCGCAGTTCTTAGACCAAACCAATCCTCTGAGCGAGATTACGCACAAGCGTCGTATATCTGCACTTGGGCCAGGTGGTTTAAGCCGCGAAAGAGCAGGCTTTGAAGTTCGCGACGTGCATTATAGCCACTATGGCCGTTTGTGTACGATCGAAACTCCCGAAGGGCCAAATATTGGGTTGATCTCTACGCTTTGCGTGCATGCTGCCATTAACGAAATGGGCTTTATTGAAACACCGTACCGTAAAGTAAAAGACGGTAAAGTTGATATGAAGCAACTAACGTTCCTGAGTGCAGAAGAAGAAGATCTAGCGAAGATTGCCCAGGCAAACACACCGCTGGACGAAAAAGGTCATTTTTCTGAGGAAAAGATCGTTAGCCGCGAAACAGGTGACTTTCCAATACTTGACAGAAACGAAGTAGAATATATGGACGTTGCACCGAACCAGATTGTTGGTTTAAGTGCTTCGCTCATTCCGTTCCTTGAGCATGATGATGCTAACCGTGCTCTGATGGGATCGAACATGCAACGCCAGGCGGTGCCACTATTGCGCCCCGATGTACCAACTGTTGGTACTGGTTTGGAAGGCAAAGCGGCCCGTGATGCAAGAATTCAAATTCATGCGGATGGTGATGGTGTTGTTGAGTTTGTAGACGCTAACGAAATTCATGTTCGTTACAACCGTAACGATGAACAACGGTTGGTTTCTTTTGAAGATGATTTGGTTATTTATAAATTAACCAAGTTTATCAAAACCAACCAGGAAACCTCTATCAACCTGAAGCCTGCAGTGAAGAAAGGCCAGCGTGTCAAAGACGGTGATTTCTTAACCGAAGGTTACGCTACGCAGGGGGGTGAACTGGCTCTCGGTAAAAACCTGAAAGTGGCCTTCATGCCATGGAAAGGTTACAACTTCGAGGATGCTATTGTAATCTCTGAAAGGGTGGTAAAAGAAGATATGTTTACTTCTGTTCACATCTCTGAATATGAACTGGAAGTACGTGACACAAAATTGGGTGAAGAAGAGTTAACGCCGGATATACCAAACGTATCGGAGGAAGCCACACGGGATTTGGATGAAAATGGTATTATTCGGATTGGCGCCCAAATTAAAGAAGGTGACATTTTAATTGGTAAGATTACGCCAAAAGGTGAGTCGGATCCAACGCCGGAAGAAAAACTTTTAAGAGCCATCTTCGGTGATAAAGCCGGTGATGCAAAAGATGCTTCATTGAAAGCGCCAAACGGTGTGGAAGGTGTAGTGATCGGGAAGAAATTGTTCCAGCGTGCCAAGAAAGATAAAAACGCAAAAGTTCGCGAAAAATCAGCGCTTGAAAAGCAGGAGCGGGATCATGATAAGAAGGTAACCGAGTTGATGGAAGTATTGCTGGATAAATTGCAGACCTTATTAAAGGACAGATCATCTGCAAGCGTTACCAACAATTTTGGTGAAGTGATAATTGGCAAAGGCGCCAAGTTTACACCAAAAAATTTAGCCGGCATTGACTACATGAACGTTAACCCTCTTGGCTGGTCTGGCGATGCGAAAATAGATGAGCAGATCAATGTGTTGTTGCACAACTACAGCATCAAGTACAACGAAGAATTAGGTCGCTATAAAAGAGAGAAATTCAATATCTCTATTGGTGATGAATTACCAGCGGGTGTATTGAAACTGGCTAAGGTTTATATTGCTGTTAAGCGTAAACTGAAGGTGGGTGATAAGATGGCTGGCCGTCACGGTAATAAAGGAATAGTTGCTAAGATTGTTCGTGCGGAAGACATGCCTTTCTTGGAAGATGGAACACCGGTTGACATTGTATTAAATCCATTGGGTGTACCAAGCCGTATGAACCTCGGACAGATTTATGAGACGGTGTTAGGCTGGGCAGGAGAGAAGTTAGGTCTTCGTTTCGCTACGCCGATTTTTGACGGTGCTTCAGTTGATGATATTGCCAAACATATTGAAGATGCAGGGTTGCCCTCCTTCGGTCATACCTATTTATATGATGGAGAAACCGGCGACCGCTTTGACCAAAAAGCAACGGTGGGTGTTATCTACGTTATCAAATTACACCACATGGTGGATGATAAGATGCACGCCAGGAGTATCGGGCCATACAGCTTAATCACTCAACAACCATTGGGAGGTAAAGCACAGTTTGGCGGACAGCGTTTTGGTGAGATGGAAGTGTGGGCACTGGAAGCCTATGGCGCATCTAACATCCTGCAAGAGTTGTTGACACTGAAATCAGATGATATCATTGGTCGTGCAAAAACGTACGAAGCCATCGTGAAAGGGGAGAACATTCCTCGCCCTGGTATTCCTGAATCATTTAATGTACTGGTGCATGAATTAAGAGGATTGGGATTGGATCTTAAGTTCCATGACTAAATAGAACAGTGAAACGTGAAACAACGGACGTAAGAAAAGACTCTGTTGTTTCGCGTTTCACTTTTGACGTCTCACAAAATCAAATTAGAAATATTCAAATCATATTTAAAGATGGCTTTTAATAAAAGAGATAATCGCCCAAGACCAACGTTCTCCAAGATTACGATTGGTCTGGCTTCACCAGATAGCATTTTGGAAAAAAGCTTTGGTGAAATTCTGAAGCCTGAAACCATTAACTATCGTACTTATAAACCTGAACGTGATGGTTTGTTTTGCGAGCGGATTTTTGGTCCTGTAAAAGATTACGAATGTGCTTGTGGTAAGTATAAGCGCATTCGCTATAAAGGCATTGTTTGCGATCGCTGCGGTGTGGAAGTAACAGAAAAGAAGGTTCGTCGCGAACGCATGGGGCATATTAAACTGGTAGTTCCAGTTGTACATATCTGGTACTTTAAATCTTTGCCCAATAAAATCGGTTACCTGTTAGGCATGAGCTCTAAGAAATTAGAGACCATTGTTTATTATGAACGTTTCGTTGTAATTCAGTCAGGTATTCGTGCAGATAAAGGCCAGAACTACGGTGATCTCTTAACAGAAGAAGAATACCTTGATATTCTGGATACGCTTCCAAAAGATAACCAGTACCTGCCTGATGAAGATCCGAATAAGTTCATTGCCAAAATGGGCGCGGAAGCGGTTAGTGATTTGCTGAGCCGCATAGATCTGGACCAGTTATCATTTGATTTAAGAAATGCGGCAGCTACTGAAACTTCGCAGCAACGTAAGGCAGATGCGCTAAAGCGTTTGTCTGTTGTTGAATCGTTCCGCGATGCGCAAACAAGAATCGCTAACCGTCCGGAATGGATGGTTATGCAGTACATTCCGGTTATTCCGCCAGAATTGCGTCCGTTAGTTCCCTTGGATGGCGGCCGTTTCGCGTCTTCTGACTTGAATGATTTATATCGCCGTGTAATTATCCGCAACAACCGTTTAAAGCGTTTATTAGAGATCAAAGCCCCGGAAGTTATCCTTCGCAACGAGAAGCGTATGTTACAGGAAGCTGTTGACAGCTTGTTTGATAACAGCCGTAAATCTAACGCGGTAAAAGCTGAAGGTGGCCGTGCATTAAAATCTCTTTCTGATGTATTGAAAGGTAAGCAAGGTCGTTTTCGTCAGAATCTCTTAGGTAAGCGTGTTGACTACTCTGGTCGTTCTGTAATTGTAGTAGGACCTGAGTTGAAACTATACGAGTGCGGCTTACCAAAAGATATGGCGGCTGAATTATTCAAGCCATTTATCATTCGCAAATTAATTGAAAGGGGTATCGTTAAAACAGTGAAATCGGCAAGGAAGCTTGTTGATAAAAAAGAAGCCATTGTTTGGGATATCCTTGAGAATATATTGAAAGGTCACCCGATCATGTTAAACCGTGCCCCAACGTTGCACCGTTTATCTATCCAGGCCTTCCAGCCAAAATTGGTAGAAGGTAAAGCCATTCAGCTTCACCCGTTGGTTACGTCTGCATTTAACGCTGACTTTGATGGTGACCAAATGGCTGTTCACGTTCCGTTAAGCAATGCTGCTATCCTGGAAGCCCAATTATTAATGCTTGCCTCGCACAACATCCTGAATCCGCAAAATGGTACGCCAATCACCCTTCCTTCGCAGGACATGGTTCTTGGCTTGTACTACATTTCCAAGGGCAGAAAGTCAACTGAGGAGTTAAAGGTTCGTGGTGAAGGAAAAGCGTTTTACAGTTCTGAAGAGGTAATCATTGCGTATAACGAAAACAAGATTGACTTACATGCGCACATCAAAGTAAAAACAAACGTTCGTGCTGAGGATGGAACTATTACCAACAAGTTGTTGGAAACAACGGTTGGCCGTGTCATCTTTAACCAGTTTGTACCAAAAGAAGTTGGATTTATCAATGCCCTTTTAACGAAGAAAAATCTTCGTGAAATCATCGGCGATATCATCAACATTACCAATGTGCCAAAGACCGCAAAGTTTTTGGATGATATTAAAACGCTTGGTTTCCGCATGGCTTTCCGTGGTGGTTTGTCGTTCTCCATTAATGACCTTATCATTCCGGATATTAAGGAAGAACTAGTAGCCAATGCCAAGGTGGAAGTTGATGAAGTATGGGATAACTATAACATGGGTTTAATTACGAACAATGAGCGATACAACCAAACGGTTGACATCTGGTCTCGTGTAGATACCCGCATCACTGAAACATTGATCCGCGAATTAGCAGCAGATAAGCAAGGCTTCAACTCCGTGTTTATGATGTTGGATTCCGGTGCCCGTGGTTCTAAGCAACAGATTAAGCAGTTGGCGGGTATCAGGGGATTAATGGCAAAGCCACGTAAGTCAGGAAGCAGTGGCTCTGAGATTATCGAAAACCCTATTCTTTCCAATTTTAAAGGCGGATTGAATGTACTGGATTATTTCATTTCTACCCACGGTGCACGTAAAGGTCTGGCAGATACGGCTCTTAAAACAGCAGATGCCGGTTACTTAACCCGTCGTTTGGTTGACGTATCCCAGGATGTGGTTATAACAGAGGAAGATTGCGGAACCCTGCGTGGTATTGCAACGTCTGCACTAAAAGATAATGAGGATGTTATCGAGCCATTGTCAGATAGAATTGAAGGCCGCACATCGGTTCATAATATATTCAACCCTGTAAATGATGCTTTGATTATACAGGCTGGTGAAGAAATTTCAGAAAGTGTTGCCCGCAAAATTGAAGAAGTAGGAATTGAAACAGTAGAAATCCGTTCGGTGTTAACCTGCGAAGCGAAGCGTGGTACCTGCGTTAAGTGCTATGGTAAAAACCTGGCAACAGGTTACCTGGCGCAGAAAGGTGATGCGGTTGGTATCATAGCAGCACAGTCTATTGGTGAGCCGGGTACACAGTTAACACTTCGTACCTTCCACGTGGGTGGTGTGGCCGGTTCTACTTCGGTAGAATCTACGTTGCCAGCCAAGTTTGATGGTACCATCCAGTTTGACGGCGTACGTTCCGTAAGTTCCGTTAACAATGAAGGTGAGAAAGTTCAGATCGTTATTGGCCGTACAGGTGAGGCAAGAATTATTGATCAGAAAGCCGACCGTTTACTGATTACCAACAACATTCCGTACGGTGCTACATTGAATGTAAAGGATGGCCAGCAAGTAAAAAAAGGCGATGTGCTTTGTACCTGGGATCCGTACAACAACGTAATCATGGCTGAGCAAAATGGTACGTTGCGGTTTGAGAACGTGATTGATGGTATCACCTTCCGCGAGGAGGCCGACGAACAAACAGGTCACCGCGAAAAAGTGGTTATTGAAACAAGAGATAAAACAAAAATTCCTTCAATGATCGTTGAAGGAAAAGACAAAAAGATCTACAACTTACCTACCGGTTCGCACATTTTGCCGGAAGATGGCGAAGAAGTAAAAGCAGGCCAGGTATTGGTAAAAATTCCACGTGTATTAGGCAAGTTGCGTGATATAACGGGTGGTCTGCCTCGCGTAACGGAATTGTTTGAAGCCCGAAACCCGTCTAACCCTGCCATTGTTTCAGAGATTGATGGGGTGGTGACTATGGGTTCTGTAAAGCGTGGTAACCGAGAAATTATTATTGAGGCAAAAGATGGTGTAACCCGTAAATATTTAGTTCCGTTAACAAGACAAATTCTTGCTCAGGACGGTGACTTTGTAAAAGCAGGCTCTCCCTTATCTGATGGACAAATTGCACCGCAGGATATTCTTTCTATACAAGGACCGTTTGCTGTACAGCAGTACGTGGTAAATGAAATCCAGGAAGTGTATCGTTTGCAGGGTGTGCGAATTAATGACAAGCATATTGAAGTTATCGTTCGCCAAATGATGCGTAAGGTCTCCATTGTTGATCCGGGCGATACCCGTTTCCTTGAGGAGGATCTGGAAGATAAGTTTGAATTTAATGAAGAGAACGACAACATCTTTGATAAGAAAGTTGTAACTGAATTTGGTGAGTCAACCAAGATGAAAGCGGGACAAATTGTTACCCTTCGCGAATTGCGTGAAGAGAATTCAATCTTACGTCGTAGCGATAAAAAGCTGGTGGAGTATCGTGATGCAAAACCGGCTACTTCGCAACCAACGTTATTGGGTATCACTAAAGCTTCTCTGGGTGTACCAAGTTGGATTTCTGCCGCATCATTCCAGGAAACAACCAAGGTATTATCGTCAGCGGCTATTCAGGGCAAAACCGATGATATGATTGGCTTGAAGGAAAACGTTATCACTGGTCACCTGATACCCGCCGGTACAGGCCTGCGTGAGTTTGAAAACATGATTGTTGGTAGCAAGGAAGAATATGAATTGCTGCAAACCGCCAAGGAAGCTATGACGTTTGACGACGATGAGTAAAGTAGAAGGTTAGCCAGTGGGCTAGTTGGCTGGTTAGCTAACGATAAAACGTAAATTAAAACAAAAGGAGCAAGAGCAATCTTGCTCCTTTTTTATTTTACTGTGCGAAGCCTTTTCGCTTCGCGTCACTTTTCTTTCACCTTTGGCAATTACGTTAGAACATTGAAAGCTGATCGCTCCTTGCTGCCCGCTACCTGGTCTTCCTTTTAACGTTTCAAAACCGCCTGAACCTCATACTTTCGTCCACTAAATTTTTGGGCCGCATGAAGAATGCTTCACTCATTTTAAATATCGTTTTATTAGTTGCTGTTGGTGTACTTTTTTACCTTCATTTTTCATCGGGTAAGAAACAAGAAGCTGCTAAAATTGTTCCTTCTGCCGGAACGGCCTCCGTTCCCGCCGGAGATTTTCGTATTGCTTATTTTGAAATGGATTCCATCAATGCTTCTTTTTCTATGGTGAAGGATGTGAAGACAGAGTTAGGCAAAGAAGAAGAACGCATTAATAATGAGCTTACCCGTTTACAAAAAACATACAACGATAGAATTACACAATATCAAGGGCAGTCGCAAAGCATGTCGCAGGTAGAGTCGGAAAAAGCCAACCGTGATATTCTTCAACTGCAGGACAGAATAAGAAGTACAAAACAACAGATGGATCAAAAGTTCCAGGATTTGTATATGCGTAAGATGCAGGATGTAAAAATGAAGGTGGAAGATTATCTAAAGGAATACAATAAGAGCAAGGGTTATACCTACATACTGGCTTACGAACCTGGTTTTATTTTTTATCGTGATAGTAATTATAATATCACTGCTGATTTACTGAAAGGATTAAACGGATTATATAAAAAGAAGTAAGCCACTCCACATAGTTATCAATCCCGCCGGCGCGGGATTTTTTATGCCTTTACTTTTAGCTGAATCCTTATCTTCAAAAAAATTATTTAATGCAGCAACAAGTTGGTAAGCCGCAGGAAGCTATAGCAAACGATGGCTCGTTTAAACGGTCTTTAGGTTTAATGGATGCGACAATGATTGTTGCCGGTTCTATGATTGGTTCCGGAATTTTTATTGTAAGTGCTGATATGTTGAAGGACCTTGGCTCTGCCGGATGGCTCATTACTGCATGGTTACTAACGGGCTTTATGACGTTAACTGCTGCATTAAGTTATGGTGAGCTGAGTGCCATGTTCCCCAAAGCCGGTGGGCAGTATGTTTATTTACGAGAGGCTTATAATCCGTTTATCGGATTTCTATATGGATGGAGCTTTTTTGCGGTGATTCAAACAGGCACAATAGCAGCAGTAGCAGTAGCATTTGGAAAGTTTCTGGGTTATCTGGAACCATCTTTAGGTGATGGTAATATTATATGGGGAACCGCAGAGGGTTTTAAAATTACTGCTGCACAGTTGGTAGGAATTGTGCTTGTGGTTTTACTTACTTACATTAATACAAAAGGGATTAAAGGTGGTAAGTTGATTCAGACAACGTTTACCACTGCAAAGTTGCTTGCGCTTTTTGGCTTGATTATTTTTGGATTTCTTGCTGCTAAGTCAGGAGTCTGGGATGCCAACTGGCAGGATGCGTGGACAATAAAGCAACATGTTACCCGCATTGATGCCGCCGCTACATCAAACACATGGACACCTTTAATTGGATTGGTAGCCTTAGGCGCCGTAGCCTCGGCAATGGTAGGAAGCATCTTTAGTTCTGATGCGTGGAATAATATCACTTTTATAGCAGGCGAAGTAAAAAACCCGCAACGGAATATTGGTTTAAGTTTATTTCTGGGTACACTGATTGTTACCGTCATATATGTGGCTGCAAACCTAATGTACATATCCGTACTGCCACTTGAACAACTGGCCTTTGCAAAAGATAACAGGATTGCTCTGTCCGTATCCAATGAAATTTTTGGCACTGTTGGTACAACCTTCCTTGCCCTGCTTATCATGGTATCAACATTTGGCTGTAATAATGGGCTGATATTAGCTGGTGCCCGGGTTTACTACACCATGGCCAATGATGGATTGTTCTTTAAACAAACCGGCCGGCTTAATAAGGCAGCTGTACCAGAATATGCTTTGTGGATTCAGTGTGCCATGGCTTGTGCGCTTTGCCTGAGCGGCCAATACGGCAACCTGCTGGATATGGTTTCATTTGTGGTAGTACTATTTTATGTATTAACCATTGCCGGCATCTTTATCCTCCGGAAGAAAAGGCCCGATGCGGAACGTCCTTACAAGGCATTCGGTTATCCTGTACTGCCCGCGCTTTATATTTTCATGGGCACTGCTTTCTGTACGCTGTTGATCATGTACCAGGGGAAATATCCTTATTACGGTCTGGGTATTGTTCTCCTTGGTATTCCGCTTTATTTCGTTGCTTTGTCCCGCCGGAAAACAGCAGTGTAATTATGGAGAATGTAGTGCAATTATTTAAAGATTTTGAGTCGGTTAAAGTGGGGGTTATTGGTGATGTAATGTTGGATACTTATTTGTGGGGTGGGGTAGAGCGTATCTCTCCTGAAGCGCCTGTGCCTGTGGTGTCGGTTACAAAGAAAGAACAGCGCATAGGTGGTGCCGGAAACGTGGCACTTAACCTTCAATCGTTGGGTGCGCAGGCTTACGTTATTTCAGTAATGGGCGATGATGATGATGCAACCTGCTTAACGCAGTTGTTTGTTGATAATAATATTAAAACCGAGTATTGTTTAAATAGTGCCCGTCGTGTTACCACCAATAAAACACGCATTATCAGCCGCAACCAGCAGATGATGCGTCTGGATGCTGAGCAAACCAACGACCTAACAGAAGAGGATAGTGAAAGGCTGCTGCGAAATTTCAGGGCTTTTGTAGAAAAAGAATTGCCCCATATTGTTATTCTGGAAGATTATAATAAAGGCGTACTAACCGAAAATATTATACATGAAATCATCGCCATTTGTAAAGAGGCGAATGTGCTCACAGCGGTTGATCCTAAACGCAAAAATTTTTTCAGCTACGATGGAGTTGATATTTTCAAGCCTAATCTGAAAGAAGTAAAGGAAGCCCTTAACATTTTATTGACCAATACCGAGATACCGGTATTACAGGATATTCACCAGGCGCTTTACCAACACTTACACCATCGCATTTCGCTAATCACGCTTTCTGAAAAAGGGGTGTTTTACCAGCATGGCGAAAGCGCTAATATTATCCCTTCACATATTCGTAACGTGGCAGATGTTTCGGGCGCAGGTGATACTGTAATTGCCGTTGCCGCCTTGGTTTACGCGGTGCGTAAAAACGTACACCTGATGGCGGAAATCGCCAATATTGCCGGGGGATTAGTTTGCGAAGAGGTGGGCACAGCAGCTATTAGTAAACTGGCACTGCTTCATGAATGCGAACTTCTGCTCTCTTAATTTGTTCGAATATCAGCCTTCATCAAATACGAAGTGCCCTGATTTCCCGTAAATGTAAAAGAGGTGTGAAAGGCTTCCTGCGTTAACTATACTTTATCAATCGACCACTAAACGCGGAGTGTAAAAGCCTATCTATTACTCACCTTAATGAAACACCAAAAAACCTATTCCTGACGCACCTGTGAAAATGAAAGTAATTACGTCCTCCTGAATGCTACGAAGCCCTTCGATTAAGAAGGGCTTCACTTTTTATAAGCTTTCCAGCCATCAGCTAAGAGTTAGTCATTAATTTTTTGTCTGTACTTTCTATTGTAAAATGCTGTACGTCTGGCTTCAAAGCGGATGGCTGACGATTGACAGCTTATATCCTACATTATTCCCGCCATCGTTTTTCCAATATCTGCCGGGCTTTGTACTACATGAATACCGCACTCCGCCATGATCTTCATCTTTGCTTCGGCAGTATCTTCGGCACCGCCAACAATAGCACCAGCATGGCCCATTCTG
>DASQMG010000081.1:0-5238 GCA_035645595.1 Flavisolibacter sp. | reverse complement strand
GATATGCGCCACGAACAAACCGGTGAGCAAAGCAAGCTGTATTGGCGAAGCGAAACAAGAGAGTTCTTTACCAATGCTATAGAAGCCTGCTATGAGGCAAATGATCCCTCGCTGGCTTTGTACTTTATGGAAAAAAGCAGGGCAGTTTTATTAAACGATAAACTGGCCGAGTTAGGAGCATCGGCAAAGTTACCGGCAGCAGAAGCAGCGGAAGAACAACGGCTGCAAATCAATGTTTTTTGGCAGCAGCAAAAAGTAGCCGGTCTACCTAACGATGACCCGGCTTACCAGGCAGAAGAACTAAAACTCTTCTCGGCTAAAGAAGCATTGCAACGCTATATAAATGCGCTTCAAACGGCCTACCCTGCCTACCACCAGTATAAGTATGCCGATGCTGTTCCCCGCCTGCAGGATCTTCAAAAATACCTGGCAGCAGCCGGGCAAAGCTTTGTGCATTATTTTATAAACGATACAGCTATTTATATCCTTGCCATCACGCCATCTTCATCAAAATTGATAAAGCAGAACAAGAATAACTTTAGTACTGACCTTTCTCAGTTTTTAAAAACCTGTTCCGATGTGCAGCGTTTAAATAACCATTACGAAGCTTTTGCTGCACAGGCTTACCACATTTATCAACTGTTGTTTAAACCAGTAGGCCTATCTAAGGGAAGAGTGATTATTTGCTACGATGCCGTGATGATCCCGTTTGAAGCTTTAACAACGGATCCGGAGGGAACAAACTTTCTTATTAAAGATCACAGCTTTAGTTACGTTTATTCGGCGCAGGCATTATTAAAAAGGTTTAAGAACCCCTCCGGAAAAGGCGCCTTCCTTGGAGTAGCACCGGTTTCCTATGCAGCCAATTTATCCGTGCCTTCGTTACTACGCTCAGGAACATCACTTCAAAAATCATCGGTTTATTACACCAACAACAAATTAATAACAGGTAGTCTCGCCAGCCGTAGTAGTTTATTAAGCAACCTGCCCAACTATAGTATTGTTACTATCTTATCTCATGCACGTGCCGACAGCAGCGACAAAGAACCCATTTTATTTATGGCCGATTCTGTTATACGGCTATCAGAATTACAACTGCTTCGTAACCCTTCTACAGAATTGATTGTACTAAGTGCCTGTCAAACCAATGTGGGCCGCCTTGCCACCGGCGAAGGGGTTTTCAGTTTAACAAGAGGCTTTGCTTCTGCAGGCATTCCTTGTATTACTGCTACTTTATGGAAGGCCGATGAAGAAGCGATTTACGGCATCACACAACTATTTTTAAAAAACATAGCAGAGGGTATGCGTAAGGATGATGCGCTACAGGATGCCAAGCTTTCTTTTATGCAGGATGGCGGCAATAAAAACCTTCTCCCCTACTATTGGGCTAATATGATATTAGCCGGAAATGGGGAGCCCATTACTCCTACTAAAAACAACCACAACATTTGGTGGCTGATAGGCAGCTTTCTACTAGTGTCTATCGTTCTTCTATTCATCTTTCGCAAAAAAAGAAAGTACTCCTTGTCTTAACGCCTGGCAGATAAATGAACTCAGGAAGCATCCGGCCATCACCCATTGGTACCATACCCATTGCTGCTACATACTTCCGCATAAAATGTAAAAATCTCCATCAAAGCTGTTTCCGTCCTTCCCGGTTTACCGACATATAAGTAGCACCATTCAGTAACTGCCTTACACTTTTTATCACTATCAATTTATAAGGCAAGCAATGTCGCAACTCAAAACTAACTGCTCTTTTTTCTTACCTAAAAACTTAAAAAATGGAAAACAAAATTCAACAGGAAGAAGTCGAAAAAAGCCTTAATGGCCAATTCTCCAAATCAGGTCTTGGTAAAGACCAGCTAACCCGTATTTCAAAATCAATAGCGGCTTTACAAAAATCAGGACACCAGATAGTTGACTGGTCGCAGTTTGGCCAGCCGCCTTTTGAAAAATTTGTAATTGATACGCAGTTGCCTTTTGACAAGGTAAATGCAGTGCAGCAGCTTCTTGCCGACAAGGCGTTTAAAGAGATACGGATTTTTAAAAAAGGCATTCCGCCAATGCCAAATTTTTACAACGTAAAACTTACTCTCGAAAATTTGTAAACGGTTAACTCATGAAAAATGCCATCACTACCACCTTTGATACCTTACCAGCAGGGAGGGTATCAAAGGTTATTCAAATTCATCCAAGCTTACAATGCAATTTAACCTGCGGGCACTGCTACTCAGGTTCGGCACCGGCATTTAAAGGCGGGTTAGATGTATATCGCCTGCAGCAGGTAGTGGAAGAACTGGCAGGTGTTGGTTATAATGCTATTTCGCTTTCCGGTGGCGAACCTTTTCTCTATCGTCCGCTGGAGGAGTTGCTTACCCACACACATTCTTTAGGCTTTTTTAATTCTATCACCACAAATGCTATGCTGCTTGGTTCAGACAGGGCAAAAAAGGCTCTGCGCCAGGCTGATTTAATAGCAATCAGTATTGATGGTAAGGAACAACAGCATGATCAGTTACGCAATTTTGAAGGGGCATTTAAAAAAATGGAAGAAGGAGTGCAGGTAGTAAAAGATAATGTAGCCTGCTTTGGTTTTATACATACGGTGTTTCCCGATAATTGGAAGATCATGCACTGGCTGGTTCAATTCGCGCTGAACAATGGGGCCAAACTCCTCCACTTTCATCCGTTGGAGATGGCCGGCAGAGCAGCTGCCACATTGAACTCTGTAACCTTTGACGAGGAATCGCTGCATAAAATATACATCGCCTTTCACTACCTTAAAGAAGTTTACGGCGAGCAGTTGTTTATGCAGCTTGACCTGCTCCACCGCGACTACATCATGGATAACCCGGCCTTTATCTTTCACCAGTATAATACACCTGAATTTACAACTGCTAACTTCTCTTCTATTTTTAAAGAGCTGATAATTGACGAAGGAGGGGACATTATTCCCATCTCTCATGGCTGCTCAAAACATTTTAAACTCGGTAATATATACGACGCTGTTTCGTGCACTAAAATGATTGAACAGTTTATGCAGGAAAAAATGGAAGATGTAATCGAGCTGTATCAAACCACTTACGGTTTTATAATGGACCAGGAAGAAAAAGAGTTGGTTAACTGGAGTGAAATGGTTATCCGTTTCAGTCACCAACTGTTCGATGTACAATCAACCGGCCTTTCGATGAAAAGAAGGATAAAAGAACTTGTTTAAGCATCCGTACCCTTATCTTCTCTTCGCTTCGCACCCCATAAAAAACCACTACCGTACTCTTTTTTCATTTTGTACTCCAAAACTGAAAGGACTGCCTTGCAACAACTAATACCCTTTAGTTGTATCTACAGGAAACAATCCTCCCTTTCCTTTCATGCCTGCAAGTGTAGCTGTGTATTAAATACTGTTTAGTGTTGCGGCTACACTTTTCCTTTCAATAATCTAAAGAGCCTACAGCTGTTTATGAAAAGTTTAAAAATGAGTTTGCCGGGTTGTTTCTATTGAAATAATTACACCGACAAATAAAATTGTAAGCAGCACTGTTTTACCGAAAATTAAATCGTTCATAAAATAAAGATTGCGGGAGAACAACACGCTTATACCAGTAATCATTATTTCACAGCAATCACTTAAACCTTAAAACTAACAACATGAAAAAGACAAGCACCTTTATAGCCATTCTCATTATGGCTGTTGCCTGTTCACCATCAGTAAACGCACAGTATGCCTTTGTTGAAAACAAAACAATTGTGTCGCCTTACCTGCACCCAAGTAAAGAAATTGAAAACACCCGCCCCCTTAGAGAATTCATGAAAGAGTTTCCTGGTGCTACCGATGACAGGTGGGTAAAAACCCGCCGTGGATTTTTGGTTTGCTTCACATCAAAAGGCATTTTAAACCGGGCATGGTTAACCAAAACTGGTTATTGCGAAACCCTGATAAAATACTACACGGAAAAAGAACTGCCTGCCGATGTTCGTCACCAGGTTAAAAGCGCCTACTACGATTATTCAATCGCATCTGTTCAGGAAGTAACCACGAACGGGACAACCGCTTACCTGGTTGCAATAGAAGACAAGACTACCTGCCAGGTGATACGGGTAGTGAACGGAGAAATGGATGTTTGGCAAGAGCACCTAAAAGCAAATTAGCAGGACTCGGACCTACTTATCAATTGAGGCTTCGCTGGTTGCAAAATAGACAACAGCTACTTTACGGGGTCTATCATAAGCTATTGCATAAATAACCTTTCAGTTAGATCGTGTGCCATCGAATAGCAGGGACACAAGTAACAGGAATGGATTATGCAATAGCTTTTTTTTACCTTGCCTTGTGCCAATAGAGCAAATTGATAGTAGTTTAGGAATTGCCTTCCATAGCTTTACAGCTGATTACTGTAAAAAGTTAAGGTCTGTTTGGGAGCATATTTCTTTCCGCAATAATTTTTCGCCCCTCCTGCTCAATACCACACCACCAGATTGCCCTATAAAGATTAATTTATTTTCATCCAGCTTTAAGGCTGTCCCTTCCGGTAAGCAAACAACTTTTGAATCTTTATTTAATTTCAAGTACTCTTCCAGCCGCTGGTCCCTGGTTTCGCCATTGAAACCCTCCGTAACTACATTATAATAATGCGGGTTAATTTGAAATGAAAAGAAGCCCAGTGATTTAAAACTAAAGGGCTGAATAATGGGCATGTCGTTAGTAGTGCCGATGGTTGGGCCGGTGATATTTGAACCGGCACTCCAGCCTGTGTATGACGTTCCACTTTGCACTTTTTGTTTAATAAGATCAAATATATCCAGCGCATACAAGTCATGCAATAGTTTGAAGGTGTTACCACCACCAACCATAATTGCATCACTTTGTGCTATTACCTGTTTAGCATTAGCAGGCAAAGCAACCTTTATTGTATGAGGCATACCCGCCAACCCTTCCCGCACTTTATCCGCATAGACTTGATAGTCGTTATCAACAGAAGCAAAAGGAATAAAAGCAACAGACAATGGCACTTCACCAAGGAACTCCTTTATTACCGGCGCGGCCGTTTGCAAATAGGCGTCATTGCCAGCCCTTGAACTGCTAAAGGCCAATATGCGTAATACCATTATAAATTATTAAAGGAAAGAAAATCTCTGCATCCCGTTTCAAAGTTATTGGCGCAGAATAATAAACCGCTCCGGCTTATTAACAGTTTCACAATAAGAAGCCCTTCACAAGGTAGTTGTGAGGGGCTT
>DASQMG010000080.1:0-13123 GCA_035645595.1 Flavisolibacter sp. | reverse complement strand
AGCTCTTTGATAAAAAATATTGGCTTGCCATTAAAGCTGGTAAAAAGCTTTTTGCAGGTAAGAAATATTTTCAACCGGTTTCGTCCCGACGCGGTGATTGGTGTTGGAGGTTATTCTTCGTTTCCGGTACTGCGTTTTGCGCAGTCAAGGGGAACACCTTCTTTCATACATGAATCGAATTCGTTTGCCGGAAAAGCAAATAAGATGCTTGGCAGAAAAGCAGTAAAAATTTTTGTTGCCAGTGATGGTATGGATAGCTTTTTCCCGGCAAAAAAAATTTCAGTAACAGGCAACCCTGTTCGTCCCGACATAGTGGCTGTAGCTACCATTGATAAAGAAGAAGCAGTAAAATTTTTCGGCCTTCACCCAGGTAAGAAAACAGTGCTGGTTGTGGGGGGAAGTTTAGGTGCCCGTTCAATTAATGAAGCAATAGCCGGAAGGATAGATGATTTGGTTGAGGCAGGTTTGCAGGTTATTTGGCAAACCGGTAAAACCGACGCGGCAAAATGGCAAGAGACAGCAGCCCGCAAGACAGGAATCTGGGTTTCTGATTTTATAAAAGAAATGCAATATGCATATGCAGCAGCGGACATTGTAGTATCAAGAGCAGGCGCCATGGCAATTGCAGAATTGTGTGTGGTGAAAAAGCCCGTTTTATTCGTGCCCTATCCGTTTGCTGCGGAAGACCACCAAACCGTAAATGCACAGAATTTAGTGCGTAAGAATGCTGCGTTGATGGTGAAGGATAGCGAAGCAAAGGATAAAGTAGTAGCAATGATTATTG
The DNA here is from genome assembly GCA_035645595.1 of Flavisolibacter sp. Lineage (GTDB taxonomy): Bacteria > Bacteroidota > Bacteroidia > Chitinophagales > Chitinophagaceae > Flavisolibacter. The sequence continues at coordinate 12,339 of DASQMG010000080.1, read as the reverse complement.
AGTTAGCGAATGATGAAGCACACCAAAAAGCGTTGAGAGAAAATATTGCAAAACTGGCGGTAAATGATGCCGACAGAAAAGTGGCAGAACAAATTTTAGACGTTATAAAAAAATAAACTAACTGTTTGCATGAATAGCACAGCCGATGATCTCACGACTCTTATAGGCTCTCCCGCAGGGGATGAGGGGGCGGCTGTTTATTTCATTGGCATAGGTGGCATTGGGATGAGTGCTTTGGCCCGCTACTTTTTATCACAAGGGTTTGGTGTAAGCGGGTATGATAAAACAGAGACAGCCTTAACAAAAGAATTGGTAAAAGAAGGCATTAGCGTTCATTATGGGGAAGATGTTGACAGTATTCCAAAAGAAGTTTCAATTGTTGTTTATACACCGGCTGTTCCAAAAGAGCATGCCGAATTAGTATACTATCAAACAAACGGTTACAATGTAGTTAAGCGAAGCGATGTGTTGGGAGCTATCAGTGCAACCAGCTTTAACATCTGCATTGGTGGTACGCACGGGAAAACAACCATCACTACGATGGTAGCACATATACTTCGCCACAGCGGTTATGGCTGTAATGCTTTCTTGGGTGGAATAGCAGCTAATTATGACACCAATTTCTGGAGTAGTAATAACAAGGTATCTGTAATTGAGGCAGATGAATATGACAGAAGCTTCTTGAAATTAAGCCCGGACATCGCGATTATTACTTCGATGGATGCCGACCATTTAGATATTTATGGAGATGAAAAAACGATGCAGGATGCTTTTATTGAGTTTGGAAGCAAGGTAAAAAGCGACGGCTTGCTTATCAGCAAGTTTGGTTTGAAGAGAATGAAGGAGACAAATGTTGAAAAACGATTGACTTACAGTTTACAAAACGACGCAGCGGATGTGTTCGGCAGTAACATAAAAATCAAGGAAGGCGGATATGTATTTGATGTTCGGTTAACCGATACCATTCTTTCAAATGTGGAGTTAAAGGTTGGTGGTATGCATAACGTAGAAAACGCAGTAGCGGCTATTGCCGTTGCGGTTGCTTTAAAAATTGATGACAAAAAAATTAAAGCGGCCGTAGCCGCGTTCAAAGGAGTACGGCGGCGGTTTGAATATGTCATTCCACCGAAAAATTCAATCGAGGGCGGCTATGTGCAACCTGTATTGGTCGATGATTATGCACATCATCCGGAAGAGTTAAGAGCTTTGCTGAAGAGTGTGCGAAGTTTGTTTCCTCAACGTTTGGTGACAGTCATTTTCCAACCTCATTTATTTAGCAGGACCCGCGATTTGGCCGATGGATTTGCAGAAGCGCTTTCCATTGCCGACAGGGTAATTCTTTTGCCTGTTTACCCGGCAAGAGAGCAGCCTGTAGAGGGGGTCACCAGTGAATTGATCTTTAAAAAAGTGGAGAGGGAAGAAAAGCAGCTCCTGTCAAAAGAAGAATTGTTAGCGTGGATAAAAACGTTTGCAAATAGTATGGATAAAGAGTTCGGTGAAGTAGTGGTTATGGCGGGGGCCGGTGATATTGATACATTGGTTCAGCCGGTAAAGGATGCCTTGACTAGTTGATTGATTGGTACAGGGAAACAGTAAAAAAGCCTGACAATCCTTTTGAAATCGTAGTATTCGTATTTCAAATCGTAAAAAAAAGTAATAGAAAGTTGACGTTTAAAAGACCTATATACCGCATTTTATTTTTTGCCGGCTGGCTTGTATTGCTGGGAGGCATTGTTACGTTATTGATTGCGGCCAACCGCAGAAATGAGAAGCACTTATGTAAGGGGGTTGAAGTAGCCATTGTGGGCGGCGATAAGATTTTCGTAAAGCAGGAGGATGTACAGCGGAGCATTGAAAAAACAGCTGAAGGCTCTTTGATAAAGAAGAATTTTGGAGATATAAATCTCACACTGCTTGAAAAAACATTAGAGGCGAATCCCTGGATTCGCGATGCCGAATTGTACTTTGATACAAAAGATGTGTTGCATGTTACTGTAACGGAAAGAGCGCCGGTAGCCAGAGTTTTTACTACCGCAGGCACCTCGTTTTATATGGACAGCGCCGGTTACAAAATGCCGCTGCTTGAAAATTATGGGTTAAAGCTACCGGTGGTGACCGGCTTTAGCGCTTCAAAGAGATGGAGTGTTAGGGACAGTGCCCTGGTAAAAGGGATTAAAAACATTACCCGGGTTATTGAAGCCTCGCCCTTTTGGAATGCGCAGGTAGGACAGATTGATATAACTCCGGCAGGTAAGTTTGAATTGGTGCCACTAATTGGTAGTCATGTGATAAAGTTGGGCGATGGAGAAAATGTAGAGGATAAGTTAGCACGGCTCTATCTTTTTTATACAGCCGTTTTACCAAAAGCCGGCTTTGCTAAATATAGTGCGCTTGATGTGCAGTTTGATGGACAGGTGATAGGTGTGAAAGGTGCATTGCAGTCTCCCATTGATTCGATACAGTTGCAGAAGAACATAGAAGAACTGATGCGCAAAAAAGCATCAGAGCAGGAAGCAGAAGGAATGTTGCCCGACGAAACGCTGCCGATTGCAATAGCCCCGGTTGTAAACAGGAATGATTCAGCACAGAAAGTTGATCATAAAAAAAAGCCGGTAACGGTTCCTCCTACTAAAATTTCCAATCCTCCAACTCTTAAGAAAAACCCTGATCCAAAATCCAATGTTGCAAAGCGGGTTGTCAACAAACCAGCTCCAGTAAAACCAAAAGAGCAAAGGCCGGTACAAAAAGCCAAGGCGGTGATGCCAAAAAAAAATGAGTATTGATTTCTGAAGCGGGATGGAATCAGTGGGATGCGTAAGAAATTATCCCAGCCATCACGTTCACCCCGGTTCAGGCAAATGCTGCATAGCGAACAAAACGTACACGAGTGCGACGCAACAGATACTAGATAGTAGCACCGTGCGCCGGGTACAAAAAGAATACTGAATAATCGGTTCGAAAGGACTTGTTCCTAATCACTGATTACTCATTAAAAAATGTCAACAACTAAAAACAACATACATGAACAACGAGCAACCTATTATTGTGGGGCTTGACATCGGAACCACCAAAATCGCCGTCATTGCCGGACGCAAGAACGAGTACGGCAAGCTGGAGATTTTGGGCTTTGGCCGGGCCAATTCCAACGGCGTCAAACATGGGCAGGTACTCAACATTGATGAAACGATCAAGGCGGTAAAGCAAGCGTTAGATGCCTGCTATTCATCTAATCCAAGTCTTGAGATTACGGAGGTTTACGTAGGCATTGCGGGGCATCATATCAAGAGCCTGCAAACCCGTGGCGACATTGTGCGTCAGGATACAGAGAACGAGATTTCACAAAAGGAAATTGACCAACTGATCGCCGACCAGTTCAAGACTTACATACCAGCAGGCGATCAAATTATCGACGTAATCCCTCAGGAATACACGGTTGATAATTTTCAAAATATTCAGCATCCTATTGGTTTTAGCGGGGTAAAAGTTGGTGCTAATTTTCACATTATCACTGGTGATAAAAATGCCATTCGCAACATTAAGCGTTCAGTAGAAAAAAGTGGTTTGGCCACAAAAGATCTGGTATTGCAACCCCTGGCTTCATCAGCCGCTGTAATGGCGCAGGAAGATCTGGAGGCAGGCGTTGCCATAGTAGATATTGGTGGTGGTACAACAGATTTAGCTATTTTTTACGAAGGCATTTTGAAGCATACGGCTGTTATCCCTTTTGCAGGTGAAAATATTACCAACGATATTAAAACCGGTTTAGGGGTATTGAAGACCCAGGCGGAGCAAATGAAGGTTCAATTTGGAAGCGCTTTGGCTAACGAAGCAAAAGCCAATGCTTACATAACCATTCCTGGTTTGCGTGGCATGCCTCCAAAAGAAATCTCTGTAAAAAATCTGGCGCACATCATACAGGCACGCATGAGCGAGATACTGGATTTTGTGACCTACCATTTAAAACAGGTAGGGCTGGATAATAAAATGCTCAATGGTGGTATCATCTTAACAGGTGGCGGATCGCAACTTAAGCACTTAATTCAGTTGACGGAGTATGTTACCGGTTTAAATGCCCGTATTGGTTTACCCAACGAGCACTTAGCGGCTAACCATATTGATGAATTGGCAAAGCCAACGTATGCCACTTGTTTGGGATTGATTTTAAAAGGCTATGATGATTTTGAGCATGACCGCAAAAGGTTTGACCAGGACTTTAAGCATGTAGCTGTACCCGAAGGACTGAAAGCTGCCGACTTACACGATGAAGAGGTAATAGAGGAAGAAGCAGGCATGACCGTTGTAAAAACAGCGCCACGCAAAAGCATGTCAAGCTTTTGGGGGAAATTTAAAAACAGTTTGATTGACATTTTTAAAGAAGAAGAAGACGAGAAACTGTGAGTGGTGAGTAGTGCATGGTGAACCTTAACCGAGCCGGCCCGCCACTGACCATCCACAACTCAAGCCATCGTCCTCCAAAAAATTAACCAACCCGTTGCTGCCCCGAACCAGCAGCAACCCAAATTTTTTTTCATGATTCATTTTGATTTGCCTAAAGAAAAGTCTTCCATTATAAAAGTAATTGGTATCGGTGGTGGCGGCAGCAATGCTGTAAACCATATGTACAGCCAGAATATAGAAGGTGTAAACTTCATTATTTGTAATACTGATGCACAGTCCATTGCACAGAGCACTGTACCTAATAAAGTGCAGCTTGGGCCACATCTTACACAAGGTTTAGGTGCAGGCGCCAACCCGGATATTGGCCGCCAGGCAACCGAAGAAAGCCTTGAAGAACTGAAAGCCATTTTAGAGGTAAATACCAAGATGGCATTTGTAACTGCAGGCATGGGTGGCGGAACCGGAACCGGTGGGGCACCTATCATTTCTAAAATCTGCAAAGACCTGGGTATTCTTACAGTGGGTATTGTTACTACGCCGTTTGCTTACGAAGGACGAAAGCGACAGATGCAGGCAGAAGAGGGAATTAAAATACTGAAACAGTATGTGGATACGCTGCTTGTTATCAGCAACGATAAACTGCGTCACCAGTTTGGTAATTTAAAAATGCGGGAAGCCTTTGCAAAAGCAGATAATGTGTTGGCTACTGCCGCAAAATGTATCACCGATGTTATCAATAGCACCGGCCAGATCAACGTTGACTTTGCCGATGTATGCACAGTTATGAAGAACGGGGGCGTGGCCATTTTAGGAAGCGCTGCCTGCGAAGGTGAAGACCGTGCGCAAAAAGCAATTGAAGAAGCATTAAGTTCTCCCCTGTTGAACGATAATGACATCCGCGGCGCCAAGTGGATCCTTATCAATATCAACTCTTCCGAAGGTGAGCATGAGTTTACAATGGATGAAGTGGAAATTATTCAAACACATTTACTGAGCCAGGCGGGCGAGCACACCGATGTGATTCTTGGTTTAGGATACGATAATTCTTTGGGCAATAAAGTTGGTATCACTTTGATCGCAACGGGCTTTGAGCATAAAGATCCATTTGTAAAAAAAGTGGCCGTAAAACAGGAACCAAAAGAAGAGCGCATTATAATGACATTAGGCAGCGAACCGTCTTCTACGAAAAGGCAGCCTGTTGTAGAAGAGTTGCAACCCGATTTATTAGCGCCTTCGCTGGTTGATGAAGAGACAATGCTAGAGAATCCAGCATTGCAATTAATGGAAGAAGAGGAAGAAGTTGCTGGTCCTTTGCAGTATTTTGAATTAGGGGCTAAAGAACCTAAGAAAGAAGAAAAGGAAGAAGAGCAATCCCTTTCCTTACAGATGAAGTTTAAAGAAGAACTGAAGGCAGACCACAGCGAAATAGACGCAGAAAAGTTGGAATGGGAGAAAAAGAAACAGGCGTTGGAGGATAAGGCAGAGGCTTTACGTAAAAATATCCTGGGTGGACAAACATCCAGGTCTAACACTTCTCAAAATGCTCCATCGCCGTCTGCCGGGGGGTACCTGGCAAGGCCATCGAGTATTTATTCAGAGTCAAAAACAGAGGGTCCTGTTTCGCAGCCTGCCGAATCGCTTCGCACACCGGCTTCAAAGGTTGAGCAGCCCGAAGAACTCGACATGCAGTTAGTGATCCGGAATGAAAAGTCCGGGGAAGATAGGCCTGCTGCAACACATCAACCGGAAGCGCTGAAAGATGGTTCGGATCAAACACCGGTTCAGGATGAAGCAGGCGAACAAAAGCAACGGGCCTCGGAGCGGTTGCAAAAATTGCGCAATCTTTCGTTCAACCTGAATGCTGCTGATCCAAATAATGAGTTTGAAGCCGTGCCGGCTTATATACGCCGTAACATGGAACTGCAAAACAGTTCATCTACCGTAGAAAACTTTTACAGCAATTATAGTGTAAAAAGCGATGGTAAAAACAATGCTACCATCAGTACTATCAATACATTTTTAGATGGCAAAAAGCCTGATTAACGCTGTTTCGTTAAAGCCATTGTCGTTGTAGCTGTTGAACTGCACCGGCATTAGAATACGGCTTTGTTTTTAGTTGTTCCCCCGCTGTTTACAGCGGGGGTTTTTTATAGTGGATTGATAGAATTTAGTACGGATGAACAGCATTTTTCGTAGCCGGGCGGAAAGAACAGCTAATAGGCTTTTGTTGCGTCGCACTCTTCAGGGTTTAGAAACATATTCAGCATTAGCCAATCGCTCTTTAAGCCTTCAAGCCAATTGCTACCAATAACACTGAAGCTTTGGCATCCCGGCGATGGAGAATTCAGATTCTGGCTTTACAGTAAACTTATGCAAACCGCATACTAGGTGTCTTAGTCATCAATAACATTGGCATCAACTCGCTATTTTTTCAACGGGCCTTGCCACTTTCACGAAAAGAAGAAAAGGGGAACATAGCTTTTGGGATGGCAAATTACCACAATGCCAGATGAAGTTTCACCAGATGAATAGAAACTGTTCGCTTCCTCCGGATCAACATAGTTGCTGTCGGTAAAACAAAAGTCTCATGCCAGTAGTTGAAGAAACGTCCCGCGTATGTATCAAAAACAAAAGACGCAATCCTGCGTCTTTTTATAGATTAAAAAGCGGGCTAATTAATTCTCTTCAGTCACTTCCTGCCCTTCAACAATACTTTTCAGCTTTTCGGCCAGTGCATATACTTCACCAATCTGGTGGCCTTTTTCAAAACAATACATAGCGCCAAGACCTCTCAGTTTTGTTTCCAACTGCCGCATACCGGTTGAGTACATCACCACCGGGATTTGCGAAAGTGCTTCATCCATCTTCAGGCGCATTAATACTTCGCCTCCATTCATACCAGGCATATTATAATCTAAAACCAGTAAGGAAGGATACAAAGACGGATGGGGAAGGGCCTGCAGGTATTTGAAAATTTCTTCGCCGCTGTTGAACACTTTCACCTGTTCGGTATAATTCAACTCGGTGAAAGCCAGGTGCATAATGTACCGGTCGTCTGCATCATCTTCCACTAATAATATGCGGTGACTCATAAGTAGTTCGTTAAGCCTGTAAAATACAAAAATGTAGGTGAAGCGGTACATGCTTTTCAGCGCCTGACACATTATTATTTAGAATAAGGGTTCATGTGCGAAAGATATTTTTCATAAGATGGTGAAAACGTTGGTGAATTTTATGAGCCGCTGCGAATTTTGACCTCGTTTAGGTTGCCGGTTGCTTACGTATAATTACGCTTTTTTTAGCCTGTTTTAGCCTAAAAACACTTAAACGTTAAACATATAAATCTTGAAAAGATTGCTTTCTGTAGCGATTGACACTACATTAGCCGTTCAATCCTTTTTAAAACAAAAAAAACCCAAATGAAAATCAAAAGCAACATTTTTGTGGCTGCAATCCTTGTAGCCGGAGTCGTAACAACTGCAAATGCACAATCTACCGCTTATGCTACAACAACAGCGGTATTGGTTACTCCAATCTCTATTGCCAAAACGACTGACATGCACTTTGGCACTGTGGCAGCCAGCGGAACAGCGGGTACAGTAGTGTTAAATGACCTAAATGGTCGTACACCCACCGGGGGAGTAAGTTTGCCATCAGGTGGTATTGCGCCAACATCCGCAGTATTCACTGTTACCGGTCAGGGTAACAGCGGTTTTTCAATCTCTATCCCGTCGGCTGCCATTACCCTTACAAATGGTGGAGCAACTATGACAGTTGACAATTTTATATGTGATGGCGGCGCAGCGACTACATTAGACGCTGGCACCAAAATACTTAAAATCGGGGCAACTTTAAATGTTCCTGCTAACGCGGTTGGGGGCACTTACACTAATGCACTTGGTAATGCGAGCGCCTTATTTGTAACAGTCAATTATAATTAATTGTTCTTCGGTAAAAAACGCCGCATGCTTTTATGCGGCGTTTTTTTAGCTATTTAAAAAATCCAATCTTGAAAAACTTTTTAAGTACCGAAAAGACCGCAAAAAGATGCGGGCCAAACTATTTCTTCTTCCTTTTAGGCAGCTTGATTTTATTTTCAACAGGGGCGGCCGCTCAGGGAGATTTACTTTTATATCCGAAGAGGATTGTTTTTGAGGGTTCAAAAAAATCTCAAACCCTCAACCTGGCCAACAGTGGTAAGGACACTGCCAGGTATCTTATCTCTGTGGTGCAAATCAGGATGAAGGAAGACGGAGGATTTGAAACAATCAGCCTGCCTGACTCGGGGCAGCAATTCGCCGATAAGTATTTTCGCTTTTTTCCACGGCATGTTGTTCTGGCGCCTAATGAAGCCCAGTCGGTAAGAATTCAACTTGTTAACACCAGCGGATTGGCCGATGGCGAATACCGCTCACATATTTACTTACGGGCCGAACCAGACAAAAAACCACTTGGCGAAGAAGAAACGCGTAAAGATTCTGCAGCCATATCGGTGCAGTTGGTTGCTGTTTTCGGCATCAGCATACCAGTCATTATCCGTAAGGGGGAGTCTACAACCAAAGTAAATATTTCGGGTGATTCGTTTCAATTGAAAAACGACTCTCTGCCCTTACTCCAGGTAACATTTAACCGCGCGGGAAATATGTCGGTGTACGGTGATATTTCCGTTGACTACGTTTCAGCGCAAGGTAAAACCACCCGTGTAGGAATAGCAAAGGGGGTGGCTCTTTATACCCCTGGCCCGGCAAGGCATTTCAATTTAATGCTTGATAAAAATGCCGGTATTAATTATAAAACAGGAAAATTACATATAGCCTATACAACCCAGGCAGAGGCAAAATCCGTAAAAATTGCCGAGACAGAATTTCAGTTGATGTAACCGGCAAAGCAAAGCCAATCAGCTGGAGTACGTGTGATCCGTTTCGATATAATAAATCCGACTATGAAAATCTCCAGATTATACAACGACCGGCATTCTTTCCTGTTTGGTTTCGAAACACAACTTTTTCCCCCGCTACGGTGCAGGCGCAAGGCGGGTACAATGCCGGCCGGCCAGCCCCCCGTCACGGGAACAGCCGGAACAACTTATACTTTAAGATGGACGATATCAAATAGCCCGTGTAATGCATCAGCAAATGATGTGGTAATAAGCTTTAATCAAAATCCAACAACCTCTAATGCTGGTTCTAATCAATCATCCACCTGTGGATCGACAGCCGTTGTTACGGGTACTGTACGTACCGGGGAAAGCAGCGTTTACACGTATCCGTGGGAGCAAAGCACGACCAGCTCATCATCAGGGTTTACTGTGGCTCTGGGAACAAACAATGCCAGGGATTATGTAGCCGGTACTTTATCCCAAAACACCTGGTATCGGAGAACCGTTATATCAGGTTCCTGTACCAATAATGTATCTGGGGTTTTACTTTTTAAGGTGGTAAGTGCAGGTACGTGGACGGGTGCTGTAAGTACTGCCTGGCAAATCCGAATCTTATACCTATGAGCAGGCGCTACCTGGTAACCGCCCTGCTTACCCTTATAATATGCCAGGGCTTTTCGCAAAGCATTACCAATTATACCTTTAGTGCTACCAACGGCACATTTACCACTGTATCCGGCGCCACTGCCCCTACACTAACCGGGGATGTTGATCAGGGATATTTTAATAATATACCTGTTGGATTTGATTACTGGTACAATGGGATAAGGTATACCACTGTGTCTGCAGCAACTGATGGGTATTTAACTCTCGGCCAAAATATTTCTTCTATAAATAGTGTTGCCAATCTTGCTGCCTCAGGAAACCCCCGCCCCGTAATTGCCCCGCTTTGGGACGATCTTAGTGTAAACTTGGCTGCCAATGTAACTTACGTTACCACCGGTACAGCCCCCTCAAGGGTGTTTACGTTGCAATGGTTGAATGTATCGTGGAGTAAGTCAGCTCCAAGCAGTAATGGCGGTACAATTTCCTTCCAGGTAAAACTATACGAGTCGACCGGACGGGTTCAATTTGTATACATGCGCGGAGATCAATTCGTTTCGTCTGGGAATGCTTCTATTGGAATTACTGCCAGTGGGACGGGTTCAGGTAATTTCCTCGCTTTAAATAACACGGGAACAGCACCTGGTGTGAGTTCAACCTTAAACACCACCGGCTTAAACGCAAAGCCTGCAGACGGGCAAACTTATACATTTACCCCACCAGTGCCGAGTGCTAACCCTGCCAGCCTCAGTTTTACTGCGGTAAGCAATTCCTCGACCACATTAAACTGGACAGAAACTTCAACCAATGAAACAGGATTTGTTATTTACCGGTCAACCGATGGAATCAATTATTCTTTTGCAAGCCAAACAGCAGCCAATGCTACTTCTTCTATACAGGCAGGATTAGCATTCGGCACGCTTTATTACTGGCAAGTGTACGCCGTTACCGAAGGAGCGTTGAGTGCTGCCATAAGTGGCAGCCAGGCTACTGCCGCAAGTTGTACCCAGGCACCCACCACAGCAGCAGCGGGAGCAAATCAAACAGGAGCCTCCACCTGCGGACTGACAACAGTTACCCTTGCAGCCAATACTCCCACGGTAGGAACCGGAGCCTGGAGTATTATATCAGGCGCAGGTGGTACCGTTACCACACCCACCAGCCCTACCTCCACCTTCAGCGGAACAGCAGGATCAAGTTATACATTACGATGGACCATATCAAGTAATCCCTGCACTGCCACCACAAGTGATGTGGTGATAACCTTTTCCCAGGCCCCCACAACCTCAGTAGCCGGTCCTAATCAATCATGGACATCTACCTGTGGACTAACCTCGGTTACGCTTGCAGCAAACACTCCAACTGTAGGAACAGGCGCCTGGAGCATTGTATCAGGAACCGGTGGAACAGTTACAACACCAACAAGCCCCACATCGAACTTTAGCGGAACAGCAGGATCAGGTTATACCTTACGATGGACCATATCAAGTAGTCCATGTACATCGACAAGTGATGTGTTGATAATCTTTAACCGTAATCCAACAACATCGAATGCGGGAGCTGACCGAACATCCACTTGTGGAGCGACGTCAATTGCCCTTGCCGCAAATGCTCCGGCAGCAGGAGCAGGAACAGGGGCCTGGAGCATTGTCTCCGGAACAGGTGGAACAGTTACAACTCCTTCAAGCCGCACCTCCAATTTCACCGGAATATCAGGAAATTCGTATACATTAAGATGGACCATTTCAAATGACCCCTGTCCCGCATCGACTGATGATGTGGTAATAATCTTTATCGGTAATTCATCAACTTCCAATGCCGGCCCTGATCAAACAGGAGCAGCTACCTGCGGGCTAACATCGGTTACCCTTGCAGCAAATGCTCCTACGATAGGAACAGGTGCCTGGAGTATTATGTCAGGAACAGGTGGAATAATTACCACTCCTTCAAGCCGCACCTCAACTTTCACCGGAACAGCAGGAGCAACTTATACCTTGAGATGGACAATTTCGAATAGTCCGTGTGCGTCATCGGCTGATGATGTGGTGATTACATTTACCCAGGCACCCACAACAGCAGCGGCAGGCCCTGACCAGACAGGAGCAGCTACCTGCGGACTAACATCTGTTACCCTTGCAGCAAATGCTCCTACGATAGGAACAGGAGCATGGAGTATAGTCTCCGGAACAGGTGGAACAATTACCACTCCTTCAAGCCGCACCTCAACTTTCACCGGAACAGCAGGAACAACTTATACATTAAGATGGACCATTTCAAATGACCCCTGTCCCGCATCGACTGATGATGTGGTAATAATCTTTATCGGTAATTCCTCAACTTCCAATGCCGGCCCTGATCAAACAGGAGCAGCTACCTGCGGGCTAACATCGGTTACCCTTGCAGCAAATGCTCCTACGATAGGAACAGGTGCCTGGAGTATTATGTCAGGAACAGGTGGA
>DASQMG010000079.1:0-9650 GCA_035645595.1 Flavisolibacter sp. | reverse complement strand
GCCTCCAAAAGATTGTTTTTGATTGGTGCTACAAATTAGCTATGCCGGAACTGTTTGGTCCTGCTCTATCTTGGCCAAAATAGTTTGAGCAATCCCGGCAACTATATCATTTAATTGCAGCGGCTCAATAATTTTTGCTTTGTCGCCAAACAACATAAACCAACGTGCAAAGCCGGTTAACGATCCGCTTAAAAATGTCATGCGTACCTTTTCGCCGATAGCTTCCTCACTTACATAGCCATTGTAATACTTCTGTTCGCCAAAATATTTTACAATACCCCGGTCTACCTCTATCACTACCTTCTGCACTTGCCTTTGTTCTGTTACCCGGCAAATAAAACTGTGAAGCGGGGGATGTGTTTGCACCATCTTGATGTTGCTGGTTGCAATCTTATCAATCTTGTCGGTACGAAAGTTCCGGTAATCGTTTCTTAAGCGGCAAAACGCGATAAGATACCATCGGCTGCCCTGGTAATAAATCCCAATGGGTTCTACGTTTCTAAGGAGCGATTCATTTTTTTCGATAGAGGTATAAGCTATTTCGATTACTAAAGATGATGCAATCGCCTTTAGTATTTTTGCAAGGTGCAGGTCCGTAGGTTTTTTATTCATAATGGCAGGATGAGAAACCACGGTAATATGATCATCAATTTCCTGCAGGTGGTCTTTTTCTGCCCCTCTTAATACTGCTTTTATCTTATCGAGGGCGGTGGTGTAGTGCTTTGAAGAACTTTCGTCGCTCATAAACTGCATTAGTTTAGCTGCCGTTAATAGAGCAGTAGCTTCATCTTCATTAAACATAACGGGTGGCAGTTTGTATCCTTCCATTAAACGATAGCCAATGCCCGCTTCGCCTGTTACAGGTACGCCTGCTTCTTCCAAAGCCTTGATGTCGCGATAAACTGTACGAAGACTGAGCTTAAATTTATCGGCAATGTCCTGTGCCTTTACCAGTCGTTTGGATTGAAGTTGTATAACAATGGCGGCTAAACGATCGATACGGTTCATACAATGGTTGTGCAATAAAGATAATTGTAAACATGCATTTGTTGGAAATACCGCGCTATGGGTAGCAAAATCACCTCCTTCCTCACCCTTATCATTTGTAATTCAACATTCATGATTCTTTCTTATTAAACAATCTATTTTTGGCATCTATAAAAATAAAGAATGAAGGCAAAGCTGCGGCAATTGGGGAGTGAACTGGATGGTGAGTTATATGATGATAAACGCATGCGCATTTTATACGCTACCGATGCATCGGCGTACCGCGAAATGCCGTTGGCGGTTGCTATTCCAAAAAGCGTTGGGGATATAAAAAGACTTATCCTTTTTGCCCGTGCTGAAAAAACGTCCCTGATACCCCGAACGGCCGGTACATCGCTTGCCGGGCAGGTGGTTGGTCACGGCATTGTGGTGGATGTATCCAAACATTTTACAAGGATCATAGAGCTAAATAAAGAAGAAGGATGGGTGCGTGTGGAGCCGGGTGTGATACGTGATGAGTTGAATCTGTTTTTGGCACCACACGGGCTATTTTTTGGTCCTGAAACCTCCACCGCTAATCGTGCTATGATTGGGGGAATGGTGGGCAATAATTCATGTGGATCGAACTCTATTGTTTACCGAAGTACCCGCGAACATTTGCTGGAAGTAAAGGTTCTATTGAGCGATGGCACTGAAGCGCAGTTTAAGGCCTTGGATATTGATGCCTTTCATGCAAAGTGTGAGGGGGCTTCGCTGGAAGCCCACATTTATAAAACAGTCCGCCATTTACTGGGTAACTACGACAACCAGGTAGAAATCAAAAAGGAATTTCCGAAGAAAAGTGTTGAAAGAAGAAACACGGGTTATGCAGTTGATGTATTAATAGAGAGTGCGCCGTTTACTGCCGGCGGTGAGGATTTTAATTTCTGTAAGCTGATTGCAGGCTCAGAAGGAACACTTGCATTTATCACCGAAGTTAAATTGAACGTAGTGCCACTTCCCCCAAAAAACGCCGGGCTCTTATGTGTTCATTTCAATTCGATAGATGAGGCGCTCAGGGCAAACCTGATTGCACTGAGATATGGCCCAAGTGCAAGTGAGTTAATTGATCATTATATACTGGAATGCACAAAAGATAATATTGAGCAAATACAAAACAGGTTTTTTGTGCAGGGCGACCCGGGGGCCATATTGGTAATAGAGTATGCACGAAGCACAAAGGAAGAAGTGATCCGGCTTGCCAAACAAGTGGAAGCCGATATGCGTGCCCAAAATCTTGGCTACCACTTTCCGTTATTGTTTGGAGCGGATACAAAAAGAATATGGACACTGCGCAAAGCCGGCCTGGGGTTGCTAAGTAACCTTCCGGGGGATGAGAAAGCGGTGCCGGTAATTGAGGATACCGCTGTTGATGTGAATGACCTGCCCGCTTATATCCGCGACTTTAACGAGATACTGAAGAAGTATGATTTGCATTCGGTGCACTATGCGCATGCTGGTTCAGGCGAGATACATTTGCGTCCTATCATCAATTTAAAAACCGTGGAGGGTAACAGGCTCTTTCGCAGCATTGCAGAAGAGATTGCGGTCCTGGTAAAGAAGTATAATGGCTCATTGAGTGGTGAACACGGCGACGGGCGACTGCGCGGTGAATTTATTAAACAGATGGTGGGTGAAAAAAATTATTCTTTACTAAAAGAGATCAAACGAACATGGGACCCGGAGAATATATTTAACCCCAACAAGATTGTTGATACACCCTCCATGAACTCGATGCTGCGTTATACGCCGGGACAAACAACACCCTCCTTTAAAACCGTATTCCGGTACCACAACCAGGATGTATTGCAACATGCTGAGCAATGCAATGGTTCGGGTGATTGTCGTAAGACGGAGCTAAGCGGAGGAACTATGTGCCCGTCGTTCATGGCTACGCGAAACGAGAGGGATACAACAAGAGCCAGAGCAAATATCCTGAGAGAGTTTCTTACCAACTCTGATAAAGTAAACCGCTTTGATCATGAAGAAATAAAGGATGTGATGGACTTGTGCATTAGTTGTAAGGGGTGTAAATCTGAATGCCCGAGCAATGTTGATATGGCGAAGCTGAAAGCAGAGTTTCTTCAGCAGTACTATGACGCGAATGGCATTCCTTTCAGATCAAAGCTTATAGCAAATTTCAACAACTCCGCTAAGCTTGGAGCATTATTGCCGGGCCTGTATAACTTCATGATGACGAACGGGAGTACTAGCAAACTGGTGAAGAAATTTTCGGGCTTTGCAATTGAGCGTTCTATGCCAACAATGCATAAAGTAACATTGAGGAAATGGTGGAAAAAGAGGTTGGCCGTTGGTGGTTGGGCGTTGGGACGCAACAGTGTTAAGAGCAAGTACCAGCTATCAACGGCCAGCCGGAGGGTCTATCTCTTCTGCGATGAGTTTACAAATTATAATGATACAGTGATTGGGATGAAAGCAATCCTGCTATTGGAAAAGTTAGGCTATGAAGTGATCATACCGAAACATAAAGAAAGCGGCAGGGCGTGGCTTAGCAAGGGACTGCTTCGCCACGCAAAGAAGATTGCGCAGAAGAATGTTTCATTACTTGCTCCTTTAATTAATAACGATACGCCATTGATTGGTATTGAGCCCTCTGCTATCCTGACTTTTAGAGATGAGTATGTTGATCTTGTGGATGATGACCAATTGCAGGAAGCAAATGCATTGTCATCAAATGTGTATTTGATAGATGAATTTATCGCAAA
This sequence comes from Flavisolibacter sp., assembly GCA_035645595.1. Lineage (GTDB taxonomy): Bacteria > Bacteroidota > Bacteroidia > Chitinophagales > Chitinophagaceae > Flavisolibacter. The sequence continues at coordinate 5,898 of DASQMG010000079.1, read as the reverse complement.
GGAAATTGCCAAAGGGGCCATCAGCAAAGACCAGTTTACTAAAGAAAAGAAACATATTAAACTGCATGGGCATTGCCAGCAGAAAGCATGGAATGCCTTGTCAGCTTCGGTAAATATGTTATCACTGCCCCAGAATTATTCAGTGGAAATAATACCATCGGGTTGTTGTGGTATGGCAGGTTCGTTTGGTTATGAAAAAGAGCATTATGCTATCTCAATGCAGATCGGAGAGTTGGTATTGTTTCCCGCAGTACGCAGGTTGGATGATGAAGTAATTATTGCAGCACCGGGCACCAGTTGCAGGCACCAGATAAAAGACGGAACAGGGAAAAAAGCAAAACATCCTGTAGAGATTTTATATGAAGCGCTAACACCGACACCATCACCGTAGCCTCCTCCTTCTCCAGGCCAATCGAAATCTGATAATTATTATTGGGAAAAGCTTGCTGCCAAAAACGAATTAAAAAGATATGAAAGTTCCTCTGCCAGGCAACACCCTTTCTGATCTTGGTGAAAGCACAACAGCATCAAAGTATATCCGGTAGGCCGATTGCAACTTTTCTTATGAAGCAGCTACTGCAACAAATTACCAATTTAGTAGAGCATTTCCTGCTTACTGTTCGGTCATTCCACTTCTTTTGACTTTCATTCCTCTCTTAAAAACAACGATGATTGATTCCGGTAAAACCTTCATTATAAAAATAAGCGCTAACGGAACACGTAATGAGGATACAGGATGATAGCAAAGAGCAGGCTGGTTTGTAGCTTTCCCTAGGGAAAGAACATTGTGTAACAATTTTATGAACGTTGGTGTTGACAACAATCCTTCATAAAGAATCCATTTTATTTATTTTATCACCTAAAGAAGAAACGAAAAATGTCTTTTGGAAAAAGCTTCCTATGTCTTATTACTATTTGCTCTTCTTTTGGAAGTGGCGCACAAATCCATAAATGGGAAGTGTTTGAATTAGCCCTGACCGCAAAGCGTCAGTACAGCAATCCTTATGCGGCCATTCCTGCCGATGCAAAAGATGGTTTGGTACAGGCCGTTTTTACCGGAACAGGTGGTGAATCCAACGGAAAAAGGATTGTTTTGTCTGGCTTTTGGGATGGCGGGCAGGTGTGGAAAGTGCGGTTTGCCCCACCTTTCACCGGTACCTGGACTTACACCACCCTTTCAAAAGATGCCGGATTATCTAACGTAAAGGGCAAACTGGAAGTAATTGACTGGCTGCAGGAAGCATTGGAGCAAAATCCGGCGCGTCATGGATTTGTACAGGTTAAAAATTTGGGAGAAGGGGCAGGCCATTATTTTCAATACGCCGATGGCACCCCGTTTCTTTGGATTGGCGATACCTGGTGGAATTGGACCAACCGGAAAATCAACTTTTCCACGTTCAAAAATTTAGTAGATGACCGTGCAATTAAAGGTTTCAACATTGGGCAGTTGTTTGTGGCGGCCAATGGATGGGAGCGGCAAAGTTCTTTGCTTGATTCCACCTATTCGGTACTGGACGTAGCACATATGCGAAGAGTAGATAGTATGATTGCGTATGCCAACAGCAAGGGCATCACAATGTGGATACATGGATGGTGGAGCCGTGCAAACCTGGATAAAACGGCAGGCGAAGAAAAAATAGGCCGGTGGTGGCGCTACCTGGTGCACCGGTATGCTGCTTACAACGTGGTCTGGGTAATTGCAGGTGAATACAACCTGGATAATTATGGCGGCTTGGGGCTACCGTTCTGGAAAAACGTGGGAAGGAGCATTAAGGCTGAAGATCCTTACAACCGCATTGTGAGTGCGCATAACACACCGCCCAACTGGGAAGGCGGACGGGACGCGCCCCAATGGTCCACCGCAGAAGTGCTGCACAATGAACCCTGGATGGATTACAACCAAAGCCAGGTAGGCCATGGTCGTATGGCAAATGAAATGATTCCTTCTGTTGTGGCAAAATCCTATTCAACAAAGCCTGGCAAACCCATTGTCGTTACCGAACCCTGGTACGAGTTTATAGAAGGCAATCCTACCGGCCGCGATGTTCGTTTTGCTGCCTGGTCGGCTATTTTATCAGGCGCAGCCGGTCATACCTATGGTGGCGGACATGTTTGGCTTGCCAACGTGCCCGAGGCGCCTTCAGGCCCGGGTGGTGCCTGGCCGTTGGAAAAGGGCTTTGAACGAAACACCCTGGATTATGAAGGGGCCCGTTCGATGGGCTACCTCGCAGGTTTCTTCAAAAACATGGCCTGGTGGAAGATGGCGCCACACCCGGAACTGGTGTTGGAATATCCAGAGAATAGGTATTGCCTGGCCCTGCCTGGAGAAGAATACGTTGCCTACCTGAGATGGGGCGGTACCTTCAAAATCGATTTAAAAAAAGCTTCCGAAAAGGACAGCTTCGAGTACAGATGGTTTGACCCGGCTACGGGAAAATCGCAGAACCCAAAAGTTGTCAAAGGCGGTACGGAGGTTTTTTTCAGTGCGCCGGGCGGTTATCCTGGAAATGTCAATTTTCATGACTGGGTTTTGCACCTGAAGAAAAAGGTGTCCTGAAACAACAAGCCTCGCTTTGCGCACATAAAATTGGTGAAACAGTAGAAGGATGGTACAAAAAACGATATTTTATAACCCCTCATTGGCTCTATTTTCCCATTATGTATCAACCAAAAATCTTTTCGATACACGGTGCGCTTTCTAAATCCTTATAACGCTTAAGGTAAACGCATTCTGATATTGCAAAAATTAACTAACAAGGCATCCACTCTTATCACATCGTTCATTACTAAAAATTTTACATGCAACAGGGACAAAAGTCTTCGATTTTGTTTTTTCTCTTTTTCAGTATGCTGGCCCTCTGTACTTCGGCAACAGCACAAAAAACACTGCCACTGACCGAGCTTTCTTCATTTCAAAATCCTTCTTCCAACTGGCGCATTGCCGGCGATGCCACAGCAGATTTAAAAGAGAATGGTGTACTGCGGGTTGCGGAAGGCAAGGGTGTTCTGGCCAACCTTCCGGATAAAAAAGGCACGGCAGCGGATTTGTACACCGCTTTCCAGCACAGTGATATTGACCTGGAGCTGGATTACATGATGGCAAAAGGTTCCAACTCCGGCATTTATTTGCAGGGCCGCTATGAAGTTCAATTACTTGATAGTTGGGGAGTAAAAAATCCGGCCGCAGGGGATAACGGGGGCATTTACGAACGCTGGGATGAAGCCCGTGGCAAAGGGGCTGAAGGCTACGGTGGTTATGCGCCACGTCAAAATGCAAGCCGGGCTCCGGGCCTGTGGCAACACCTGAAAATAGCTTTCCAGGCGCCACGCTTTAACACCTCCGGGAAAAAAATCGGAAATGCACGCCTGCTTCGTGTGGTATTGAATGGCGTTACTATTCACGAAAATGTAGAACTGCAGGGGCCCACCCGGGGCGGTGGAAGCGACGAGGCGCCGTTGGGGCCTTTACGGATTCAGGGCGACCATGGTGCCGTGGCTTTTCGCAACATCGTGTATGCAAATTTTAATAGCTCCCGGCCTGACCTGGTCAATCTTACTTATAAGGTTTACAAAGGCAAATTTGAAAAAGAGCCGGAATTTGCAAAACTGCCACCGGAAGCGCAGGGCACCACCTCTATCCTGTCATCTGATATCAACAAAATTGACAACGATTTTATTATCCGTTATACCGGAACACTGGATGTAAAAGAAGCAGGTGACTACCATTTCAATCTACGGGCACCGGGCGGCAATGGCTCGCTGAAGATCAATAACAAGGTGGTGGTACCCAACGGCGACCGGGGCTCTGGTAAGGCAACATTACCGGTTGGCAAACTGCCGTTTGAGCTGTCATATGCCAAATATGTAAGCTGGACAAAAGCTGCCCTGGGGCTTTCACTTTCAGGCCCGGGCATTCGCGAATATGTATTAAGTGATATTAACACCGGTGTGAATGACGTGGTTGACCCCATCCTCATTAATGCGGCCGTTAACACTACGCTACGCAGTTTTATGGATATTCCGTCCGGGAAAAGGGTTGTGCATGCCGTAAATGTGGGAAGCTCGCAACAACTTCATTTTACGTACGACCTCGATCGTGGTATGCTGGTACAGGCATGGCGGGGAGGGTTTTTAGATGCCACTCCTATGTGGCATGACAGGGGTGATGGCTCTTCCCGCCCGATAGGTGCTGTTTTGTATTTTGGCGAACCAGCCTTTTTACTTCAAAAGCTGTCGAACGCCCAGGCTCCCTGGAACAATGATACTACCGGCACGGCTTTCCGGACAAGAGGTTATGAAATGGATGAAGACGACAGGCCGGCGTTTCTTTATTCGATCAATAACACCGATGTTACTGATGACATTAAAGTGCTGGATAATGGACAGGGATTGCGCCGCACCCTTACCCTGGCGAATGGGGGTGAAGGTATTTATGCCCGCCTTGCAGAAGGAAAGACCATAGAGCCGCTGGCAAATGGCTTATACCTTATTGACGACAAAGCGTATTACCTGCAGATAGATGAAGGGGAGAAAGCAAAGCCTGTTATCCGCGAAGCGGCTGGCCGCAAGGAATTGATCATCCCTGTTCAAACAAAACTGACGTATTCTGTACTTTTTTAAACTCTAAATATGAACAATTATTATAGCTATTTTCTAAAGATTGGCCTGCTGAAATGGGTGGCGTTTTTCCTGTCGTCGTCCGTTGCCCTCTCACAGGAATCACCTAAGGAAGAAGATTATTTCAAGATAGCAAAGGTGAGTGCGCCGGAAGGCGTAATCCTGGAAGTGGGGGGACTCGCTGTTCTGCCCAATGGTGATCTGGGGATCTCCACCCGGCGCGGCGATGTTTACATCGTGGAAAATCCCACCAGCCAGCGTCCCTACTTCCGGAAGTTTGCCAGCGGCTTACACGAGGTGTTGGGCCTGGTATATAAAGACGGGGCTTTGTATTGTGCACAGCGCGGTGAACTAACAAAGCTGGTCGACCGGAACAAAGACGGCAAAGCAGACCTTTACCAGACCGTTTTTTCCTGGCCTATATCAGGGCATTACCATGAATACAGTTTCGGTCCAAAGCTGGCGCCTGACGGGTCGTTTTTTGTGTCTGGCAATGTAGCCTTTGGCAACGAGCAGTGGTGGCGCGGCGAAAGTCGTGTGCCCTGGCGTGGCTGGATGATGCACATTTATGAAGACGGCAGGATGGAACCCTGGGCCACCGGCTTGCGTTCTCCCTGTGGACTGGGCATGATAGACGACGAACTTTTTTACGATGATAACCAGGGTGACTGGATCGGGTCCGGCGGTATCGTACATTTAAAAAAAGGTGCTTTTGCCGGTCACCCGGCGGGCCTTCGCTGGACCGGCACGCCTAATTCGCCTGTTAAGCTCTCAACCGAACAATTGTATGCGGTTGTTGGTCCCCGGGAAAACAAGAATGACATGGGCCGGTACATCAAACCCGAAAACGTAGTCAACGAAAAATTTGTGACGCTGGCTGAAGCGAAACAAAAACTGCCCGAGATACAGCTTCCTGCTGTTTGGCTGCCACACGGCGTATTAGGTATTTCCAACTCCGAGATTTTAAAAATACCGGAAGGTGTTTTTGGTCCCTTTTCCGGCCAGGTACTCGTGGGCGACCAGGGACAAAGTAAAATCAGCCGTGTGTTTATGGAAAAAGTAGCCGGCGAATACCAGGGTGCTGCCTGGGAATTCAGGAGTGGATTCCAGTCAGGCGTATTACGAATGGCCTGGGCGAAGGATGGGTCGCTATTCGTAGGCGAAACCAACCGAGGGTGGGGCTCAGTTGGTGATGCCAACCAGGGATTACAGCGCCTGATCTGGAACAATTCCACACCTTTTGAGATGCGAACAATGAAAGCTATGCCTGACGGTTTCGAA
>DASQMG010000078.1:0-19734 GCA_035645595.1 Flavisolibacter sp. | reverse complement strand
TTGCTGGTTGTTTTGTGTTATTGATTATGTTCGTGCAGGGAAAAGACGACGAGAGCAGTTTGGTTTACTTTAGAAGATATTAGCGTCTGCGCCAACATCTTTCATTCTTTGACAAGCCTCTCCCTTCGGGATGCTCATGCCGGGAAGACGGGGATCGCTGGGTAATAATGGACAGTGGATGGGCACCGGTGGCATCCCTGCCAATCTTAAAATCTATACCCGCAGTGACAATACGCCTGCTGAATACAAGGCCACTATTGATGTTGAGTTTTTGGATGAATTTATAAGTGACGATGGGGACAGCTTTGAAGCTTTTATTACAACAAATGATGGTAGCGGTGGAACAGGAAGTGGCAATGACATAGCCAGTGGTTACCGTTATGGCTTTAATGGCAAAGAGAATGATAATGAAGTAGAGGGTGAGGGCAATCAGATTGATTACGGAATGAGGGTGTATGATCCAAGGCTGGGCAAGTTTTTGAGCGTGGATCCATTGACAAAAGATTATCCATTTTACACTCCCTATTCATACGCTGGTAACAAACCCGTATGGAAAACAGATTTAGATGGGTTAGAGGAGAATGACAATGTAGGAGAGAAGTACTGGAAAAATCAACCCCAAATTGATATGACAAGTGCGCCAGGCACTGCCACGAATGCAGCAGGAATAAAAAGAAATGGACTATGGGTTGCACAGCAAGTACTAAAACAGAAGCCTGAATGGTTTAGTGAATTTAATAAAAACAGAATTGTTCGTGAGAAGGTAATGCCAATTGTGGATGCTCAATGGGTTAGATACAACCCACAAGAAGCATCTTATATGTGGGATGGGGTTGGAGATATTGATACAAAATCAAAAATGAATCATCATCATATAAATGGAGGAAATAAAGCCGTTTTAATTTCTTCTGGAACTCACTATGACAACTACAGCGAAGTACATGCCTACCTTGGAAAGCTAAAAAAAGGCACAAAGGTTGGAAGAGGTGCTAATGGTGCATTGAATGCTTTGGGGGGATTAACGTTATTGAGTGGTGTTATAACGGGTGATCCCGAGAATCCTTTAAATGACAGAGCAATCCAAGATCCGGAAGATTATATTGGAAATCGTGTATTTAAAGATTTGGAATCTGGTTTATACTTTGAGATTAAATCCGTCTTGATCTCAACTGAACGTACTTGGAGAGATGGCAAAATTATTAAAGAGAGAGTGTATAAGAGAGACGTTAAAGCCGATGTCTATTCTGGCTACATCTGGGATGATGAATTAAAAAGATTTAAAGGAGTTAATAAGGTGGATTCATTGCATGAGGAATGGAAGTACGACAAAGGTGGAAATCGATCAATTATAAATATGAACCTACCAAATTCAAAGGCATAAAATGCCAGCCATTTGAAAAATATATATTTATTCTAATTATGGAGGCAGAAAATTTTGTAACGGAACTCAAAAAACTATCGCCACCAAAAAGCGCTTACCTCAATTTAGGCTACCCGCCCAGTTTGGCAGCTGAAAAATTGAAAGCTTATGAATGCATGTCTCTGAATACAAAAGAACTATCTCATCAATACTTCGGCAATAATGTTTTGTTGGAATTGTTATGTAATTATAACTGTTCAAAGATTGAAATAGGAGTCGTCTCATTTGTAGAAAAATTAGTAGAGGTTGAAGATTACTATATAATAGGAAATGTTGAAGCTGATATTCTTGCCTTAAATAAGTTAACTCTTGAGGTTGAAGTTCTAGATCATGAGAATTTAGATTGGACTATTTGGTCATGTGCAGCAAACAGCGAGTATTTTTTAAATGCCATATTGAAATGTGCTGAGTATTTCAATAAGACAATCTGTAGTAATGAGCTATCAGAAAATTCTGCTTTTACATATGAATATGTATTACAATGTTCAGACAAAGCAGGGGGCGACAAATACATAGAATTTTACAAAATGTTGCTGGGTTACGATATCATACCAAATTGAATTGACGTACAGTTCTATTTAACCATTACCTCTTCACTGTGGCAAGAGTGGTTTATTAAAATTGGTTTGTTGCAAGCCACATCCGGCAGAAGCATCTCTTTAACTGAAAACCAGTGATAACAATTGCTCCAAACTTTAATCGAATCACTATTCATAATAACTTCCTTTTATAAAACAAAGTAATCTCTTGTCGCCCTCCTGCACAAGAAGCTTTAAGGTTTTAGCGGTTTGGTGAAATATTAGTTTGCGAATTAAATGCTCTTTCACTGTTCTTGACATACCCTACCCCTTCGGGATGCTCATGCCCGGAAGACGGGGAACACTGGGTAGTAATGGCCAATGGATGGGCACCGGAGGCACACACCCCAACCTTAAAATCTCCAGCCGCAGTGGCAATACACCATCTGAATATAAAGCTACTATAGACATAGAGTTTGTGGAGAGCTTTGAAAGTGGTGATGAAGATGCCTTTGAAGCCTTTATTTCAGAAGGTGATGGTAGCGGGACCGGAAGTGGCAATGATATAGCAGGCACTTATCGTTATGGCTTCAACGGAAAGGAAAATGACAATAAAGTAAAAGGTGAGGGCAACCAGCAGGATTATGGAATGCGCATCTATGACCCACGTTTAGGACGTTTCTTATCGGAAGACCCAATAACAGAAGAATACCCTGAATTAACCCCGTACCAGTTTGCCAGCAATACGCCGATACAAGCGACTGACTTAGATGGACTGGAAGCGGATTTTAGTGCAGTTCATGCTAATAAAATGGAGTATGCCAATGATGATAAATGGTATCATAAGGTTAGCAAATTTGTTGGTAATACAGGCATTAGTTTATGGAATGGTGGAGTTGGCCTTGCAGAAACGGGAGTGAATGCAGTACCTGGATATATTCCCGGCAATAAGAAACTTATTAACGATGGAGTAAGCACGGTAAAAGGCGCATACAATTGGACGATTAACACAAGCGGAAGCCAGAAGTGGCAAGACATAAAGGACGTCGCCACTAACCCTCATACGTATGAGGATGTTGCAGCGTTACTCATAACAAGAAAATTAAGCAAAGGCATAGGTGCTAAAACAAAGCCAGTCACAACGAATACCACAGCACTTGAGACACAAAAGTTATTACCTAATAGTACTTCTAAGGTTGCTGCGGCTCAACAAAAGCTTGCTACCGCAGCCAAAGGAACGAAGGGTAAAGGCACCTTTGTAGTTAGTGAAACTGGAACCACCGTTTCAACCAGTCAGAGTAGGATGATACAAAGTTTTAAAAATGCGGGTTTCCCCAACTTCAAAACTGAAAGTCCAGGTATTGGATTTACTTTGCCTAACGGTAATACAGTAAGAGCTATGCAACCTGCAGGCGATGCGCCTTTAAGGGCCTCATTTAACCACCGAAAAGGATCGCCTGTTGATATGAATGGAAATGCTGTAAATCCCCCACGAGGAACACAAAATCCTAAAGAGTACGTTAAGCAAAGAACACACGTAAATCAAACAAATTAGTATTATGCCTTCATATTTTTCAAACCTTTTGAACGCAATAGCCAATGAGCTTCCCTTAAATATTGACGAGATAACGTGGAATGATATAACCTTCTTCATGGGAGGGGAGAGTTGGCAGTTTAATTCTTTTGCCGATTGGGTAATTACAGATGGCCAAGTAATGTTAAAGGGCTGTCATGATGAAGATGCTGAAACATTTTTAAAGCAATTGATAGGTGTTAAGATTTTAGAGATTGTACCAGCGCTTGACAAGCCTAGTTATGATCCCATATTTCTGTTAAGTAACACATTTAAAATAAGGTTTTTCTCAACTTCTGTGATTGATCCTTGGACTTTTAAGTTTGAAGAAAATAGAATGTTTGTAGCATCCCCCTCAGATACAGAGTGGATTTTTAAACAGTAGAATTTTGTTTGGCGATTACATCTTCGTCTCGTTGTAGGCGTTCAGCAACGAAGCCCGTAACCCCCCATTCACGCCAGCACGTTTTTAATTTTTTATTAGCGATGAAGCTGTCAAGGAACTCAAAGACGAGTTCCTTTTCTTTTGTAGGGAGCTTGTGAATATCCTGATGCGGCCCAGGGTAGCTGTATTCAGTTCGGCATCGGTGGTGCCAACGAGTCAATCAAGGGACACTTCAAGCATCTGCGCCATCTTAATGGCGGCATCAATAGAGGGCTTCATATCATCACGTTCATATCTTTCCTATCCGGGGTCTTATAGCGCTGGTGTTTATATGAAGGTGCTCCCCGCGACATCGGGATACGAACCTGACCTTGCTGCCATTAAGTAAACACCGCTGCATTTGACAGAGGGACCAAGGTCTTTGAATTAAATAATCATTTAGGTAATTACTGGTAACAGTCAGTGATAAAAAGGTGGGAGTACCTTTAGCCTCCAATAGCTCTTTGATAGATTTATACCGCTGATGTAACCACCGCACAAGACTACTACCCTTTCAGGATGTTTTCGCAGGATAAGGTAAAATGAGCAATTAAAAGTTTACCATCGAGATTTATATTAAAAAACCGCTGATTACCAGCGGTTTTTTAGAATTCAGGATTTTGAAATTATTACAACTTATTTATTTTGTAATCTTCCTTCTAAGAGAAGGATTTGCTTTTGTTGGGTGTCCAATTGTTTTTTCATATCAATCATGTAAAGTGTCATTTCTTCAATCTTCTTTAAAAGAGCAGCCTGATTTTCGCCGACGTCCAACCCATCATTTTCTACATCTTTGGCGGAAACTATTCCGGGCAGATGCTTATGCTTTTTAATATATTCTTCAACTTCTTTTAATGTTGGAAGCTTATATGTTTTTTCAAAAACATAATCTGGCCATCCGGTCTGAGTCACTTTTAATTTTGTAGTGGTAATGGTTCCATTAACCGCCAATTTTGACTGTGGCGTAGACGTGCCAATACCAACGTTGCCACCAAGAAGTGCAATGTTTCGGACACCGCCTCCGGCTGTTTGTTCAGTTTCGATGCCGAATACATTTGAATTGTTAATCCATCCCAGAGATGCGTATTCATTGGTTGTTGCGCTTGTGTTATATATTCGGTACTCCTGGGCGCTGGCTCCATTACGCTGGGCAAGAACTCCTATAGCATCAATATGCCATTTTACATAAGTGTTGCCGCTATGACCAAAGGAATAGTAACCAGTTGATAAATCAGAGTTCTCGGTTACTGAAAACCAGTGCCTGTCTAATCTGCCTATTTTTGCCTCGCTATTAGGGAATGATAGGGACATTGCATGTGATTCAGGGCCCATGATCATAGGATAGGCTGCGGATAACCTGATATTGCCATTAACCTCCAAACGTTCTGTTGGCGAAGTGGTACCTATACCTATGTTTCCATTAGCCAGATAGCTAAATACAGGTGTGGCGTTACCCAAATATCCGAAATCCGTCCTGTTTAAAGTACTTCCATCTCCTTGGTGAACATAACGCCACTCTGCTGCATTATTACTGCTACCACTTTGGCCAAAACGAATTTGCGAGGCGTTGCCAGCAGTTGTATTATTAGCCGCATAAAACTCAGCAATAGGTACATAGCTACTAACATCTGAATTAGCAACCGTTAGCGGCGACGAAGGGCTGGCCGTACCTATACCAACGTTGCCGTTGGAATAAGAAATAGTGGTTCCCGAGGTCGCCCATTGGGAACTGCCCCCAGTTGAGCTAAGCACACCCGCTGTTAAGTTCAGTCCTGTACCGATGGTTATTTCTTCAGCACTGCCGGTGCCGGCGGTTGAGCGGCCGACAAGGCGGCCTGTGTTCAGGTTTCCTATCCGCGATAAGGCGAGATTGCCGGTCGCAATTTTTGCCATATCCAGTACTGGTATATCTAAAGCGGCCAGGGTGCGGAACGAAGGCAAGGTGGCTGTGCTACCACTGGCAGGACCGGCAAAAACAACATTAGGTGATTGAGTTGTGCTGGCACCGTCATTAACAAGAATAACATCTCCGGATGCATTGACGCTTAGAAGCCTTCCGTTACCGGTACCTCCAGGCGAAGCGCTGGTTAGCCGGGTGAACCGCAAGCCACTGGTGTTGACTGTTGTGTTATCAATTTCAAATCGGTTGTTGGGAGAGGCTGTACCAATTCCCGTAAATCCATTGTTGGCAATAAAAAAATAGTTACTGGTACCTTTTTTCATCAAGAAGTTGCTTGAGGTATTGGAACTGCCAAAATCAATGGGAGTTTGGGCATTGAGAAGCGTACCCCCAAAATATACTTTTTTCGAGGTTCCCGTGCCACTAACTGTGAGCCCGTTTTCAGCAAGGTAGATTTGGGCTTGAACGGCTATCGAAAAAGTAGAGGCAAAAAGAGCAGCAGATAGTTTTAATAGCTTCATAGGTAAGTTTTGGTTAAAATAGTTTTCAAGGTTAAAAATTCGTGGTTTAAAGTAATGAGAACTGAACAATTAGTTATATAGTACAAACGTCAGCCGTGAAATTTTTCATATAAATTATAGTCCGCTAAGCTGTCATAAAATAAATTAAAATGTTGTTCAAATTGTTATGCTCCGCTGAGTCAAATACAGAGTTAACACGGCAATAGCTTCATATCTCTATTTATCTTAGGGATATTATCCAAATGGAACTGCTGTCTAATGTGGTTGTATTTATTACCAAATTGCTTGAAGGGGGGAAGGTATCAGTTTGAGCAAAACTGCAAATGCCACATTGCAATATTGTAACCAGCAACAGTTGTCTGCTATGTTTCATAAGAGGGTCGGTTGTTTAAGCTGGGTAAAATAGGGAAAAAAGTTGTGCTTGTATAGGATTTTAAAATATTCTCTGAAAATCGTTGATTTTGTTGGAAAGGGAGCCTATAGAACCCTTGCAAAAAAGAAAATGACTTTCTATCATTTAAAGATAGAAAGCCATTCATAATGGTATTACGAAAGCGTATAGTTATACCATCTATTAATCAAAATTAACTGTTAACCTTGATCAATTCACATTTGAATTTTTCGATGATTATTTGGCCTTCATTGTAAACCATGATAAACCGGTTTATGTCAATATTATTAATGTAAACATCCATAGATAATATCTGAGTGAATGAGAAAAATAAAAGAAGTTTCTTGAGTTCTTCTACTATAAACTGCTCTTCTAAATCCGCATTAATAGTTTTTGCAAAAGGCATCAAAATTGAACCTCGACTGATAGTAAGATTAACAGAACTCAAAATGTCAAAAGAACTTAAGGTTTCATGCTCACTCAACTTAAGTTTAATTTCCTTAAACTTTTCTACATCATAAAATTCAACAAGACCTAAAATGCTAATTTCATTCGCCATATCTACTGAATTTTTTTGTCGACCATAATATCAAGTTTTGGATCGCGAACAACAAGAATATTTTTATCAACCATTTCTTGGGTTACACCTTTAAATTCTAGAAGCCTACGCTTTAATTCTGGTACTTCTAATTCACCAACGTTGTATCCATCAAAAAGGTATTTTGTTCCACTTTTGAGTCCGCTGACAATTTTAGCAAGTTTTCGAGTATCGCTCAACATACTCAAAGCACTCTCTTTAATATCATATTTAATACCATTAACAATAAAGTCATCTCCACTGTTGGCTGCTCCTCTTGTAATTGCGCTTTCTTGGACGTTGTTTTTTAAGTGCGCAAGCATAACTTTAATTTCATTTACGGAACCTGTTGTTATTTTATTTTTGTCTGGATCTGTCGCAAGTTCATTGAACATTCGCGAAGACATACGATTAAAGCTATACCCAGTTAACTCTTTAATATACTGAGAAGAATAGTTAGTTTTTTGCGCTAAGAACTTACCCAGTTGGACAATTTTTGGACCTAATTTTTCAATCGCTTTACTAGCTCCAACCTGCGCCAAGGTATTAACAAAGAAATCTATCGTAACCTGTTCTAAAACTTCATTTGTTGTGCCTTTATATTTTCCTTGAACAGCATTATTGGTAATAATCCCTAATGAATACACCGCAGCTTTACCCCAATTACCACCCGGTATTTTAAAAGGGTTCATTGAGGCTAATCCATCTAAACCAACTTCTCCCCAATCTATGTTGTTCCAAGCCCCGTTTGCGTTTTGTCCATTGCTTACATATCCAAGTCCAAATTGCATTATAACGCTTATCCCTGCACCAGTAGCCCCCTTTAGGAGAAGAGGAATTATTGGAATTTCCCCATTTTTATCTACGTAAATAATAGGATTATTACCTGCAGAACTATAAGGGGAAGATTGCGGATTAACCTCCGCTCTAGGATCAACACTTAAAAATCTCCCTAATTGCGGATTATAAAATCTCTCTCCGAAATCTACTAGATCAAAATCATCATTTTCTTTTCCATTAAAGCCATAACGATAACCACTTTCAGCATCACTTCCACTTCCTGTTCCACCACCATCATCCGTTGTGACAAAGGCTTCAAAGCTGTCCCCATCTCCACTTACAAATTCATCAACAAACACAATGTCTATGGTTGCCTTGTACTCTGCAGGTGTATTCAGACTTCGGGTTGAAACCGAAAGATTGGCCAAAAGACTACTGCCTTCTGCACCCATCCACTGGCCGTTACCGCCCAGTGTTCCCCGTCTTCCGGGCATGAGCATCCCGAAGGGATAATAGTCCTGCGCCGTTGTGATATCCGGTAAGTAATGATCAACTATACCATCGGCATTTTCATCAACTCCCCTCTTCTTATCACTCACCGTCACCAGCACATTGCCTAAGTGATTGCTTAATTCAAAGAGCTTTGTTCCTCTGTCAAAAGTAGTGGTATTTACCTCTCCAATACCACCCGCATTTACAGGGGTTGGCAGTGGAGCCTCCATGCTCATGTTCCGGTTCCAGATTCCAAGGCGGCTGCTACCATAGAGGTGCTGCTCACTTAAAGAAAGTACACTGTTCTTGTGGGTGTAAATGCCCATCACGTTACCCTGCGCATCACGAACGTACCAGGTAGTGGTGGCTATTGCATCCTTAGTAACAATCTTACTAATCCTGTTACCGCCCGCATCATAAGAATAAGCGATGGTTTGCCCATTAGCCTTTGTGATGGTTTCTATTTTACCATATACTGTCCAGCTAATGTTGGTAATGCCTTCTTTTGTATCCTTAATTAAATTACCAATAGCATCATATCCATAATTATCGCTGCCCTGTGTTGGTCTCTTATCTTCCTGCACCTGTGGCAGGGTAAGCGGAGTGCCAGTTTTTAGATCACCTCCGTAGTTGTTACCTTGTACATCATCGTATACATAACGCAGTTTATTGGTGGCCAGCCTGCCGCCAGCCGTCCGCTCATACTGGTAGGTAAATTTATCCATCAAAAGTCCGCTGCTTTCGGCCTGACCATTGCGTTCGTAGGTCAAAATATTACCGTTGGCATCATAGCTTACGCGCTCCTTATAATCCTGCAGCTTATTAGGCGCAAAAATATTACCGGCAGGGTTCCAGCCGTCAAAGGCATCCATGCTTACCAGGCGGTTTAATTGATCGTAGCCATAATTGTACACCAGCGGTGTGTTGAACTTTTTAATATTCACCGCCATAGCACCGATGTTGCCATTGTACAGCGGCCTGAATTCAACGTTGCCCGAAGCGTTGATAAGCGTTGGGGTTCCTGCCGTATTGATAGCTGCATAATCCCCATTGTAATAATGAAGGCTAAAGCTATAGGCATCACGGGCCGTAATAGGATCTTCCAAAGTGCTGTCAAGGTTCACCCCTTTAAGCCAGCCATGTAAGGTGTAGGCATAATCAACGCCCTGCACCTGTTGCTGGCCTAATATAGTTTTGGCAAGTGGCCCGTGCTTATAGTATTGATAAAATGCTTCGTGGTCTTCCAGACTTTTCTGGCCAACAAATTCTTTTTTAAAGGTGGTGTAAACATCTGTTATCCTGTTTTCAGCATCGTACTCGTAGCGGTGGTATAGCTGGTCACGTTCGCCTGGCTGATAATGTACTTCATTTACTTTGCCGCTAATAAGGTCGTAGTTATAGGCTACCAGTTTATAACGGTTCAGGCCCTTTTGCTGCATTATGCCGGCGCGGTAATCCTGTAACAATGTATCCACGTTACCATGAATATCATAGCTGTAATAACTACCACTGGTGTAGTCATCATACAATGGCTGGTTTCCACCATTTACTGCAAGACTATTATAAAACACCGTATGGCTTACCCGGTTTCTCATTGTATATCCCTTTTGCCTGAAAGTGGCAGCAGTACTACCTGTTACTACCGGTAGAGTAGCCACTTTATCATAAACAGTACGGGTTACCTGGTTAAAGCCTGTAGTATTATGCAGCCAGTTATATAAAGCCTGAGGATTACTGCTAGTGGCTTGCAACATCGCAATGGTCTGTTGCTTCTGGCCTACCTCTGTAATGCGGCCTATTTCATCATACAGGGTATAGCTATAATTGCTTTGGTCGGCCTGTTTAGCGTTCTGGCTAATCACCAACCTGCCTAACCTGTCATACCAGAACTGGGAAAATGCACCATCCGGGCTTTTTTGTGTTACTACCTGGTTTAAGCTGTTGTACCGGTAGGTGGTAGGAAGGGTGTGGTCAGGGGCAAACCATGTACCGGCAGCTCTTGCGCCTCTTACACCGGCAAAATACGTGGCGGTATCAGCATACAGGCTTTCATCAACTCCTTCCGGCGGTACGGTTTTAATCAGGTTGCCTGCCTGGTCGTAATAATAAAGAGTATAATGATACTCCTGCACCTGATGTGTAACAGTAAAGCTTTCAAGAGACGCTGCAGCCAAACATTTTTGGGTATATAGGTTATTGAAAACATCTCTTAAACTATCCTGGTAAGCGCGGTATTTATCTGTAGCCCATATAGTGGCCAAACCAGTGCTGTCAGCGCAAGGGCCATCAGGTGTAATATCTACTACATCATCCCCGTTCGGGTTGTTGCACATCATTCTTCTACCGGCTATTAGCGGATTGGTACAGCGTGCAGCAAAGTGGTCTGAATAAATTAACTGGTTTTGGCTGTTATAGACTTTTACATAGTCGGCCTTTAGCGTATGGGAGTTAGAGCTTAGGCCAAGGCCCGATAAGAAATTAATATCACCTACCCGGTTAATTATAGTGGTGCCTATCATCCATGTGGTATCGCCTATTTCAGTTTCCCAGGTAGCCCCTACCCAGTTATTTGTACCCATAGCACCAATGGTTTTAGCAATGGGGTTTACATAATCCTTTTTATCTAAAAGCTGCACCCGCCATTTTACAGTAAGTGAGGTATCGGCACCGGTGGCAAGCGTTGTCTGTTTGTTTACTAAAATATAGTGGCCGGGTTGGGAAGAAGGAGGCGCTATAAAATTACCAGTCTCAAAATGCTGGCTGTAGGGTTGAATGTTATTATAGGAACGGCTATAAAGATCTTCATCAATGGCAAGGTTATTTCCCGGGTTGTAAACCGTCCATAAGGTATCGCAGGATGGGCAAGCCTGAAGACTTGTTCCACACGAAGCCTGATAAATTTGCTCTAATTGAGCATAGGTATATGAAGATTGAAATTGCGAATTAAAATAACCGGCGAAGGCGGTTTGGCAATCGGGGTTATACAAAGCCGTATCTGGAGTAGCTTCTTTCATCTTGACAAATCCATCATGCCCACTATAGGTCCACATATAAGCCTGCTGCTGGGTTCCATCTACCTTATCCAACGTTACCGTTAAGCAACGGGTATTACTTATAAAACCAGCTTCCGGAGAAGGCATGAACTCGGTAGCAAAGCGCAAGTTGCGGATTCCGGTGATATCACCGGTGGGAATGAGGTAGGACGATTGTCCTGATGCGCCAGGGCCGTTGTAAGGAATGCTATTGTAAAGGTCATTAAATTCCAGCGGCGTACTAACCGAAGGTGGAGCTGAAAAGAATTGAAGACTAAAACCATGATTTTCATTACTGCCTAAGGTTTGTGCAGGGAGGTATTTGTTCAAGGGCGTGGACAATCCATAATAAGAGTATGCGGCATAGTTTTGACAGCTCCCAATCCCCAGATATAACCTTTGAAGGGAACGGCAACAACCTCGGAACTTCTTATTAATTCTTTTATCGCTTTCCACGGGGAAGGCTCTGACGTTATGGGAGATTGAAACTGAAAGGCTTCCTGTGGAAGCTTTATCGGAAATAAATTTCCTTTTATAATACTGCCTATATTATTAGCTTGAATTGAAAATGTGGAATTTTCAATTTGTTGGTTGGTTGCTTTTAGATATTCAAAAAACTTATCGTTCAACTCAGTATTATCCCTACAACAGCTTCCTGCGAGGCTTATCATCAATTTATCAAATCCATCAGTTGGGATGTAATATGCCTCCCTGCCATTTGCTCTCGCCAACTCAATCAGTTCTCTTACCTTCTCGGGGACTTCAATTCCATAGCCACACCAGTATAAGCGGCCAGAGCCGCGTTTTGAATAGCTTTCTTTTAGAGCATTCATAACCGATTCATCCCTTCCACTGTAACCGGATACAATTAGATGTTTATCGTTTAGATAAGTAATAAGCTTACTTCTAAAGGTGTCGTCCTGTCGACTAAGTTCCGGCGTTGTGTTTTTTAATGGCCCGTACTTATAATCACCATGAAGTTTAACCAGCAGCAGCTCAGAATTATTCATGGGGCGAAAGATCCGTTCAACTGAATCAAGGCTAATGTCTATAATTGTATTTCCTGTTTTAATGGCAGCATCTCGTGTTAAATCATCAAAATTGGTTGTCCATACAGATTTTACTATCCCTGCTTGCGACAACAGGCATAACAATCTATAGCCAACGGAAGGCTCTTTTTGCTGACACAGCCGTTGAAAATATTTGCGTCTGTCATCTTCGATGGGATAACATTTTTCAATGTAAGTTGAGTATTCGTCTGTATGTCCCAAAGCAGGATAGGTACTCTCGCTATCCAACCACTTTTGAATGGTGGCCCTTACTTGTTCCGATCTATCATCTAATTTGAGTTTATAGTTGTGCGAGGATTTTGTTAAGTAGATATCTCGCTTCCATTCCCATATACATTCATTTGCGGACTTAATACCCGAATTCACCGAAGCGCCGGCTCCTAAAAGCACTGTAAAAACATCTGATTTGCTGATTTCAACAGAACGGACAAATTGGTCAAATTCTAAGATCACATTTTTCATAGTGCATGGATTATTGATGTGCAACTTATAGATATATTTGATTATAACAAGTTGGAAATGCCATTAATTATTCACCGATTATCATTTTGAAAATAGATTTTGAACTATGAGTGTCACCAGCTACGAGCTTTTAATCCGCAGTATGCATCACTGTGTAAGGTTAGGGGCTGCTGGTGCAGATGCATATATATATATTTTAGAATGGAACATACCCATTTGTACCTGGATGACCCGAATTGGAAGAAAGCCAAAGAGCAAAAAGAATTTAATTTTGGGTCGGTCTTTGCAGAAGTACTGGGCCATTGGTAAAAGTAAAAAGAGACGGCCTTAAGAAAGTAAGATAAAGAGAGTGACCGAAGCAGATAAGGCAGAGATGGAAGAAATGCAATTGACCTTGACGATGACGAAGACAAAAAAGTTATTGACGAAAGGGACGGCTTTACCCTGCAGGATTTTATCACAAAGCGCTGTTCCCCTGAGCTGGAAGCCCAAACGCTGGAAAAGATCATTGCCGATCCTAAGTACGGTAGCGCTCGCAACCAAACCAAGCGACGTGACTATGCAGTAAGTGTAGCAGAAAAAGAAGGCGTGATGCTTAGTTTTGACAGGCGGCAGATTGCAAAAAAAGCAGAAGAACTCTTTGAAGAAAAGATTCAGCCCATCCGTAAAAAAGAACTCTCTCAAAAGGTTAGAGAGATTAGAGCTGAAAAACCAAAGATCAGCAAGATAGCCGTGGCAGAACTGCTCGATATACCGGAGCGGGAACTCTATAAGTATTGGGAAGAAAACAATTAGGATAGTTGCAGTAAGTGGGTAGGCAGATACCTAGTGGAGCCATAAAAATTGGGGTTATTAACTTTTATGGCTCCACTATTGAAAACTTCGAGTTTTAATGAAAGGCCTGTCCTTCAAAAGAAGAAGGCATTCAAAATCTAAAACAAGTACTTAAGTAAGCAATTGGCTAAATTTATGGTGTTAACCAGGGAGCATGAAAGATCTTGAAACAAAATATCTTGTAAAGGAAGACAAAGAGGAAATAATTGAAGCTATAGAGCAATGTACGCAAGACTTACTTACACTGATGGATAAACGCTTTCGGCAACTAATCATTATTTTGACGCTATATACAATTATATGCGTATGTATATTTCACTTCCTTTGACGTGAACTATCATCAACTAAATTTATACACTACATTGAAACCCTATGTCGGAAACTTTTTTAGAAATACAAAGCGATATTGAGCAGATGCAGGAGGTGGCCACTGCGCCTTCCACGCCGTCTATCATCAGAAGGTTACTGGAGCCCGCCATTGGTAATGCAAGGCAAATCCTTGCCAACCTGCAAGCCTCGTATCGATTAGCGGGCTACTATGATCATCTGAACTAAAGTGGAGAGGGTTAACGGCTTTGCTCTTGCAGATCATCTATCTATCGCGTCCTATTTTATATACTCTTTGCCTTCTGTGCTTAAAAACACGCCCATTGCTTTTTCTTCCACTGTTAGGAGTGTGATGGGTTTTACAAAGTAGTAGGTACGCAGCTCATCCTGCATTAGTTCTTCTTTTTTCATGACATAACTACCAAGCACTAACAGGTAGCCGCCAGTTGGAAAAGGCCCATAGAAGGAAAAAAGATCATTGAGGGATTCTTCCCCGAAGCCAACGCTCCACCACCCGTCGATTGGAGCCAGGGTTTTACTTTGCTCATAGATGTTCATTAGGTACTCGTCTACGTTGAAGTACTCTCCTTCTCTATCTCTTACCATAGGATTAATCATAGGTCCATGTAGTCCATAGAGGGAGCGGTGGTGGTCTGAGCAGTGCTTGCCTCTACTTCTGTTATTTTTGAAAATAACGCCGCAGTAGTGGCAGATGGAGGTGTAGTTTTCGCTTAGGGTTTTCATAGGTTCTGAGTTTCTGGTTTTCTTGTTTTAGGGTTTTGATTCTTGGTACCTCTGAGATGGCCTCCTTTCCAGGGGAGATGACGTTATATAACGCTATATGCCGGTATATAGCGTCATATAGCGTCACCTCCCTGATAGCCAGCCCTTTGGTATCACCCTGCTATATAACAACAAATTCCTCCATTTTCAAACCTCTTTTTTTGAGTTTCATTTGATATTATATTATATCATAATGTAGTCGGGCTATTTTTCCCTGCTTGTTATTTTTGGAAATAACAACCCATTTTGCCATGCTCAAGTTGTTATTTCCGAAAATAACAAAACTCTATATATTAGTATCTGTCAAGCGTTTATATATATAAATAATCCTCTTATGACTCTACTACCAAAGCCTCTTTGCCCCTACCCAGCATACCCACTCTTAGTGCCCATCGATAGGGGCACAAGGCCCCAAAAATAAAGCTTCGAAATTGGGCACAGACCGCTTATATTTACAATATCGTAAATTATGAAAGCACTCCCCAACATACTGGAAATTCCTGAACAGGCCCTTGATAGAGCCGTCGTCCTTTTTGAAAAGGATTACACCTCTGAGGCCCTTTCTTTTATAGACAACCACCACCGCATTATCAACTACTGGGCAGAGGGGGTTGACCTGATGCCTCCTGCCTATGAAGACAGCAAGCGGCGTAAGTACTCCTTTTTTGATCTGGTGTGGCTGAGGGTAGTAAAAGAGCTTCGGGACTTTGGAATGGAGAAAGAAAAGATTGCGGTCCTAAAGGGTGAGCTGCTCTCCCCTCCTGACCATAAGGGCATGCTTAAGCTCTTAAAGGGGCATCGTAAAGAAATTGAAGAGGTCTTAAGCAAAAGCTATGGGGTGGGGTCTGATAAGGTAAAAAGACTGCTGGAAGAATACCTGAGCCGGCACTTAGAAGTGCAGACCCTGTCCTTTTCCCTGCTAGCCCTTTACATTATCCATGCCCTGACGGTAAGAGGAGAGGTAAGACTGCTTGTCAGCAGGACCGGGGCCCATCATCCTTACTATTCCCTGAGTCAAGGGAGCGCTTCGGTTACGGCGGAACTAAGTGACATCTATCAAAGCTCTCACGTGTCCATATCGTTAAAAGAGATCATCTCTTACTTTGTTTCCATGCCATATGTGAAGGACACGGTAAAGCAAACGGTACTTAGTGAGAAAGAATGGAAGCTGATCGAGCTGGTAAGAAGCTCCTCCCCCAAGAGCATCAAGGTGCACTTTGATGATAGCTCTGGGATCACCATGTTGGAGATCACCCGAAAAAAGAAAGTATCACTGGAGGCAAGACTTACAGAGATCATAGTAAAAGGCGGCTATGAGCGAATTGAGCTGATCACCCAGGACGGAAATCCTGTTTACTATGAAAGCACAGAGAAAATAAAACTATAAGCAGACAAGTGATTAACAAACTATCAATAACTAGTAACGTAAACAACAAACAAACAAGTTAGCCGCAAACAGCACTGGAGATCCCAGGCACATGGTCACACCCCGGGGCTTACCTGACATCGCAGGAAGCTCTTTTTAAGGGAACCAAAAATGTTAGATCCAATCCTATGTAAACGAATCTTAAATGAAGGAAAAGCAAAGTACAGTGACGAAGAGGTAAAGATGATAAGTGAGCTACTCTGGAAGCTTGCCGAGCTCACTGTAGAAACCTATAATGATTTAGAAAGCCAGAACTAATTAATAAACTAAGTAAGTTGTACATTAAGTACAGAAACCGGCTGCTGACCCACTACAAAAAGTAATCAGCAGCCACTAAACCAAAGCCCAATGAAACGTGCTATTTTAATGTCCAGAGTAAGCTCCGATGAACAAGCAAAGGGCTATAGCCTCGATATCCAGGTAGAGAAGCTGTCGGAGCACTGTAGAAAAGAAAACTATCTTATAATAAATGTCTTTAAAGAAGACCACTCCGCCAAGAACTTTAACCGCCCAGAGTTTAAAAAGCTGCTGATCTATCTAAAGCAAAACAAGGGTAAGGTAGACTTACTGCTTATCACTACCTGGGACCGGTTCTCCCGCAATCTGACCGAATCCTTTTCCATGATTGAGCAGCTAAAGAACCTTGGCGTGGAAGTGCAGGCCATCGATCAACCCCTTGACCTCACTGTTCCTGAAAACCTGATGATTCTCTCAGTTTACTTAGCCCTTCCTGATATTGATAACAAACGCAGGTCGATTAAGATCACCGAAGGCGTGAGAGCAGGCAAGGCATCTGGTAGATGGCAGAACCTGGCTCCTTATGGGTATCGTAACTCTAGGGACGAGGGGAATAAACCCATCATTGTTCCTAACGAAAAAGCAGAAACAGTAAAGACCATCTTCACTCAATTAGCCAACGGAAAGTCAGCTTCCGAGATACGCCTTGGACTAAAGAAAAAAGGAATCAGAATACAACCCAGCAGCTTCTCCGATATAGCCCGCAACCCTGTATATATTTCAAAGATCTGGGTTAAAACAAAAGAAGGCGGCTACTACGTAAAAGGGATCCATGAGCCACTTATTGATGAACAAACCTTTGATCGGACACAAAGAGCAATCCAGTGTCATATCTTAAAAAAGAACATCTCAGTGGTGCAGGCCTTTAAAGAGGAACTGCACCTTCGGGGCCATCTTCTTTGTTCCCATTGTAACAGGAACCTAACAGGTAGTGCCTCCAAAGGAAGAAACGGAGTCAGGCACCACTACTACCACTGCAATCACTGCGGAAAGGACCGCATCCGGGCAGAAGAAACACATCAGAAGATAGAAGCACTACTGGGTGAACTAAAAGTAAATACTGAGGCAACCAAGCTTTATGAAAAGATGGTAAGAAAACTGCTAAGTGGACAAGAGAAAAGCAGGCGGCCCTTATCTAAGATTCAGGAGGAAATCCATCAATTTGAACAGCGACTTAAGAACACCGAAGATGATCTGGCAGACCGTGTAATAGACATCGAAACCTTTAGCAGAAGCAAGGCAAGGTTTACAACAGAGCTATCAAAACTAAGAAGCGAACTAAGTGATCATAGCAGCTCTAGTACTGCCTTTGAGCAGTTCCTAAAGAAGGGAATTCACCTCTTAAAAGACCTGCCAGGCTTCTATAAAGCAGGCTCTGTACATGTGAAAAGAGAAGTAATTGGTTCGATCTTTCCGGAAAAGCTGGTAGTTGCAGAAAAAAAATGTCGAACCACTAAAATTAATAGTGCTGTTCTTCTGATAACCGCCATAGACAAGGGTTCCAAAGGAAAGGAAAAAGGACAATCCTTTAAAAATTTAGAGTTGTCCGCTAAGGTGGAGGATATCGGGGTCGAACCGACGACCTCTTGCATGCCATGCAAGCTGATAGAAAGTAGCACAATGTAGTACCAGCTTGACTTTTAGCAGCTTTACACTCCTGCATCTAATGTTTTATGGCCCAAACCTGACCCAAATTTTGTGATATCTGATACAAATCTACAATTACTTTTTAAAGAAGGTAGCAAGCTCTATATGTAATGCAATTGCCAACTCACGATTGTCATAAACACTATATTCTTCAGGCCCTTTTCAATGCGAGAGATTTCTGTTCGGTTGATGCCAGGCTGAAGTTTCAGATGAAGTTGGGTGAGGCCTTTTTCTTCCCTTAGGCCACGCAGGCGTTTTCCAAAGGCCCACCTTAAAGGGCAGAAGGAAGATAGAACCACTGCCGTTTAGAGGCGAGCATATTTGGTAAAAAACACTTAGTGAATAAAATAAATATGTATCTTAGGTTAGCGCTGCTATCCTCTCTTTCGTTACCCACTGATGCTACTGATTGAACTCTGTTAGAAGCACCTGCGCCTTTTGGAAGCTATCATTGCCCCCTTACCCTAAAGCTGTTTTTACACGATCATTTATAACTTCAAAACTAACAATGATGAGAAAAGGAACTTTTTGTTTTTTTACCGCCTCTCTTTCTATTACCTTACTTTCTACCCAGGCGCTACAGGCACAAACTAACACGGGGACGGGTGTAGAGGCCTTAGAGTCCAATACTACGGGTATTAATAATACAGCTACCGGATATCGGGCTTTACGCTTCAATACTACCGGCAACTTTAATACAGCGCATGGAGCTGAAGCTTTACGTTCCAATACTACCGGTTTTAATAATACAGCCGTTGGCCATGCAGCCCTTTCGCTCAATACCACGGGGTTTTACAATACCGCAATGGGAGACAGTTCCTTGGTCAGTAATACAACAGGCTACCAGAACACAGCCTATGGTACGTTTTCATTGGCTTATAACACCACCGGTTTTTTCAACACGGCAGTTGGTGTCAATGCCTTGGTCCAAAATACCACCGGCCAGGAAAACACTTCTGTTGGTTTTGCGAGTTTGGTTCGCAACTCCACCGGATCAGGCAATACAGCCACAGGAAGAGGGTCTATGTTCGGTAATATAACGGGTAGCTTTAATACGGCTACAGGTATGGGATCAATGCGGCTGAATGTCGGCGGCAATGAGAACAGTACACATGGTTATTTTTCTTTGCTTAATAACAGTACCGGCAGTCAAAATACATCTCAGGGTGCGTATTCCATGTTTTCCAATACAACAGGTTACAACAATACTGCACAGGGCTATCAGGCTTTATACTCCAACACCACCGGCATATTCAATAC
>DASQMG010000077.1:0-7170 GCA_035645595.1 Flavisolibacter sp. | reverse complement strand
CTGCAGATGTAGCGCATTTAACTGTTCCTAGTTGTTCCCACTCAACTTATCTAAACTTCCTATTTCAAAATACCTAACCATACAGAGTAAATTACATACAAATGACAGGAGACACAGCGCTTCCCACGTTGGGGGAAAAAGTAAGTAAAAAAATTTGCTCAATCCGCTTAGGCGGTGGCGCCTGGAAAGTCCCATTTTTAAATCAGCACCACTTCGTCCTTCCCATCTCTTTCACTCCATAGTACTTTTACCCGTTGCGTGATAATAGAGTCAATTGCCTTACCAACATAATCCGGCTGAATAGGCAACTGCCTACTATATCTTCTATCAATTAACACCATAAGCTCTACTTTAGATGGCCGGCCAAAATCCATTAATGCATCGAGGGCTGCACGTATGGTGCGACCCGTGTACAAAACGTCATCTATCAACAGTACATTTTTTTCTTCAATTGAAAATTTAATGTCGGTTTGATTAGGCATGTGTAATTCTTTTCGCACATCGTCACGATAAAAGGTAATGTCCAGCTTACCATATTGCAGAGCCGGTACATCATTAACCGACCTAACTTCTTTTACAATTCTATCGGATAGGAAGATACCACGGGGCTGAAGCCCAATAAGAACTGTATTATGAAGGTGTATATGATTTTCAAGCACCTGATGTGCCATTCGTTTTATAGTGAGGTTGATTTGTTCAGCAGTGATAACAGACTTCAAAAGGGGAAATTTTAATAAAAATAGGATTCTGCACTTACAAAGTTGTTGAATGATTTGCACAAAATAAAAAGCCCCCACTTGCGCTGGGGGCTTTTTATTTTATTAAAAACGCTTATTTCGCTGCACCAAAGTGATAAACCAAACTGATTTGTGCTACCCTGTTTTTTACCGTTCCAACCCCTGCGGTATTATCTTCGATAATATTTGCAATACCATAGTTGTAGCGAAGGTCAATACCTAAGCCAATTCTTGACAGATAACCCAAACCTGCACTCCAGGAAAGATCGATTTTATCAAATTCTTCCTTGTTATCTTCTTCAGATGTTGTGCCTCCAACGGTGCCTTTTGCTTTCGCAGATAACAAATAGCCAACCTGCGGTCCTGTTTGAACAAAGAAGCCGCTAGCTGTTTGCAACTGAAAATTAAGCGGAACATTAATGTATCCTAAATCTTGCTCTGCGCTAACTCCACTACCTTTTATTTTAGCACCTTGCGAGCTATAGTTTATCTCAGGCTGAAATTTAAACATCCCGGAGATAGGAATGTTGGCAAGTACACCTGCAACAAAGGAGGTTTGCGAATTTGTTTCGGTACCACTGGCTTCTTCGCTAAATTTCAGGTTCGCTAGGTTAATGCCACCTCTTACGCCAAACCGGGTTGTCGATGCCATTGGTGTTCTTAACTGTGGTTGAGTTTCCTGAGCAAACACGGCCACACTCCCACATAAGGCTAAAGC
Source organism: Flavisolibacter sp. (assembly GCA_035645595.1). Taxonomy (GTDB): domain Bacteria; phylum Bacteroidota; class Bacteroidia; order Chitinophagales; family Chitinophagaceae; genus Flavisolibacter. Next base: position 5,715 of record DASQMG010000077.1, on the reverse strand, counting down.
AATAAAACTGATCTTTTTCATATGTTATAAAAATTTATGGTTGCCCCTCTTCATACAAATACGGGGCCGACAAAAAACTGGGGAATTCTACACAACTATTGCTGTGTATTATTTCGATCTTGCTTTGTGCTTATGATCAAACAAATAAAATACACCCAACTGGAAAACACTGTTACGGATGTTTGTTGTACTCCCCTCAACAACATTGGTTAACCCAAGATTATATCTGGCGTCAACACCAAATCCAGAATATCCCAAATAACTTAAGCCTAATGGCAGGGAAATATCAATCGTCTTATAATCATCTTTAGTGACAAGGTTTGGTTCGGCATTGCCTAATTTGTCGCTAACATCTATTAGAAAACCTATTTGTGGCCCCCCCTGCAGACGAAACCCGTTGTCGAAATTATACTGCAACAAAACGGGTATATCAATGTAATTAAGCTTCAATTTATAATCACTGCTATTTCCAATGTCATATTTTGCCCCCTGGCTGGAATACATCACCTCAGGTTGCAGCGAGAAAGCGGGAGTCAGGTGAATATGAGACAACAACCCCAGGTTAAATCCTACACGCCAATCGGGATTACTGCTTCCTTGGTTGGTTAACTTTGATAAATTTACTCCTCCCTTGACGCCCAACTTCGCATCCTGCGCGATTAGCAATGATGTGTTTACTACTAAGGCCAGAACAACTATACCGATTTTCTTCATGCGATTTTTTTTTGCATGTATGCAAAAAAAAGGCCGCAACTTCTTGCGGCGACAAAATGTCTTAAATCAGATCCCTTCACTTTCGCCTCTCATAAAAGGATAACGATAATCCGTTGCAGGAACGTACGTTTCTTTTATGGTTCTTGCACTTAGCCAACGGTAAAGATTTATCATGGACCCTGCCTTATCATTAGTACCACTGCCTCTTGCACCACCAAAAGGTTGCTGGCCTACAACTGCTCCCGATGGTTTGTCGTTAACATAAAAGTTACCCGCAGCATTACGCAAACGTTCTGTCGCTAATTCGATGGCAGGACGGTCACGGGCAATAACAGCACCGGTTAAAGCATAAGGCGATGTTTCATCAACAAGATGAAGAGTCTCTCCATATTTATCAGCTTCATAAACATATATTGTGAGCACGGGGCCGAAGATTTCTTCACACATCGTTATATATTTTGGGTCTTTTGTTTCTATAATGGTTGGGTGAATAAAATAGCCTTCCGTTTTGTCGTGAGTTCCACCGACCAAGATGCTTGCTTCAGAAGTCAGCTTTGCGTCATCAATATACTTAGCAATTTTATCAAAACTTTTTTCATCAATAACGGCATTGATGAAGTTGTCCAAATTTTCTACACTCCCTACCTTGAATGAATTGACACCTTCAATCAGCAATTGTTTTACTTCATCTGCCATGTTAGACGGAAGGTATGCACGGCTGGCCGCAGAGCATTTTTGGCCTTGGTATTCAAAAGCACCCCGGAGCAAAGCAGTGGCTACAACTTGGGGATCGGCAGAACTATGTGCGATAATAAAATCTTTACCCCCTGTTTCCCCAACAATACGTGGATAGCTCTTATAGCTGCCGACGTTTTCGCCGATCGTCTTCCACATCTGGTTAAACACCCCTGTTGAGCCAGTAAAATGCACACCTGCAAAATCGCGGTGCGAAAAACATACGTTACCTAATGTTGGACCATCTACATAAACCAAGTTGATAACGCCACCGGGCAAGCCGGCCTCTTTCAAGACGCGCATAAACATTTGCGCCGAATATACTTGCGTATGTGCCGGTTTCCACACGACCACGTTTCCGCATAAGGCGGCACTAGTTGGCAGGTTGGCCGCAATAGCTGTAAAGTTGAAAGGAGTAATAGCTAACACAAAACCTTCAAGCGGTCGCCACTCCATGCGGTTATGCATACCCGTTGCGCTGATAGGCTGCTGCCTGTAAATTTCACTTAAAAAGTGAACGTTGAACCGGAGGAAGTCGATCAGTTCACATGCACTGTCTATCTCCGCCTGATAAACACTCTTGCTTTGTCCAAGCATAGTAGTACCGTTCATGTGGTAACGATACTTTGTGGCAATTAAATCAGCTGCTTTTAAAAAGATGCCCGCACGGTCCTCCCAAGCCATATTAACCCACGCGTCCTTAGCTTCCAACGCTGCATCAATAGCTTTACGCACATGACTTTCGTCCCCCTCATGATAGTGGCCAAGAACGAAATTTTTTTCATGGGGCGGATTGATGGCAGAAAGGTTGCCAGTTCTTACTTCATCCTCACCAATATACATTGGCACGTCAACCTGCGCGTTCTTTAACTCGGTTAATGTTTTCTTAAGCGATGTTCGCTCAGGCGAACCCGGTGCGTAACTAAGTACAGGTTCGTTAGCAGGTAGGGGATATGAAAATGTACCCAGGCTCATAATTATGTTTTAGGCTTGTAATAATAGTTGTTGACATATGTCACCCTGAGTCTTTCAGGATGTGGTTCAGCGTAGCTTATTTACGCCGGTTTCCACAGGATCGGCGGGATATTTATTGTTATCCTAAATAAATTTTCATTCGGAATGGCTGTTAAATTAGGCTTCCTGTTCTTTCTCCATCATTAGATATGCTTTGATAAAACCATCCAGGTCGCCGTCCATCACCGGTCCAACATTACCAACTTCATAATCGGTGCGATGGTCTTTAATCATTTTATAAGGATGGAAAACATAGCTCCGGATTTGCGAGCCCCACTCTATCTTCTTCTTGTTACTGTTAACAGCATCTTTAGCCTCGTTGCGTTTGCGCAATTCCAGTTCAAACAGGCGGCTTCGCAACATTTCCATAGCTCTTTCACGGTTGCCCAATTGCGACCTGTCCTGTTGGCATACTACTACTATTCCCGTGGGGATGTGCGTTAACTGGACTTTTGTTTCTACCTTATTTACATTTTGCCCACCAGCGCCACCGCTGCGCGACGTTTCCATTTTTACGTCCGCCGGTTTTATCTCAATGTCAATAGTTTCATCTACTAAAGGGTAAACAAAAACCGAGCAAAAGGAGGTATGCCGTCGTGCATTGGAATCAAAGGGAGAAATACGGACCAGGCGATGCACGCCACTTTCGGCTTTTAAAAAGCCATAAGCAAAAGCACCATCAAATTGTATCGTGCATGTTTTTATACCAGCGCCATCGCCATCAACCCAATCCAATATATCAACTTTCCAACCTTGCTTTTCGCCATACATGCGGTACATGCGGGCGAGCATCTCTGCCCAATCCTGACTTTCGGTGCCACCAGCGCCGGAATTAATTTGTAAAACTGCGGTGAGTTCATCTTCAGGCTGATTTAACGTGCTTTTAAATTCAGCTTCTTCGATAGCTAGCACAGCTTTTTCATAAGCGGCTTTTACGTCTTCCTCAGTCCCTTCGCCTTCTTTCCAAAACTCAAACAGCACGGCAAAATCTTCAATAGCAGCGTCTACTCCATTGTAAAGGTTTACCCAGTACTCATTCAGCTTTGTTTCTTTTAAAATGGCAGTGGCACGGTCGTTATCATCCCAGAAGCCTGGGGAAAGTGTAAGTTGCTTGTCATTACTTATCTTATCAAGGCGATTCTCAACGTCAAAGAAACCTCCTCAGGACAAGCAAACGGTCCCTCATATCTTTCAAATATTCTGTTGTCATAGCCGCGAAGTTAAAGGTTTGCAGCAAAATGACAGGAATGGTTGTCTAACAAAAAGGCAGGTACAAATACCCTAATTGTTAAGATAAAACAGGACTGGCAAATATTTTGTTTTCTTAGATTCCATAAACCTTAAAGGAAAGCCGCTTACCCGAATCATTAAAAATTTTGCTATGGCTACCCCTAATGAAATGTCGCTTATCGCAGGCCTCGTAATATCCGCTCTGTTCTATATCCAGTTAAAGAGATATGAAGCTGAAGCAAAAAAGGAAGAATTAATAGATTCGTTTCTTACCAATTAGTCTCGTTTAGATCGGTTTACGATTGCTGGTTATAAAAACAAATAGCCCTTTTCCTAATGAAAAGGGCTATTTAAAAAGTAAGCTTTAAAAACTTTGAAATTTTTATCCTAAATATGCTTTCAATGCGCTGCTGTAACGGGCTTTTTGCAACCGCTTGATCGCTCTTTCTTTTATCTGGCGAATTCTCTCTTTGGTTAAATCATATTTCTGGCCAATCTGCTCTATCGTAGTTCCATTTTCACCATCCAAACCAAAATAGGCATTCACAATTTCCGCTTCTCTTGGCGAGAGTGATTTTAACACGCGGCGAATTTCATTACGCAATGAATCTTTCATCACGTCTTCATCCGTATCATCGCTTCCCTCCAGCAAATCGCCCATAGCCACATCTTCTGCTTCGTGAACCGGCGCATCTAACGATGTGTGACGGGTGTTGCTTTGGAAAATATTATTAATTTCTGTTTCGCTCATTTCCAGAATGTCCGCCAATTCCTCCGTTGATGGTTCTCTTTCATGCTCCTGCTCAAATGCCATGTAGGCTTTGTTGGCCTTGTTATACGTACCGATTTTATTTTGTGGTAACCGCACCAAACGGCCTTGTTCTGCCAACGCCTGCAGAATTGATTGACGAATCCACCAAACAGCGTAAGAAATGAATTTAAAACCTTTGGTTTCATCAAAACGTTGAGCAGCTTTAATCAAACCAAGATTTCCCTCGTTGATTAAGTCGCTGAGTGATAATCCCTGGTGTTGATATTGTTTTGCTACCGACACTACAAAACGAAGGTTGGCCTGAACCAATTTGTCTAATGCCCTTTGATCGCCCATCTTGATTCGCTGAGCCAGTGTAGTTTCTTCTTCAGGGTTGATCATTGGGATTTTCGAAATTTCCTGAAGATACTTTTCTACAGCCTGAGAATCACGATTAGTGATCTGGGTAGCAATTTTGAGCTGCCTCATAATTTAATTCCTTGATTGTTAAATGAATAAATAAATGACAAAATCCAGTTACAGAAAAATGCAATGAATAAGTTAATACCGCGTAAGTCTATCTGCAAAAGTAAATTGTAAACGGCAAACCTCATAGCCGTTCATGACAATTCTTTTATACAAAAATTGTACTACACTATATTTAACCTATAGCCTTACAGTAAAGGATTTGGTAAGACTAAGTGAAAATGCTTATGAGAGTTATTCACACCTTTCTGAGGCTGGCCTGGTTCTTTTGCCAAAGAAAGATCCAACCTGCTACTCCGGTTACCATTAGTCCAACGGCGATCACTTCGGCCTGAGTAGGCCTAAAGCCAAAAAAGTTCATCAGGTTATTCACTCTTATTTTTTCAATCAGGAAACGTTCCAGACCATTTAAAATAAGATACAGGCAAAAGACGGAACCTATCACTGTAAATCTCTTTCTAACCGCCCAAAGGATCAGGAATAGGACAGCACCAAGAAGGGTCTCGTAAAAAGGTGTAGGGAAAACAGGTATAGCAAGTCGGCTGCAATATAAATCAGTGCAACCGGCAATTGGAACACCCATTTTATTTACATTGTTAGGATAATGGTAGGCAAACAACCAATTAGGCAGGAAGCTTAATGACGACGGCTTTGCGAATGATTTATGTGGTATAGAATCTAATGTGCTGTAGTGTTGGGAGAAAAAGTTTGCGTGTGCCTGTATTGAATCCTTAAAATCCGTTGGAATAGCTAAAGCAATCTCATTGTTTACATCTACTTTATAT